>JBBRVU010000215.1:0-6549 GCA_038246575.1 Actinomycetes bacterium | reverse complement strand
GACGGCTGGCTGCGCTGGGTCTTCCTGGCCGGGGCGGTGCTGCTGCCGTACCTCTCGGTCGTGTTCGCCAACGGCGGGAGGGAACGCGCGATCGATCTCCCGGACGCCGGAGGCACACCTGATCGTCCGGCAATCGAGGGAACCCGGACTTGATGTGACATCAGATCGTGCAATACTCCGGCCACGTCGTCTGAGCCGGTTCGTGCCGCCGACGACGTCCCGATCGCGATGCCGGGCGGCTCCCCCCGTGGCTGCCCGGCATCGCCCCGCTCCGCTCGGAGCCGTCCGGACCCGCGGGAGCTGTCGGTGAGCAGGGCGTGAGCGAGGCCTCGGTCCGGGAGACGCCGTCGCCGATCTGCTCCGCGAAGGGCTGCCGGTCGGTCGCGACCTGGGTCCTCGCCTGGAACAACTCCAAGATCCACTCGCCGGAGCGCCGCAAGACCTGGGCCGCCTGCGACGAGCACCGGACGTCGCTGTCCGACTTCCTCGAGACCAGAGCCTTCCTCAGGGAGACCGTCGCGCTGGCGGACTGGGACCAGCCGCGCAGCTCCGGCGACTGATCCCTGCCCAGAGAGGGATCGGCTCTCGCCCGGCCTCGCCTGGCGCCCAGGGTCCCGATGCCGTCAGCCGGTGAGGCTCAGCCGCCGATGGCTGACATCGGTCGCGACGGCTGCAGGAACCCGGGGTCGTCGATGCCGTGCCCGGCTCGCTTGGCTCCCATCGCAGTCCGCATCCGGTCGGCGAGATTTTCGTCGCTGACCCCGGACCGCAGGGCGGCGCGCAGGTCGGACTCCTCCCGGGCGAACAGGCAGTTGCGCAGCTGCCCGTCGGCGGTGATACGGACCCGGTCGCACGCGCCACAGAACGGCCGCGTGACCGAGCCGATGACGCCGACCCGGTCAGGTCCGCCGTCGACGAGCCACTCCTCGGCCGGCGCGCTGCCGCGTTCCTCGGCGTCGGCCGGGGTCAGAGCAAACTCCTGGCCCAGCCGGGCGAGGATCTCGTCGGCCGTGACCATCTCGTCGCGGCTCCAGCTGTGCTGGGCGTCCAGCGGCATCGCCTCGATGAAGCGCAGGTGGTAGCCCTCGCCCAGCGCCCAGCGCAGCAGCGGGACGGCCTCCTCGTCGTTGACCCCGCGAGTCAGGACGGCGTTGACCTTGACGGGTGTCAGGCCGGCCTGCCGGGCACCCTCGAGCCCGGCGAAGACGTCCTCGATCCGGTCCCGGCGGGCGATCTCGCGGAACCGGTCGCGGTCCAGGGTGTCCAACGAGACGTTGACCCGGTCCAGGCCGGCGGCCGCCAGGGCGGGAGCCATCTTCGCCAGGCCGATCCCGTTGGTCGTCAGCGAGGTGCGCGGATGGGTCGGCAGCGCGCTGACCCGCTCGATGATGTCGACGAGCCCGCGGCGCAGCAGTGGCTCCCCACCGGTGAACCGGACCTCGGTCACGCCTTCGCGGACGGCGATCTCGACCAGACGGACGACCTCGTCGTCGGTGAGCACCTCGGTGGACGGCAGCCACTCCAGGCCCTCGGGGGGCATGCAGTATGAGCAGCGCAGGTTGCACTTGTCGGTCAACGACACGCGCAGGTCCGTCGCCACCCGCCCGAACGTGTCGATCAGCATCCGTCCACCTTACGTCGGCCCGGCCCGATAGGAGAGCCCCAGCCCACTGCGGACCCCCGAATCCCCTGTTCGCGTCCGGATCCCCGCTGTCGGCAGCAGGCCCGGATGCCGGTTACCGTCTGAGCGTGTACCGCTTCCTGCTGACCCGTCGCTGGCTGGGTCTGCTGCTGGTTGCGGTGCTGGTCGCCACGGCCTGCGTGTTCCTCGGTCGCTGGCAGCTGCACCGGCTGGGCGAGCGCCATGCGCGCAACGCACTCCTCGAGCGCAACCTGGACACCCCGCCCGTGGCAGCCGAGCGCCTCCTGGCGGTCCGCAGCGACCTCGCGCCTGGTGCGCAGTTCCGGCGGGTACGGGTGGTCGGCCGGTACGACGCCGGCGAACAGCTGCTGGTGCGCACCCGGCCCTTTGACGGGCAGGTGGGCTTCTACGTCCTCACCCCGCTGGTGACGGGCTCCGGGACGGCACTGCTGGTCAACCGCGGCTGGATCCCCGACGGCCCGACCTCGACCGCCGTGCCCGATGTGCCGCGGCCGCCGGGAGGGACGGTCAGCGTCACCGCCCGCGTCCGGCTGAGCGAGCCAGCCGCGACCACGGGTCCCCCGCCGCGCGGCCAGGTGACCCGCATCGACGTGCCCGGCATTGCCCGCACGCTCCCCTACGACGTGTACCGCGGGTACGCGGACCTCACCGCCGAGCGTCCGGCGCCACGAGTCGCTCCGGCCCGGCTGCCTGCGCCGGGCCCCAGCGAGGGTCCGCACCTGCTGTACGCCGTGCAGTGGCTGCTGTTCGCCTGTGGAGCGCTGGTCTGGTTCGTCGTCATGGCCCGCCGCGAGGCGGCCGATCGCCGCGGGACTTCCACACCCTCCGCACCGGGTTCCACCGATGACACCGGAGGAAAACCCGCGGAGCCAGCCGGCCACCGGGTCGACGACACGAGAGTGGGTAGGTCGGTCCCGTGACGATGAAGATCGAGGACTACGCGCTGATCTCGGACCGCCTCTCCGCCGGGCTCGTCGCCCGGGACGGGTCGATCGACTGGCTATGCTTCCCGCGCTTCGACTCCGACGCCGTGTTCGCGTCCTTGCTCGGCTCCAAGGAGAACGGCCACTGGTGCCTGGCGCCGCTGTCCGGTGAGGCGTGCACGACTCGTTCCTACCGTGGGCACACCATGATCCTCGAGACCGAGTGGGAGAGCCCGGAAGGGACCGTCCGGGTCATCGACTTCATGCCCGAGCGCGGCGAGGCACCGGATGTCGTGCGGATCGTCGAGGGCCTGTCCGGGCAGGTCGAGATGCGCAGCGAGCTGCGGCTGCGCTTCGGCTACGGCGAGGTGGTCCCCTGGGTCCGCCACCAGGGCGGCGAGATGGGCGCGATCGCCGGGCCGGACTCGGTCTGGCTCGCCAGCGACGTCGAGCACCACGGCCACGACTTCGCCTCGTACGCCGACTTCACCGTGAGCGCGGGCGAACGCGTCCACTTCGTGCTGACGTGGGCGCCCTCGTACGTCAGTCGTCCAGACCCGGTCGATGCGGAGCAGGCGCTGGTCGAGACGGAGGAGTTCTGGCGCACGTGGGGCGACCAGTGCACGTACGACGGCCCGCACCGGGAAGCAGTCGTCCGGTCCCTGGTCACGCTCAAGGCGATGACCTACGCACCGACCGGTGGGATCGTCGCGGCGGCGACCACGTCGCTGCCCGAGGAGATCGGCGGCACCCGCAACTGGGACTACCGGTTCTGCTGGCTTCGGGATGCCACTTTCACCTTGCAGGCCCTGGTCAAGACGGGCTACAGCGCCGAAGCCTGCGACTGGCGCGAGTGGCTGCTGCGGGCGATCGCCGGAAGCCCGGAGTCCTTGCAGATCCTGTACGGCGTCGCCGGGGAGCGGCGGGTGCCGGAGATGGACCTTCCGTGGCTGGCCGGCTATGAGGGCTCCACACCGGTGCGCATCGGCAACGGCGCCGTCGACCAGCTCCAGCTCGACGTCTACGGCGAGGTCATGGACACGCTATGGCTGGCACGGTCCTACGGCTTGGACCCGAACCAGGACGCGTGGCGGATACAGCGTGGCCTGATGGACTGGCTCGAGAGCAACTGGAGCGAGCCGGACGAGGGCCTCTGGGAGATCCGTGGCCCGCGCCAGCACTTCACCCACTCCAAGGTGCTCGCCTGGGTCGCGGCCGACCGCGCGGTGCGGACCGTGGAGACGATGGGTCTGCACGGTCCGGTCGATCGCTACCGGGCCCTGCGTGACGAGATCCATGCCGACGTGTGCGCCAAGGGCTACGACTCCGACCGAAACACCTTCACCCAGTACTACGGCTCCCGTGCCCTGGACGCGTCACTGCTGCTCATCCCGCAGGTCGGATTCCTGCCGCCGGAGGACGAACGGGTTCGCGGGACCGTCCGGGCCATCCAGGCGGACCTCGCATCTGATGGCATGCTCCGTCGTTACAACACCGGGGACGGTGTCGACGGCGTCTCCGGGGACGAGGGGGCATTCATCGCCTGTTCGTTCTGGATGGTCGACGCGCTCGCGCTCGACGGCCGCATCGACGAGGCCACCGAGCTCTTCGACCACGTGCTCACGTTGCGCAACGACGTCGGCCTCCTCGCCGAGGAGTACGACGTCACCCATCAGCGCCAGCTCGGCAACTTCCCGCAGGCCTACAGCCACCTGGCGCTGGTCAACAGTGCGCTGACCTTGCACCGATTGATGGAACACCCGGACGACTCGTCGATGGGGCCGCACGGGGTGCCGGAGAGCTGACGGTCAGCGCAGCGCCGGCTGACGCAGGCTCAGCGTGCCGGCTGCCGTGTCGAGATCTGCCTCGACACCGAGCGGCAGCGTGAGGGCAGGCACGCCGTGACCGAACGGGAGCCCGGCCAGCAGCGGCACCCCCATCGGGGCGAGCCGGTCGACCACCGTGTCCACGGCACCGTCTCCGCAGCCGGACCAGGACCCCAGCACGATCCCGGCCACCCCGTCGAACCAGCCGGTGCGCAGCAGCTGGGTCAGCATGGAGTCGATCCGGTAGGCCGGCTCGGCGACATCTTCGAGGACGACGATGCCACCCTCGGCGGCTCGCGACGCAGCGGTCCCCACCGTGTTGGCGAGCGTCGCCAGGGTCCCGCCGACCAGGACGCCGCGCGCCATCCCGTCGACGTGGCAGACCGTCCCTGGGTCGCTCAGCATGCGCACCGACTGCGGCTCGAACAACGTCGCCCGCAGGTGTTCGACGGTCACCTCGTCCGGCGCCGCACCCGCGAACGCCGCTGCGGCTGCCATCGGACCGAAGAGGCTCACCAGGCCGAGATGGTGCGCGACCGCCTCGTGGAGCACGGTGACGTCGCTGAACCCGACCAGCACCTTGGGCCCGGCCGCGGCCATCGCCGTCCAGTCCAGCCGGTCGACGAGCCGGGCGGCTCCCGATCCGCCCCGGGCGCAGACCACCGCAGCAACGCTCGGGTCGCACCAGGCAGCCTGCAGGTCTGCAGCGCGCTGCCCGTCGGAGCCCGCATGGAGCCTGGTCCGGAACAGGACGTGGCGACCGACGGTGACCCGCAGCCCCCACGACTCGAGCCGCGAAACACCCCTGGCTAGCCGCTCAGGATCGATGTGACCGCTCGGTGCCACCACGGCAACCATGTCGCCGCGCCGGAGGCGTCGCGGCCTGGTCAGCGCCACGAGGCTCCGCGTGCCCCCGGCCGAGCGCTCAGTGTTGGTCACGCCGGCCACTGACCGCTCGCGACGGGTTCACCGCAGCACACTAACCGGCGCGTCGCACACCGTCGGTCATGGCGCGGGTCCGGCTGACGGGCAAGATGTCGGTCATGGATCTGGGACTGCAGGACCACGTCTACGTCGTGACCGGTGGAAGCAGGGGTCTCGGTCGAGCCGCTGCGGAGGCGCTCGTCGGCGACGGCGCCAGGGTCGTGCTCTGCGCGCGCGACGAGTCGCAGCTGACGGCAGCCGCCGACGCGATGGGCGGGCCGGACCATGCGCTGGCCATTCCGGGCGACCTGTCCGACGCCGGGCTCGGTGAGCGTCTCGCGGCGGCGGCAGTCGGGCGTTGGGGACGCCTCGACGGCGCCCTGATCAGTGTCGGCGGACCGCCCCCCGGTCCGGCGCTGGATCTCGACGACGCTGCCTGGCGGGCGGCGTTCGAGAGTGTCTATCTGGGTTCGCTGCGGGTGGCGCGCGCGGTGGTCGCCACCCTCGGAGAGGGCGGTGGTGCGCTGGCCTTCGTCCTGTCCCTGTCGGTGCGCGAGCCCGTCAACGGTCTGGCGTCGTCGAACGGGCTGAGGCCGGGGCTGGCCATGCTGGCCAAGACGATCGCCGACGAGGCGGGCCCCCGGGGCATCCGGGTCGTCGGGCTGCTCCCGGGGCGGATCGACACCGACCGGCTCCGTCAGCTCGACCAGGCCAGCGGCCGACCGAAGAAGCAGCGCGAGGAGTTCGAGAAGCGCATCCCGCTGCGTCGCTACGGCCAGCCGGACGAGTTCGGCCGAGTGGCCGCATTCGCCCTCTCCCCCGCTGCCTCCTACCTCTCGGGCGTGATGATTCCCGTCGACGGCGGGCTGGGCCGGGGTCTCTAGGTCCGGCCGCGCTCCGCGCTTGTCAGCGGCACGCCGGCGACGCGCTCGTGGTCGGGCCGCCGGTCAGGTGGAACTCCTGCAACCGCAAAGCCTCGTCGCGTACCTGTGCGCGGTCCGACGAGGTCAGCTCATCGAGCTCCGACACCGTGACGACGCCATCGGAGAACCGCCAGGTCGCCGCAACGGATCCATCGACCAGCACGGTGCCCAACGAGAACGGGTTGCTGCTGGTGAAGATCCGGGCGCGGTGGCGTTCTGGCAGCACCTGGGTCCGCCGGGCGTGGGTGAGCAGCAGCGCGTCCCAGGTCCCCAGGAAGCGCACCGGCGCT
>JBBRVU010000214.1:0-6561 GCA_038246575.1 Actinomycetes bacterium | reverse complement strand
TTCAAGCCCTTCGTCATGAAGCGGCTGGTCGACCTCAACCACGCGCAGAACATCAAGAGCGCCAAGCGCATGGTGGAGCGGGCCCGTCCCGTCGTGTGGGACGTCCTCGAGGAGGTCATCTCGGAGCACCCGGTGCTGCTCAACCGGGCACCGACGCTGCACCGCCTCGGCATCCAGGCCTTCGAGCCGCAGCTGGTCGAGGGCAAGGCCATCCAGATCCACCCGTTGGTCTGCACCGCCTTCAACGCCGACTTCGACGGCGACCAGATGGCAGTCCACCTGCCGCTGTCGGCCGAGGCCCAGGCCGAGGCACGCATCCTGATGCTGTCCTCGAACAACATCCTGTCCCCGGCCCACGGCCGGCCGATCACCTCGCCGACGCAGGACATGGTGCTGGGGATCTACTTCCTCACCGCCACCCGCGAGGACATGACCGGCGACGGCCGGTCCTTCTCCTCGGTCGCCGAGGCCGTGATGGCCTTCGACCAGCACCAGCTGTCGCTGCAGGCGGCCATCTCGATCCGGCTCGAGGGAGTCGTCCCGCCGCTGGGCTGGACGCCGCCGGAGGGCTGGGAGTCCGGGAAGCCGTTCATCCTCAAGACCACACTCGGTCGGGCCCTGCTCAACGAGGCCCTGCCCGAGGACTACCCGTACTTCGACAAGCCGGTCGACAAGAAGGAGCTCTCGGGGATCGTCAACGACCTCGCCGAGCGCTACCCCGAGGTGCAGGTCGCCGCGACGCTGGACGCCCTCAAGGCGTCCGGCTTCCACTGGGCGACCCGCTCTGGTGTGACGATCTCCATCGAGGACGTCGTCACCCCCACCGCCAAGCAGGAGGTCCTCGAGCGCCACGAGGCCCGCGCGGAGAAGGTGCAGAGCCAGTACGAGCGTGGCCTGATCACCGACGACGAGCGGCGCCAGGAGCTCATCAACATCTGGACCGAGGCGACCAACGAGGTCGCCGACGCCATGCAGGTGGCCTTCCCGAAGACCAACCCGGTCTTCATGATGGTCAACTCGGGCGCCCGTGGTAACTGGATGCAGGTCCGGCAGATCGCCGGTATGCGTGGTCTCGTCGCCAACCCCAAGGGCGAGATCATCCCGCGACCGATCAAGTCGAACTTCCGCGAAGGCCTGTCCGTGCTCGAGTACTTCATCTCGACCCACGGTGCCCGCAAGGGTCTGGCCGACACCGCGCTGCGCACCGCCGACTCGGGGTACCTCACCCGCCGTCTCGTCGACGTGTCGCAGGACGTGATCATCCGCGAGGAGGACTGCGGCACCGACCGTGGCCTGGTCCTGCCCATCGCCCGCGAGAGCGGGAAGGGCGCCAAGGGCGCCAAGGGCGCTGCGACTGTCCTGGTCCGGCTGGACAACATCGACACCAGCGTCTACTCCCGCAACCTCGCCGAGGACGTCGTCGTCGACGGCGAGACCATCGGCATCGCGGGCGGCGACATCGGCGACGTCCTGATCGACCGGCTCATCGCAGCCGGCGTCAGTGAGGCGCGGGTGCGCAGCGTGCTCACCTGTGAGAGCAAGGTCGGCACATGTGCGGCCTGCTACGGCCGGTCGCTGGCCACCGGCAAGGTCGTCGATGTCGGCGAAGCGGTGGGCATCATCGCCGCTCAGTCGATCGGTGAGCCCGGCACCCAGCTCACGATGCGTACCTTCCACACCGGTGGTGTGGCCGGCGACGACATCACCCACGGCCTGCCGCGGGTGGTCGAGCTGTTCGAGGCCCGTCAGCCCAAGGGTGTGGCTCCGATCTCGGAGTCGGCCGGCCGGGCCCGGGTCGAGGACTCGGACAAGAAGCGGGAGATCATCGTCACTCCCGACGACGGGTCGGAGGAGACGGCGTACCCCATCTCCAAGCGGTCCCGCCTGCTCATCGCGGACGGCGACCACGTCGAGGTGGGCCAGCAGCTCATCGTCGGCGCGATCGACCCGAAGCAGGTGCTGCGCATCCTCGGCCCGCGCCGGGTCCAGCAGCACCTCGTCAGCGAGGTGCAGGAGGTCTACCGCTCGCAGGGCGTGTCGATCCACGACAAGCACATCGAGGTGATCGTGCGCCAGATGCTCAAGCGGGTGACGATCATCGAGTCCGGCGACGCCGAGCTGCTGCCCGGCGAGCTGGCCGAGCGCATCCGCTTCGAGGACGAGAACCGGCGGGTGGTCGCCGAGGGCGGCACCCCGGCCTCGGGGCGTCCTGAGCTGATGGGGATCACCAAGGCCTCGCTGGCGACCGAGTCGTGGCTGTCGGCGGCGTCCTTCCAGGAGACGACCCGGGTGCTCACGGACGCGGCGATCCACGCCAAGTCCGACCCGCTGCTCGGCCTCAAGGAGAACGTCATCATCGGCAAGCTCATCCCGGCCGGTACGGGGCTGCCCCGCTACCGAAACATCCGGGTCGAGCCGACCGAGGAGGCCAAGGCGGCCATGTACACCATGGGCGGCTACGAGGCCGACGCGAGCGCGTTCGACTACGCGCCGTTCGGTTCCGGATCCGGCCAGGCCGTGCCGCTGGAGGACTTCGACTACGGTCCCTTCCGCGGCTGAGGAGCGATCCCGGGCCTGCACCGCTTGTGATGGTGGGGGGAGACGCACACCGAGGTGTGCCGTGTCCCCCCACGATCGCGGGGTTCGTTTTTGACCTCGGCGGGTGCGGTAGGTAATCTTGCTCCTCGTGCCTGGGGTTGCCCGGGCCCTCGTGCGTGCGCGAGAGATGCACGATCCGACTCCGGTGAGGCCTTGCGCCTCGCCAGTCCGGAGCCGGCGACACGCCCGACCGCGTGGGTCGGACAAGCCGGTCCCACCCCAGCATTCGCCAACACCCAGATGCAGCGAGTACGAGACGGAGACTGAAGGCGGCTCATGCCCACCATCCAGCAGCTGGTCCGCAAGGGCCGCCAGGACAAGGTCGAGAAGACCAAGACGCCGGCCCTCAAGGGCTCTCCGCAGCGACGCGGTGTGTGCACCCGCGTCTACACGACCACCCCGAAGAAGCCGAACTCCGCGCTTCGCAAGGTCGCACGGGTCCGGCTGACCAGTGGCATCGAGGTCACCGCTTACATCCCCGGCGTCGGTCACAACCTGCAGGAGCACTCGATCGTGCTCGTGCGTGGTGGCCGGGTGAAGGACCTCCCGGGCGTGCGGTACAAGATCATCCGGGGCTCGCTGGACACCCAGGGCGTCAAGAACCGCAAGCAGGCACGCAGCCGGTACGGCGCGAAGAAGGAGAAGAGCTGATGCCGCGCAAGGGCCCAGCACCGAAGCGACCGGTCATCATCGACCCGGTCTACAACTCACCCCTGGTCACCTCGCTGGTGAACAAGGTCCTCATCGGCGGGAAGCGTTCAGTCGCCGAGCGGATGGTCTACGGCGCCCTCGAGGGCTGCCGTGACAAGACCGGGTCCGACCCCGTCATCACGCTCAAGCGCGCGCTGGACAACGTCAAGCCTGCGCTGGAGGTGCGCAGCCGCCGCGTCGGCGGCGCCACCTACCAGGTTCCGGTCGAGGTGCGCATCCCGCGCCAGACCACGCTGGCGATGCGCTGGCTGGTCAGCTACGCGCGTCAGCGCCGTGAGAAGACCATGACCGAGCGGCTGATGAACGAGCTGCTCGACGCCAGCAACGGTCTCGGCGCGAGCGTGAAGCGCCGCGAGGACACCCACAAGATGGCCGAGTCCAACAAGGCCTTCGCGCACTATCGCTGGTAGTCGGGCGGCCCTCGGGCCGGCGGCACGCCCCGCGACCGACGACGACCTGCACTGCCCCCCACCACGAGAGAGAAGACTGAGCTAGCCGTGGCACTCGACACCGCCGTGATTGACCTGGCCAAGGTCCGCAACATCGGGATCATGGCCCACATCGACGCGGGCAAGACCACCACGACCGAGCGGATCCTCTTCTACACCGGCATCAACTACAAGATCGGTGAGGTGCACGAGGGCGCGGCGACGATGGACTGGATGGAGCAGGAGCAGGAGCGCGGCATCACGATCACGTCCGCCGCGACCACCTGTGAGTGGGACGACCACACCATCAACATCATCGACACCCCGGGTCACGTCGACTTCACCGTCGAGGTCGAGCGCTCGCTGCGCGTGCTCGACGGTGCGGTCGCGGTCTTCGACGGCGTCGCCGGTGTCGAGCCGCAGTCCGAGACGGTCTGGCGCCAGGCCGACCGCTACGACGTGCCCCGGATCTGCTTCGTCAACAAGCTCGACCGCACCGGTGCCGAGTTCCACCGCTGCGTCGAGATGATCGTCAGCCGGCTCAACGCGACCCCGCTCGTCCTGCAGATCCCCGTCGGGACCGAGGCCGACTTCCAGGGCGTCATCGACCTCATCGGGATGAAGGCGTTGCTCTGGCCGGACGACGCGGAGAAGGGTGTCGCCTACGACACCGTCGACATCCCTGCCTCGCACGCCGAGGCGGCCCGCGAGTGGCGCGACCGGCTGGTCGAGACCTCGGCGGAGAACGACGACGCGCTGATGGAGCTCTACCTCGACGGGACCGAGCCCAGCGAGGAGCAGCTCATCGCGGGCATCCGCCGGGCGACCCTCGCCAGCAAGGTCACCCCGGTCGTGACCGGATCGGCGTTCAAGAACAAGGGCGTCCAGCCGATGCTCGACGCCGTGGTGCGCTACCTCCCCTCGCCGATCGACGTCGGCGCTGTCGAGGGTCATGCCGTGGGCAAGGAGGACGAGGTCCTGAGCCGCGAGCCCGACAAGGACGCCCCGCTGTCGACCCTGGCCTTCAAGATCGCCAGCGACCCGCACCTGGGCAAGCTCACCTACATCCGGATCTACTCCGGCACGCTGCTCACCAGCTCGCAGGTGCTCAACAGCACCAAGGGCCACAAGGAGCGCATCGGCAAGATCTACCGGATGCACGCCAACAAGCGCGAGGAGATCGAGCGCGCCACGGCCGGCCAGATCGTCGCCGTCATGGGCCTGAAGAACACCACGACCGGTGACACGCTCTGCGGCCCCGAGGCCCCGGTGATTCTCGAGTCGATGAACTTCCCGGCGCCGGTCATCTCGGTGGCCATCGAGCCGAAGTCCAAGGGCGACCAGGAGCGGCTGGGCACGGCGATCCAGCGCCTCGCCGAGGAGGACCCGACCTTCCAGGTCCGCACCGACGAGGAGACCGGCCAGACGATCATCGCCGGCATGGGCGAGCTGCACCTCGAGGTGCTCGTCGACCGGATGAAGCGCGAGTTCCGCGTCGAGGCCAACATCGGCAAGCCCCAGGTGGCCTACCGCGAGACGATCCGCAAGAAGGTCGACCGGCACGACTACACCCACAAGAAGCAGACCGGCGGGTCGGGCCAGTACGCCAAGGTCCAGATCGCGATCGAGCCGACGGGCGCCGGAGACGGTGGCTACGAGTTCGAGAACAAGGTCACCGGCGGTCGCATCCCGCGGGAGTACATCCCCTCGGTCGACGCCGGCGCCCAGGAGGCCATGGAGTTCGGCATCCTGGCCGGCTACCCGCTGGTCGACATCAAGGTCACCCTGCTCGACGGTGGCTACCACGATGTCGACTCGTCCGAGCTCGCCTTCAAGATCGCCGGCTCGATGGCGTTCAAGGAGGCGGCGCGGCGGGCGGACCCCGTGATCCTCGAGCCGATGATGTCGGTAGAGGTGACCACGCCCGAGGACTACATGGGTGAGGTCATCGGGGACCTGAACTCCCGCCGTGGCCAGGTCCAGGCCATGGAGGAGCGCTCCGGCGCACGCGTCGTGAACGCACTCGTACCCTTGTCGGAGATGTTCGGCTACGTCGGAGACCTCCGGAGCAAGACCCAGGGCCGGGCCAGCTACAGCATGCAGTTCGACTCTTACGCCGAGGTCCCTCGCAGTGTGGCGGAAGAGATCATCAAGAAGGCCCGAGGCGAGTAGGGCCGAAGGCCTGACCCAAGTCGGCAGTTACTGCCCAGCAATCACGTCGTACGGCGTACAACTCTCAAGTCCCGAGGAGGACCCCAGTGGCGAAGGCGAAGTTCGAGCGGACTAAGCCGCACGTCAACATCGGCACCATTGGTCACATCGACCACGGCAAGACGACGCTGACCGCGGCCATTACCAAGGTGCTGCACGACAAGTACCCCGACCTGAACGAGGCGTCGGCTTTCGACTCGATCGACAAGGCGCCCGAAGAGAAGGCGCGCGGCATCACGATCTCGATCGCGCACGTCGAGTACCAGACCGAGCAGCGGCACTATGCCCACGTCGACTGCCCCGGTCACGCCGACTACATCAAGAACATGATCACCGGTGCGGCCCAGATGGACGGCGCGATCCTCGTGGTGGCGGCGACCGACGGCCCGATGCCGCAGACGAAGGAGCACGTCCTCCTGGCCCGCCAGGTCGGCGTCCCCTACATCGTCGTGGCGCTGAACAAGGCCGACATGGTTGACGACGAGGAGATCCTCGAGCTCGTCGAGCTGGAGGTCCGAGAGCTGCTCTCGGAGTACGAGTTCCCCGGCGACGACCTCCCGGTCGTGCGCGTCTCGGCGCTGAAGGCCCTCGAGGGCGACGCCGAGTGGGGCAG
>JBBRVU010000213.1:0-6562 GCA_038246575.1 Actinomycetes bacterium | reverse complement strand
CGAACGGGCCAACGCGCTGCTCAAACGCAGCTGGAAAGCGCTCGAACGCGTCACCCTCGACCCGTGGAGAATCGGCGCCATCACCGCCGCCGCTCTCGTCCTACTCCACCTTCAGCGGCCAGTCCGGTGAGAAAACCTCATAGTTCTCAGACTGGACTGCATCGTGCCAAGCGTAGTTCGCGAAGCCATCCGCCACAACCCGGTACTCTTCATTCCCAGTACCTCGGCAGTTGTATGTGACGGTCGGCGGTGGGGCGCGGGTCGCCCTCGACTCCCTCCAGCGGAGTGACCTGCAGCCGCCCCGAATAGGTGGACAGCGCGACGATCCTGCCACCGGTCCGTAGGTTCATGGGACAACGCCCGCGCCCACCTCCCTGAACAGCAGCTGGGCCGGCGGCCCGTCCTTCAGCTCATGCCTCCACGCCACCGACGAGCTCGCGGCGCGGGCGGCCCGGGTTGGCGAGCGAGGACGGCGCGGTGCCCAGCAGCCAGCTGACCCGGTGTCGGGCGAGGTCCAGCGCGCCCTCCAGCTGGACGGCCAGCGCGCGCAGCGCGTCGACCTCGTCCTCGAGCTCGATGATCCGCTTGATGCCGGCGAGGTTGACGCCCTCCTCCTGCGAGAGCCGCTGCACCTCACGTAGCCGCTGGACATCTCGCAAGGAGTAACGCCGGCCGCCGCCGCCAGCGCGCCGCGGGGAGACCAGACCCAGCCGGTCGTACTGGCGCAGCGTCTGCGGGTGCATCCCGGACAGCTGAGCCGCCACCGAGATGACGTAGATCGGCGTCTCGTCGGTGAGCTCGAGCGCGCCACCCACTCCGACGACGAAGCGCCGCTCGGCAGGCATCAGGCGCTCCGGGCCGCCGCGGTCCGCAGCAGCTCTGCACGCACGTCGTCGCCGGACGTCGCGGTCGCGAACGCCTCGAGCGCCTCGCGCGCCTTGCCGTCAACGCGCTGCGGGACGGCGACGTCGACGCTGACGAGCAGGTCGCCGACCGTGCCGTCGGAACGGCGGACGCCCTTGCCGCGCACGCGCAGCGTGCGCCCGGACGGGGTCCCGGGCGGGATGCGTACGGTGACCGGCGCACCGCCCATCGTCGGAACCTTGACCTCGGCGCCGAGCACAGCCTCCGGGAAGGTGACCGGGACGGTGACGGTGAGGTTGTCGCCCGACCGCCCGAAGACCGTGTGCGCAGCGACGTGCACGGTGACGAACAGGTCGCCGGCCGGCCCGCCTCGCTCGCCCGGCGCACCCTTGCCCTTGAGCCGGATGCGCTGGCCGTCCTTGACCCCAGCCGGGATGCGGACGTTGAGCGGTCGGGTCACCGACTCGCGCCCGCTGCCGGCGCACGTGGGGCAGGGGTCGTCGACGAGCAGCCCCTGGCCGCGGCAGTCCGGGCACGGCTCGGCGAAGGCGAACCCGCCCTGGTTGCGGCTCAGGTGCCCGGTGCCCTCGCAGCGCGGGCACACCCGCGGCGTCGTGCCCGGCTTGGCCCCGGTGCCGGCGCAGGTGTGGCAGGTGGTGGACTGCCGCAGCCGCAGCCCGACGGTGGCCCCCTCGACGGCCTCGCCGAAGCCGAGGCTGACCTCGCTCTCGAGATCGCCGCCGCGGCGCGGGGTCGTGCGGGTGCGACCGGAACCGAAGATGCCGCCGAACAGGTCGCCGATGCCGCCCGCCCCGCCACCAGCGCCGCCGAGCAGGTCGCCCAGGTCGAACGTGGTGGTGCCACCGGCCGGGCCACCCGTCGGGGCGCGGCCTGCGCCGGGGACCCGGAAGCGGCCGCCCCCGCCGAAGAGCGCCCGCGCCTCGTCGTACTCCTTGCGCTTGTCGGCGTCGGAGAGCACCGAGTAGGCCTCGGAGACCGCCTTGAAGCGGTCGGCGGCCTTGGCGTCGTTCTTGTTGCGGTCGGGGTGCAGCTCGCGGGCGAGCTTGCGGTAGGACTTCTTCACTGCATCGGCGTCGGCGTCCTTGGGGACGCCGAGGATGGCGTAGTAGTCCTTCTCCAGCCAGTCCTTGGTGCTCACCGGCGTCCCCTCCTTCCTCGACTCGTCGGATCAGGCGTACGGCGGCAGGGTCAGCCCTGCCCGCGGGCCGCCTCATCCGCGTCGTCCCCCATCGGGTCGACCTCGGGCAGCCCCACCGTCGGCTCCGCGACGGCGACCCGGGCCGGGCGGAGGACGCGCTCGCCGATGCGGTAGCCGACCATGAGCACGTCGACGCAGGTGGGGCCGTCGACCTCGTCGGAGTACGAGTGCGCGAGCGCCTCGTGGACCTTCGGGTCGAACGGGTCGCCGGGCTCGCCGAAGCGCTCGAGGCCGAGCCGAGTCAGCGTCTGCTCCAAGGCCTCGCCGACGACCTTGAACCCGCCGGTGAGGTCGCCGTGCTCGCGGGCCCGGCCGATGTCGTCGAGCACCGGCAGCAGCTCGGACAGTGCGCCGGCCACCGCCTGCTCGCGGACGAGCTCGCGGTCGCGCTCGACCCGGCGGCGGTAGTTGCGGTACTCCGCCTGCAGCCGCTGCAGGTCGCCGAGCAGTTCAGTTGCCTCGGCCTGGGCGCGGGCCACCTCGTCCTCCATCGCATCGGTTCCGTCGCCGTCCGTCATGGGCGGCGAGGCCGCCGCGGGCGCCGGGGTCTTCCCCGGCTCCCGCAGCTGCCCGGTCACCGGGTCGATGCGCCGCCGGTCGCGGACGACGGGCTCCTCGCGGGGCTCGCCGGTCTCCGCAGCGGTCACGACCGACCCGTGCTTTCGTCGGTGGCCGACTCGTCGATGATTTCCGCGTCGACGACGTCCTCGTCGGCGGCCGCCGTCGCGCCGTCACCCGCGGCCGGGCCACCGTCGGCTCCGAAGCCGGCGCCGGCACCATCACCCGGTCCTGCGGCGCCCTCGGCCGGCTGCGCGCTGGCGTACATCGCCGCGCCCAAGGCCTGGCTGGCGCGCGAGAGCCGGTCGGAGGCCTCCTTGAGCTCGTCGGAGTTGCCGGTCTCCAGCGCCTTCTTGGTGTCGGCGAGGGCGGTGTCGACCTGCGCCCGAGCGTCGCCCTCGACCTTGCTCAACGCCTCGGCGTTGTCGGTCAGGAACTTCTCGGTCGAGTAGACGAGTCCCTCGGCCTGGTTGCGCGTCTCGGCCTGCTCGCGCCGCTTGCGGTCCTCCTCGGCGTACTGCTCGGCGTCGTGCATCATCCGCTCGATGTCCTCCTTGGGGAGGGCCGAGCCACCCGTGATCGTCATCGACTGCTGCTTGCCCGTGCCGAGGTCCTTGGCGGACACGTGCACGATGCCGTTGGCGTCGATGTCGAAGGTGACCTCGATCTGCGGGATGTTGCGCGGCGCCGGCGGCAGGCCGGTCAGCTCGAAGTTGCCGAGCGGCTTGTTGTTGCGGGCCATCTCGCGCTCGCCCTGGTAGACCTGGATCATCACCGACGGCTGGTTGTCCTCAGCGGTGGTGAACACCTCCGAGCGCTTGGTCGGGATCGTCGTGTTGCGCTCAATGATCTTGGTCATGATGCCGCCCTTGGTCTCGATGCCGAGCGACAGCGGCGTCACGTCGAGCAGCAGGACGTCCTTGACCTCGCCCTTGAGCACGCCGGCCTGCAGGCTCGCGCCCACGGCGACGACCTCGTCGGGGTTGACGCCCTTGTTGGGCTCCTTGCCCGCGGTGAGCTCCTTGACGACCTCGACGACCGCCGGCATGCGGGTCGAGCCGCCGACGAGGATCACGTGGTCGATCTTGGAGACGTCGATGCCGGCGTCCTTGACGACCTGGCGGAACGGCGACTTCGTACGGTCGAGCAGGTCCTGCGTCATCTGCTGGAACTGTGCGCGGGTGAGCGTCTCGTCGACGTGGACGGGGTTCTTGTCGGCGTCCTGGGCGAGGTAGGGCAGCGAGACGGTCGTCTGCGTCGAGCTGGACAGCTCGATCTTGGCCCGCTCCGCGGCCTCGCGGAGCCGCTGCATCGCGATCTTGTCCTTGGACAGGTCGATGCCGCGGGCCTGCTTCACCCGGTCGACGAGCCACTCGAGCACGCGCTCGTCCCAGTCGTCGCCGCCGAGGTGGTTGTCACCGCTGGTCGCCTTGACCTCGACCACGCCCTCACCGATCTCGAGCAGGGACACGTCGAAGGTGCCGCCACCGAGGTCGAAGACCAGGATGGTCTGCTCCTTCTCGCCCTTGTCGAGGCCGTACGCGAGCGCCGCCGCGGTCGGCTCGTTGACGATGCGCAGCACGTTGAAGCCGGCGATCTCACCGGCCTCCTTGGTGGCCTGCTTCTGGGCGTCGTGGAAGTACGCGGGCACGGTGATCACCGCGTCGGTGATGGTCTCGCCGAGGTAGGCCTCGGCGTCGCGCTTGAGCTTCTGCAGCACGAACGCGCTGATCTGCTGGGCGGTGAAGGTTTTGTCGTCGATGCGAGAGGACCAGTCGCTGCCCATGTGGCGCTTGACCGACCTGATAGTGCGGTCGACGTTGGTGACGGCCTGGCGCTTGGCGACCTCACCGACGAGCACCTCGCCGTTCTTGGCGAAGGCGACGACCGAGGGCGTCGTGCGCGACCCCTCGGCGTTGGCGATCACGGTGGGCTCGCCGCCCTCGAGGACGGCGACGACCGAGTTGGTCGTGCCCAGGTCGATGCCGACGGCTCGAGCCATGGGGTTCTCCTTGTCTGCCGACCCGGGTCGGGCGGCGAGCGGTCCGGTACTGGTTGAGTCGGTGCGGCTCAAGCCTGCTGACCGGCGCGCGGCCTGTCAACTCGTACCTGAGCCTGCTCGACTCAACCTCGGGGGGCAGGGGAGCATTCCCGCGGGTCGCCTCGCCGGACGCTTATGGGGTCGTCGTCGCCGTCGTGGGTACCTGGTCGTCTTTGTGCTCCAGAGGTCGGACACCGCCGTGAGGGCTGCCCGCCTACGTCGCTCGACGACTCTTAGCTGGCGCCCGTTCGGATGCCTCGCCCCGGCGTGCATCCGTTTTGTGTTGGAATATGCCTATGCTGCATCCCTGTCGTCGGTTCTCCAAGTCAGAGGCAGAGGCGTCCCTGACGAGGCGCGTCGGGTGCTCAAGGCGCGAGCTGCGAACCGCGTTCAGTCGCTGAACGCTTACCTGCTTGACCTGATCAACCGGGAGGTCGCTCGGCCGTGGGTCGCCGAGGTGCTGGAGCGCGCGGCTCGTCGCGCCGAGAGGGCAACAGGATCGACGGTGAAGGCGGTCCACGCGGCTCGAGCCGAGCGCGAGGAACACCTGATCGGACGCGCCGGAGCGTGATCGTGGTCGACGCTGCGGCGGTCGTGGATGCGCTCACGGCGGTGGCCGGCAGAGAGGGTCTGCGCGCATCCCTTACCGACGAGGAGCTGCAAGCGCCCACGCTCCTCGACTTCGAGGTCGTCTCCGGTCTGCGGAGACTGACGCTCACGGATCGGCTCAGCACCGCACGCGCGCAGGATGCGCTGACGGACTTCGAGGATCTGCCGACCCACCGCTGGCATACCGACGACGCGCTCCGACGGAGGGCGTTCAGCCTGAGGCACAACCTCGGCGTACGACGCCGCCTACGTCGCACTCGCCGACGCGCTCGAATGCACGCTGCTGACCCGAGATGCGCGCCTTGCACGCTCGAGCGGACACGCCGTGCCAATCGTTGTCCGCTGAGGGGTCGCTGCCCGGGGAGGCCGGCTGGTCTCGCCAGCACGGTCCGGTGGCTCGTCCGAAGCGGGGGAGCACAGCCGACTGATCAAGGCCGCGGCAGCGATGTCGGCTCCTGGATGTCTGCGACGAACGCCGCCGCTTCGCCGCTCACGGCAGGCTGCGCGAGACCGGCTCGTGGCCAGCTGCGGTGACCAACGTACGCAGCGGCGTCGTTGCCAACCATGCCACCAGGGCCGTCAGCGGGCGGGACAGCAGCCACCAGCCGACCAGCGTCACTCCTGCCCCGAACAGCAGCCCGACGACGACGTCGTGCGGGTAGTGCGCGGCGATGTACACCCGAGCGAACGCCATCAGGAGTGCCGCAACGGCGGCGAGCACGCCGAGGCGGCGGGAGACCAGCCACAACCCGGCCGTGGCCGCTCCGGCCATGACCGCATGGTCGGAAGGGAAGGAGAAGTCGCTGGAGCGCTGCACGAGGACCAGGATGTGCGGCAGGTCGGTGTAGGGCCGGGCCTCGTGGAAGAACCCGACCGGCACCTGGTTCAACCCCAGCGCGAGCAGTGTGGCGGCCCCCGCCCACAGCGACGCCGCCATCGCCCGGGGTCCGCGGCCGCGGGCCAGCCACCACCCCAGCACCAGCAGGACGGCGAACACGACGAGTCCATAGCTCGCGTAGCCGAGCATCGGCGTGTGCAGCCAGCCGGTAGATTGGGCCAGCTGGTTCACGTCGTCGAACAGCGGACCGTCCGGGTAGCCCGCACTCACCGGCCGACCTCGCCACGAGCCGGGTCACTAGGGCACCATCCTTGTTGTGAGCATCGTGTCGGTGCTTGCTGTTGGGACTCGGCGGGAGCCGAGGTGACGGCTTGGTCCGGTCGCCCTTCGAGGGCCTGCATGACACTGCCGCCCTCGGTTCTCCCGGGGCTGT
>JBBRVU010000212.1:0-6583 GCA_038246575.1 Actinomycetes bacterium | reverse complement strand
TACGAACGGCTCCCCGAACACGCCGAGGCCATGATCAAGTGGTCCATGATCGGACTCATGACCCGCCGACTCGCACCCGCCCCTGGCCGCCGAGCCTGGCAGCCAGCTGCGGCCTCGTAGCCGCTTTCCCAACACGTTCTAAGGTACTTGTCCTGGTAATCGACGTACTTGTCGTAGTCGGCGTCGAGGACGGCGTTGGCCGCGTCGAGTTTCTTCTGCTGGTCCGGGTTCAAGTGGGTGAGCGGGGTCTCCTTGTAGTCGAGGACCGACTCGTACGCGTTGGTGATCGTGGTCTGCGCCGGCTTGAACACCCAGCTGAACTGCGGCACGACGTTGAACAACACGGACAGCGAGTACCGGTCCACGGTGTTCTGCACCGGGTCGAGCGTCGCCGGAATGTACTGCCCCGGGTTGTAGATCGCGAGCAGGAAGTCCGCGTTGTCGGCCGGGAGGGCCTCCAGACTTGTCTGTGGACGTGGCGGTGGGGAGCCGCCGAGGAGCTCGAGCAGCTCCTCGTCGGTCTGCTCCTTGGGCGTGACGCCGAGCGCCAACGCCATCTTCGAGTAGAGCTTGACGAACAGGTCGGCATTCCAGTCCTGGGCCATCGCAGGCTTCCCCTTCCCGTGCTGTGGTTCGGCTCGCCCTACTCCGAGGCGAGGCAGCCGAACGAGTAGGCGTCGTTGGCGCCCATGTGCAGGCCGACGACCATGCCGTCGTCGGCGACGTACGCCGCGCCGGAGTCGCCGGCCACGGTGACCACCGAGTCGAGCTGGATCAGCGACGTGAACCACGCAAACTGCGTCCCGCCGATCGGCCACTTCATCTTCTTCTGCAGGTCGACGCTCACCACCTTCGCGGTCTTGACCGCGCCGGTCTGCTTGCCGACCAGCCGCACGGTCTCGCCGACCTTGGGCTCGCGGATGCCCTTCGGCGCGCCGATCTCGTAGATCGCCGGGGCGCACACGTCCTTGCCGACGTTCGACCAGGCGAGGTCCTGCTTGTTGAACACCGGGTTCGGCTCGTCGGGCTTCGGATAGAGCACGACGGGGACGTAGCCATTGACCGTGCCCACGAGGTCGTCGGCGTTGTCCCGCGGCTGGTAGACCTCCGACCCGACGTTGCCGTTCTCGGCGATGACGTGGTTGCTCGCCAGCAGCCGGTAGGCACCGCGCCAGGCGATGTTGACGCCGAGTGTCCCGGAGATCCCCGTCACCCCGGAGTCGACCTGGTAGCCGCCCGGGCACGGTCGGACGCGCTGGTCGAGCGCCTGCAGGCGCGCCTCGCCGACCGCGATGACGTCGGTGGGCACCGACACCGTCGACGTGGACCCGTCGGGGCCCGGCACCTCGAGCTCGAGCTGCGCGGGGACCGGGAAGTCGGCCCCGGTCAATGCGCCCGCCGGCTTCTTCTCCACGACGTGCACGACGAGCGCCCGCCTGGTGGTGGCGGCGCCCTTGACCACCTTGGCGCCGACGCTGAGACCCACAATGTTCGGCCTGGACAGCCAGCCGCTCGCCGACCGGAGGATCGTCTGGTCCGAGGGCTGGGCTGGATGTGGTTCGGTCACCGGGACCTCCGGACGTCGGGGACGACGAGTCGTTCGTTCGCGAGGGGCTGTTACTGAGCGTGCTCGGACGACTCCGGGGCGCCAATCGTCAACTTTGACGACATTTTTGAGCCCTCTGCGCAGCCGGCGCGGTGCGCGAGCGCGACCGCGGCCAGCTGAGACTGCACGCCGAGCTTGGCGAGAATGGCCCGGATGTGCGCCCGTACGGTCGTGAGCGCGACGACATCCGCCGCCGCGATCTCGGCGGCCGAGAGGCCGGCCTCGAGGGCCTCCAGCACGCCTTGCTCGCGTCTGGTCAACCGCCTTAGCCGGTCCGCCTCGTCGACCTGACGGCGGACCGTGGCGATCCGTACGTCGAGATCCACGTCTGGCGGCGCGGCACCGAGGACGCGGTCGACCGCCCGCACCTGAGACTCGAACGGCTCGTCACCGTCGACGATCCCGATGACGTCCGTGTCGACCACCGCGAGCACGGACTTCGCCGCACAGCGGCCACCCACCACGATGGTCTGCACATGCTCGACGTCGGGAGGCGGGGGCAGCTCACCGCGCCGGTTCGCGACAAGCACCACGCTGATCGGCCGCCCGGACGGCCGGGCGGTGGCCTGAGAGGCCTTCGGTGCGTATGCCTGCACCTCGCTCCAGCCGAGCTCGCGCAGTCCAGCGGCGAAGCCTGCCGCGATCACTCGGCTGGACGACTCCACCAGGATGAATTGGTCGCGTTGCGTGGTTGCTAGATCACTAGACGTCACACGCCGGGACGATGACCTGTCCGGCCAACTCCCGCGAGACCCCCTTGATCTCGCAGCCTGGAGCCCTTCGACGCGAGGACGGACTACTGCCACCGGCAGAGTTCTCGTCAAGGTCAGCGTCGGGCGGTGCGGAGGGAGGTGGTAGGGCCAACCAGCCGGCCCTGCGCCACCAGCTGCGGGCGCTGCCGTGGAAGGACGTCCGTGGCCGGGCGCCAGAGCGCCAACCACGCCCACGGCCGCCTCGAACCCCGCGTCGTCAAGGTCGTCACCGTGACCGCCGGGTTCCGGTTCCCGCACGCCGCTCAGGCCGGTCAGGCCAGGGTGGTCACTTTTCAACGAGCAGGTCTGGTCACCGCCAGGTGAGCACTAGCAGACGTGCGGGCGGCCGACCAGCGACCCGCTGCACACGGCGCGGTAGCTCCCCGCGCCGCGCCGCAGGTCGCGGAGGAGCTGTCTCGTGACTGCGGCGACATCTACCAGGACTACTTCCTCGCCCACCGCGCCGTGGAGGTGGTGATCCTCACCGGCTGGCAACCGGACGCCTGCCCACGCGCCGCCAGCCGGGTCCGGCCTGGCGGTGCCGAGCTGGGCCGGCGCCGACCTCGCCCGGCTCGCCGGCCGCCGGCCCCGACACCGGAGGGAAAGTCATGACCCGCATCCGTCTCACCGTTGCCGCTGCCGGCCGGGCCAGGTCGTGGCCGGCCCGGGCTCGCCGCTGGGCGCGGCGACGGGTTGCTGCTGCGGCTGGGCGGGGATGCGGTGGTTGACCGCCGCGCCGGCCTCCCAGCTCATCGACGAGGTGTGTACTACGTCGTGTTCGCCATCGAACGGACCTCCTTGACCGTGTCCAGGCCAACACTGCTGACGCTGGCCGAAGTACCGTCGCAGTTACGTGTCCGCCAGCCACGTGCGGGCGCGGAACGCACGCACGTGCGCGATGCTGGCCTCTCGGCCGACGGCCGTGAGCAGCGCCTGTCCGCGGAGCACGCAGCCGTGCTCCTCGAAGATCGTCTCGCTGAGCATCTCGCGTCCGTCGTCGGTGGCTTCGGCCCATGCCGCCTCGAGATCCGTGGCGGTGCGGATACCGACCTGCTGCAGCCGGTCGCGCGGCCCCTGGTTCGCCCGCGTGGACAGATGGATGAGGAGGATCGACTGGTCGATCCAGTCCACCAGCCGGGCGACGGGGACCCTCATGGACAGCAGCACGTCGACAAGGTTGGCGGTGGCCAGGTTCTCGAGATCCTCGATGCCCTCCTCAAGCAGTCGCGCCTGGTCCCAGATGGTGAGGCCTTGCAGCGCAGACAACGGGTGCTCAGGCTTGAGAGGCGGCACCAGCCGCGCGAGGACGGCCTGCGCGCCCGCCTTGATAACCTCCATGCCCACCTGCGGGAAGATCCCGACGAGAAACGCGAGCACTTGTTGCTGCGCAGGCGTGCCGAGCGGGATGAGCCCCATCGTCGTCACGAGCAGCGAGACGACGACGACACGGGTCACCGCCGAGATGTACGCGTCCGTCGTGAGATCGTCGCGGTAGTACCGGCGCACCAGATCCTGCACGATGAACCAGTAGGCACCCAGGAAGCCGAAGCGGAGCGGTTCGACCGGGAGCTGGGGGAGTCTGCTCAGTGCATCGATCAGGTGGACGTCATGCAATCCATCGGGCCGGACAACCAACGTCCACCCGACCCCGAGCAGGAACGTCGTCAGCAGGATCGGCGTGAAAGTCTGTGTGCGGTGGCGCACGGTGCGCCGCGCGTCCGGGTCGACGAGTGCGCGGGTGCTGACCGACTCCGGCCCGTACACCGCCTCGAACTTCGCGCGGTACAGGTTGTCACGTGTCCCGATGCTGGCGCTCTCGATCTGCGCCCGGTGGGCGGCCTTCCAGGATTGGTAGTAGGTCGTGTGTTGTGGCGGCGCCGGCAGATTGGCAGGCTGGTCGATGTGTAATCGGTGCAGGTTGATGACGTACTCGTCGTAGAGCCGCTCGCCCTTGGATCCGATGAAGAGCAGGTAGATCCAGGCGGGGAACAGCGTGAGGGTTGCGGCCAAGGCGATCTTGAGTAGGTACAGCTGACTCGGCTGGTCGAGCACGAGAGCCGGTGACAGGATCGCCGCGACCAGAGCAGCCAGCAGGAGCCAATGAATCGCCGATGTCGTCCACGCGGCGGTTCGGGCGCGCTGGCGGCCGAACGCCGTGGACGCGGTTGGCGTCGAGGTCATCGGGGCACCTCATCGTGATGCGCACCCCTCGGTTGAGGGCGCGGCATCCGTACGATGCCGCGGAGCGCCGAAAGATACGAGCCGTCCCAACTGCGAGCACCGGAATGTGGGCTCGGTGTCTGCGGACACGGTGGACGAGGCGGTCGCGGTGTGTGGGGTGGCCGGACGCCGGTCGGATGGCAAGCTGCCACCGCATGTGGCCGCGTATGTGACGCCGGCGCTGTCCCTCCCCGACGATGACTACAACTGGGGCCGGAAGGTCAGGAGCCGAGGGATGGCGAGCACGGAGACGGGCGCCGCGGCGGGTGGTTCGGTCATCTCGCTGCCGTCGGGGGGCGGCGCGATCAGCGGTTTGGGCGAGAAGTTCGCCCCGGACCTGTTCACCGGGACGGGCAACTTCTCGGTGCCGATCTCGGTCCCGCCGGGGCGGCATGGCCTCCAGCCGCAGCTGAGCCTGGCGTACAGCACCGGCACCGGGAACGGGCCGTTCGGCCTGGGCTGGGCCCTCAGCCTGCCCGGGGTCTCCCGCAAGACCTCCCGGGGCGTGCCGCGTTACGACGCCGATGACGTGTTCATCGTCTCCAGCGCCGAGGACCTGGTGCGGGTGGCCGGCGGCGGGCCCGGGCGGCAGCGTTACCGGCCGCGGACCGAGGGCCTGTTCGCGCGGATCGAGCACGTCCAGGACGCCGGCCAGAACTACTGGGAGGTCCGCAGCAAGGACGGGCTGGTCACCCTGTACGGCAGCCCGCGGCCCGTGCCGGCGCCAGCCGACTGGCAGGACCCGGCCACCGTGCGCTCGCCAGGCGGAGACCGGGTGTGCGCCTGGCGGATCACGCAGACGGCCGACCTGCCCGGCAACGTGATCCGGTACCGCTACCGGCGCGACAGCGCGGAGCCGGGGCACGAGGGCTCCCAGTTGCTGATCGATCGGATCGAGTATGCCGACTACGGTGACCCGGCGGCTCCTGCGTTCCTGATCGCGGTCGAGTTCGAGTACCAGGCCCGGGCCGACCCGTTCTCCGACCGCCGCGCCGGATTCGAGGTGCGCACCTCGTCGCGGGGCACCGCGATCCGGGTGGTAACCCATGCCGCGAGCGGGGTGCCCCGGGTCGCCAAGGAGTACCGGTTCGGTTACCAGCAGGCCGCATTCGACGGTGCCTCGCTGCTGACGCGCGTCGGCGTCGTGGGCATCGACGGGGACGACGAGCAGGCACTGCCGCCGCTGACCTTCGGGTACTCCGGGTTCGACCCGTCCCGGCGCCGGTTCGCCGCGGTGACCGGCTCCGGCCTACCGAGGACCGGCCTCGGTGACGCGAGCCTGGCCCTGGTGGATCTGCGGGGCAGCGGCCTGCCCGACATCGTCGAACTGGGCGCCGCCCACCGGTACTGGCCGAACCTGGGCGAGGGACGCTTCGGCCTCCCCGCACGATCGAGCAGGCGCCACCACAGGCGCTGGGCGACCCTGGGGTGCGGTTCGCCGACGCCGACGGGGACGGCCGCCCGGATCTGCTGGTCACCTCCGCCGCCGGCGCGGGTTACTTCCCGATGATGTTCGCCGGTGGGTGGAGCCGCCGCTCGTTCCAGCGGTACGCCACGGCGCCGGCGGTCAGCCCGGACGACCCCGCGGTCCGCCTGGTCGACCTGGACGGCGACGGCCTGACCGACGTCCTGCGTTCGGGGTCCCCGGCACGGTGCTGGTTCAACCACGCCGACCCGGACCAGGCCTGGCGCCGGGACCGCCACCGTGACCGGCGACGTGCGGGACCTCGACCTCACCGACCCCCACCTCCACCTCGCCGACATGACACTCCCTATGTCAACCTCATGCCGCCAGTGGGGCGTTCTTGATCTTGTTAGCGTTGCCGTGAAGAGCGGGGTCGTAGGGGACCTTGTCTTGCCAGCTGCGCCAGATGACGCGGGTCCAGGCGCGGGCCAGGACGCGGACGGCGTGCGGGTGGTCTTTCCCGGCAGCGCGGGCGTCGTTGTAGATCTTCGCGGCCCAGGGGCTGGCATGGCGGCTGTTGTCGGCGTAGATGGTGATCGC
>JBBRVU010000211.1:0-6683 GCA_038246575.1 Actinomycetes bacterium | reverse complement strand
CCGGTGGCCCGGCTGCCGGCACCCGATGTGTCGCACCCCCCGTCGCCCATCGCGGTGACTCGGCGCGGGCACCGGAGAACACGATCCCGGCGTTCCGCAGGGCCATGCGCGCCGGCGTGACCGCCCTGGAGCTCGACGTGCGGTTCACCGCCGACGACGTGCCGGTGTTGCTGCACGACGCGACGGTCGGCCGCACCACCAACGGCACGGGCGAGGTCTCGGCACTGACGTTGGCCCAGGTGCGCGACCTCGACGCTGGCTCCTGGTTCTCCCGGCACTTCGTCGGCGTGCGGGTGCCGACCCTCTACCAGGCTCTGAACCTCGGTCGCACCCGAGGCGCGACCTACCTGGTGGAGCTCAAGACCCGCCCGACCGCTCAGCAGATGGACAACTTCCTCAACCGGCTGCGCTGGCTCGGGATGCTCGACCGGGTCCGGGTCATCAGCTTCGACCCGGCCACGGTCCTCGACGTGCGGGCCACCCAGCCCGGGCTCCGGACTGCCATCATCGACAACCCGCGCTACCGCAGCCCCGCGTCGATCCTCAAGTACGGCCGGACGTACGTCGTGAACCAGCAGTCGGTCACCAAGGAGCGCACCCGGCGCTGGAACCGAGCCGGCATCCAGGTCCGGCCGTGGACCGTCGACGTCTGGCGGTCCTGGCGCCGGATGGCTCGCGACGGAGCCGGCCCGGTGATCACGAGCCGGCCGCGGACCTACCTGGCCTGGGCACGGGTGTACTGCTCCCGGCGCTAGGACGGCCGATCGGCCCCGGTCGTGGCCTCGTCGTTCGGGAGCGCTCCGCCGTACCGGCGGTCCCGGGCGTCATAGATCTCGATTGCCCGCCAGAGGTCACGGCGGTCGAAGTCGGGCCACAGGGTGTCGAGGAAGACCAGCTCGGCGTAGGCCGACTGCCACAGCAGGAAGTTCGACGTCCGCTGCTCCCCGGACGACCGCACGAACAGGTCGACGTCCGGGATCCCCGGTTCGTCCAGGTGCCGGGCGATGGTGCGCTCGTCGACCTGGTCGGGGCGCAACCGGCCCTCGGCCACCTCACGGGCGATGGCGGCAGCGGCGTCGGCGATCTCGGCGCGGCCGCCGTAGTTGACGCAGAACTGCAGGGTGAGGGTGTTGTTGTGCACGGTCCGCGCCTCGGCGTCCTCGAGCTCCCGGATGACGCTGCGCCACAACCGGCGTTGCCGCCCGGCCCAGCGGACTCGCACGCCGAGAGCGTCGAGCTCGTCGCGCCGGCGGTGGATCACCGCACGGTTGAACCCCATCAGGAAGCGCACCTCGTCCGGTGACCGCTTCCAGTTCTCGGTCGAGAACGCGTACGCCGACAGGTACTCGACCCCTGCCTCGATCGCGCCGTGCACCACGTCCACCAGGGCCTGCTCACCGGCCTCGTGACCCTGCGTGCGCGGCAGGCCACGTTCCTTGGCCCAGCGGCCGTTGCCGTCCATGACGACGGCAACGTGGCGTGGGATGCGGTTGGGCGGAAGCACCGGAGGTGTCGCCCCGGACGGGTGCGGCGTCGGAGGGACGGGTTCGCGCGGAGGCCTCTGGTCACTACGTGCCGCTCGTCGTGCCACGCCGCGACCCTAGGGCACGGCAGCCCGGCTCAGATGCGCTCCACCATCGGCAGTGAGCGCAGCCCGCGTTCGAGGTGCCATTGCAGGTAGGCGGCGACCAGCCCGCTGCCCTCGCGGCGATGCCGGACGTCGCTGGCGTCGGCGGTCGCCCAGTCACCGGAGAGCAATGCGGCCAACAGGTCGAGGGTCTCCCGGGCGGGCGAGACCGAACCCCCCGGGCGGCAGCTGCCGCACACCGCGCCGCCGGCCGCGACCTGGAAGAAGGGGTGCGGCCCGGGGCGTCCGCACCGGGCGCAGTCCCCGAACGACGCGGCGTAGCCCGCCACGGCCAGCGAGCGCAGCAGGAAGGCGTCCAGCACGAGACCCGGAGCGTGCTCGCCGGCGGCCAGCGTGCGCAGCCCGCCCACCAGGAGCAGGAACTGCTGGGTCGCCGGCTCCTTCTCCTCCGCGGTGAGCCGCTCAGCTGTCTCCAGCATGGCCGTGCCGTTGGTGTAGCGCGGGTAGTCGTCGGCCACCTGGTCGCCGTAGGAGGTGATCGTCTCGGCCTGCTGGACGACGTCGAGCGAGCGACCTTCGTAGATCTGCAGGTCGACGTGGGTGAACGGCTCCAGCCGGGAGCCGAACTTCGACTTGGTCCGGCGCACCCCCTTGCCGACCGCACGAACCCGGCCGTGGGTGCGGGTCAGCAGGGTGATGATGCGGTCGGCCTCACCGAGCTTCTGGACGCGCAGCACCACGCCTTCGTCCCGGTAGAGGCTCATCCCTTCATTGTGGTGGATGCGAGTCGCTCGAGGAGCGGGACGGCATCGCCGACCGGCGCAAGATTTCTCACCTCGTCGGCGACGGCCGCGGCACGAGAGCGGACGGACGGGTCCGCCAGGACCTGTTCCAGCAGCGGGCGCAGCCCGGCCGCGGCGCCAGGACCGCCGTCGGCCACCAGACCTGCTCCGACCTCGGCCACCCGGCCGGCGTTGTGCGTCTGGTCGGCGAACAGGGGCAGCAGCACCATCGGGACGCCGTGGGAGAGCGCGAGCATCACGGTGCCGAGACCTCCGTGCGCGACCATCGCCGCGGCGTGCGGCATGACGTCGCCCTGGGGCCAGAACTGCTCCACGTGCACGTTCGAGGGAAGCTCTCCGAGATCGCCCGGGTCGCCGGCGCCCGTGGTGAGCAGGAAGCGGACCGGCAGGCCCGCGAGCTCGTCGACGACCCGCCGGTAGAGCGTCGGGAAGAGGCCGAGCGCCGCCGTGACCGTGCCGAACGTGACGTAGACCAGAGGGTCCTCGAGGCGCGACCACCACTCCGGCAGCTGGTGCGGAGGCGCATCCGAGGACGGCTCGTGAAACCTGGTCGGGGCTGCCGTGCCGTCCGGCGCCGACCCATCGATCGACCCCGGCACCAGCGTGAGGCGCGGGGCGGAACGCAGCCCGGCGAGCCCTGGCGCAGCACCCAGCGCCACGAGGGGCTCCTCGACGACAGCGAGGATGTCCATGAACGAGCTGGTGCCGGTGTTGACCTGCACGTGCGGGACGCCGGCGGCCTCGGCCGCCAGGTAGGACCCGAGCTCGGCCGTCTCACGCAGCACAAGGTCGGGTCGCCAGTCGGCGATCGCGGCCCGCAGACCGGGCAGCGCCGCGCCGGCGTCGAGACGGGCGAACACCTCCCGGACGACGGTGACGTTGCCGGCCTGGATGTCCGCCGGCGTGGCCCCGTCGAGCGCCGGAAGGCCGGCGAAGACCCTTGCTGCCTCCTCCGGCGGCGCCGGGGCGAACGGCAGGTGTGCGAACCCTGCCCGTTCCACGGCCTCGGCGAAGTCGGCCGCAGCGGCGACTCGTACGTCGTGGCCGGCGACCGCACAGGCTCGGGCGAATGGCACCACGGGCTCGAAGTGACCTGTGTTCGCCGTGGTTGCGACGAGGATCCTCATGCCGACCCCATCCCCGGCCCGCGCGGGCCGGTGTCGACGATAGGGACCGGCACAGGAGACTGCCATGTGATTTCCGAGCCGACTCTGCCATCGTCAAGGCCATGACGGTGCAGGTGATCGCAGGAGCCAGCCTGGTGGACGGCACCGTGATCGACGTGGTCGTCGAGGACGACCAGGTGGTGAGCGTCGGTCCCGGCGCCGGCGCCGGTGCCGGGGTCGACGACCGGCTGGAGGCGGCCGGCGGCCTGCTCCTCCCAGCGTTCATCGACACCCACGTCCACCTGGACAAGGTGCTCATCCGCGACGAGCTGGTCGAGCACGACGGCACGCTCGATGGGGCCATCGGGGCGATCCACGCAGCCAAGCGGGGCTACACCGTCGACACCGTGCGCCGTAGGGCCCGCGCCGTGATCGAGTCGTCGGTGCTGACCGGCACGACCCGGCTGCGCTCGCACATCGACATCGACACCATCGGCGGCCTCGTCCCGCTCGAGGGAGTGCTCGCAGCTGCCCGGGACTGTGCGGATATCGCCGAGGTGCGCACGATCGCATTCCCGCAGGAGGGCATCCTGCGCGACCCCGGCACCGCCGACCTCATGGTCGAGGCGATGCAGGCAGGCGCAGACGTCGTCGGGGGGATGCCGCACTGGGAGGCCGACGAGACCGCCCAGCGCGAGCACGTCCGCTACTGCTTCGAGCTCGCGAGCCGGTTCGACGCCGACGTCGACATGCACGTCGACGAGACCGATGACGGCTCGGTGCGCACACTCGCGATGGTCGTCGCCGAGACCGAGCGCACCGGGTGGCAGGGGCGCGTGACCGTGGGGCACGTCTGCGCGCTCTCGGCTGCCGACGAGGCCTATGCCGCGGAGGTGATCGCCGGGTGCGCCCGGGCCGGGATCACGGTGGTCTCCAACCCGGTCACCAACCTGGTGCTGCAGGGTCGCGGCGACCAGGGGCTCGTGCGCCGGGGCACCACGCGAGTGCGTGAGCTGCTCGCTGCGGGGGTGGGCGTGGCCTTCGGCCAGGACTGCGTCAAGGACGGCTTCTATCCCTTCGGCCGCGGCGACCTGCTCGAAGTGGCACTGGTGTCGGCCCACGCGGCGCACCTCGTCACCGTCGACGAGCTCGGGCAGGCGCTGGCCGCGGTGACCACCGTCCCGGCCGCGGCCTGGCGGCTGGGTGGCGCGTACGGCGTGGTGCCCGGTGCTCGGGCCGACCTCCAGCTGTACGCCGCGAGCAGCTGGCCCGAGGTGTTGCGGCTGCAGGACCCGCCGCGCGCGGTCTGGTACGGCGGCCGTCAGGTGGCCCTGACGACGATCGATCGCCAGCTGCTGCGCTGACCCGCGACCCGTTGCCGGGACCCGTTGCCCCCGACCCCCGACCACCGGCCGCCGACCCCCGGCCGCCTTTCCATGATCGGAGACGCAGCGCGGTCTCTATCCCGCGTTCGGTCTCCGATCATCGGACGTGCCGACGCGGTTGACCGCGGACACGACGGCCTTCAGCGAGGCGGTGACGATGTTCGCGTCGATGCCCACTCCCCACAGGATCCGGTCGTCGATGGCGCACTCGACGTACGCAGCAGCGCGCGCATCGCCGCCCGAGGACAGCGCGTGCTCGGCGTAGTCCAGGACGCGGACGTCGAAGCCGACCGGACGCAGCGCATCGACGAACGCCGCGATGGGCCCGTTCCCGCGACCGACGAGCGCCCGCTGGGCACCGTCGACGTAGACGGTCAGGTCGAGCTGGTCGTCCTGCGCGTCTGCCGAGGAGGTGTGGTGGGAGTCCAACCGGAGCGGCGTACGTCCGCTGAGGTACTCCGCCTCGAACGCCGACCACATCTGCGCCGGGGACACCTCGCCGCCTGATGCGTCGGTGCGCGCCTGGATCACCTGGCTGAACTCGATCTGCAGGCGGCGCGGGAGGTCGAGCTGGAACTCGGACCGCATCACGTAGGCGACGCCGCCCTTGCCCGACTGCGAGTTGACCCGGATCACGGCCTCGTACGAGCGACCGACGTCCTTCGGGTCGATGGGCAGGTAGGGCACCGCCCAGCGGAACTCCTCGACCGCGGTTGCGGCCTCGCGGGCGTCGCGCTCCATCCACTCCAGGCCCTTCTTGATGGCGTCCTGGTGCGAGCCGGAGAAGGCGGTGTAGACGAGGTCTCCGCCGTAGGGGTGGCGCTCGTGGACCGGCAGCTGGTTGCAGTACTCGACCGTGCGCCGGATCTCGTCGATGTCGCTGAAGTCGATCTGCGGGTCGATCCCCTGCGAGAACAGGTTCATCCCCAGCGTCACGAGGCAGACGTTGCCGGTGCGCTCACCGTTGCCGAACAGGCAACCCTCGATGCGGTCCGCACCGGCGAGATAGCCCAGCTCGGCCGCCGCGACGGCCGTCCCGCGGTCGTTGTGCGGGTGCAGCGAGAGCACCACCGAGTCGCGGTGGGCGAGGTTGCGGTGCATCCATTCGATGGAGTCGGCGTAGACGTTCGGCGTCGCCATCTCGACGGTCGCGGGCAGGTTGATGATGGTCTTGCGCTCGGGCGTCGGAGCCCACACGTCGTTGACTGCGTTGCAGACCTCGACCGCGAACTCCAGCTCGGTGCCGGTGTAGGACTCCGGCGAGTACTCGAAGAGCACGTCGGTGTCGGGCACCGTCTCGCGCAGCTTCTGGCACAGTCGGGCGCCTTGAACGGCGATGTCGACGATGCCCTCCTTGGGCAGCCCGAACACGACGCGGCGCTGCAGCGTCGACGTCGAGTTGTAGAGGTGCACGATGGCCTGCTTCGCACCCTGGATCGACTCGAAGGTCCGCTCGATGAGCGCGTCCCGGGCCTGGGTGAGGACCTGGATGACGACGTCGTCGGGGATCAAGTCCTCCTCGACGAGCTGGCGGACGAAGTCGAAGTCGGTCTGGCTGGCCGACGGAAAGCCGACCTCGATCTCCTTGTAGCCCAGCCGGACCAACAGCTCGAACATGCGCTTCTTGCGTGCCGGGCTCATCGGATCGATCAACGCCTGGTTGCCGTCACGCAGGTCCACCGCGCACCAGCGAGGCGCCTCGGCGATCGTGCGCGTCGGCCAGGTGCGGTCGGCGAGATCGACCGGCACGAACGGGGCGTACCGGTGGATCGGCATGCCGGAGGGCTGCTGAGGATTCTGG
>JBBRVU010000210.1:0-6710 GCA_038246575.1 Actinomycetes bacterium | reverse complement strand
GGGTCAATCCTGCGACTCAGCGCTTGCGCGCCGTCGCCTTCTTGGTGGTGCGCTTGGCGGCGCCCTTCTTGGCTGCCCTCTTGGCGGCAGTCTTCTTGGTCGCGCGCTTGGCGGCGCCCTTCTTGGCTGCTGCCTTGCGCGTTGCGGTCTTGCGGGCCCGGGTAGCAGCACCCTTCTTGGCTGCCTTCTTGGCAGTGGCCTTCTTCGTCGTCCGCTTGGCCGCCGTCTTCTTGGCTGCCTTCTTGGCAGTGGCCTTCTTGGCCGTCCGCTTGGCCGCCGTCTTCTTGGCTGCCTTCTTCGCGGACTTCTTGGCAGTCCTTGCCGATGTCGTCTTGCGGGTAGAGCTGCTCGCGGCGTAGGTCACCACCGGAACGTCCTCTTCTTGTGTGGCCGGCACACGCGCCTCCATCGTTTGTACGTCGCCTTGTGGTCGACGTGTTCCCTGAAAAGATCGCACTACCAGACGTGTGTTACCAGCATTTCGCGAAACCAGTTTTTGAAGGCTCACAGGGAGTCGAGACGCGAGATGACGAAGTCCTTGTCTCTTTGACACGTGAGATGCGCATCGATGTAACAGCTATCGCGTTGGACTTCTATGCAAGACACAGATTTGTGATCACCGGAATACATTGCGGAGCAACATGTCTCACGGTTGCGAAGCGTTCAGCCCCTTGTCGTGCCGTCATGACTTCGGTGCGGGACCACTCATCCTTTCGAGCAGCTTCGCGATGCGATCGCGCACCGAAGCAGGTCGCATATCTTCACCAGCCGCGACACTCACGAGATGGGACATCGTGTCGACATCGAGGTTCGTCACGTCGTTTGTGAACGACGTCGACGCAACGACGAGCTGTTGGTCTGCTGCCTTCGGAACGACGAGTCTGTCGTGCGCAAGAGCACCGAGCTCCTCGTCGCCACCGTCGATGGACAGCACAGTCGCGCCGATCCGGCGCGCATCGGCGAGACGTTCCAACAGCTGTTCCGGTGATGCATCAGGGGCGACGACGAACACCGTCTCACCGCGTCCGGCCGCTTCGAGTCGCGCCATCGTCACCGCCAGATGCGGCGGCGCTCCAGGCGGCGGGGCCCATCTGACCAGGGTCGGAGATAGTTGCTGCTGTCCGGTGAACCGAGCCTCGTCGTCGAGATGCGCGGCGAGGTGCCACGGCTCCTCCTCCGGCGTGCCCACCAGCAACAGGCGACCCGGCTCGGGGACGCGACGCAGGGAGCGAGCGAAGTCCCGAGTCCGCTCGACCCAGCCGGACCGCACCAGTGACTCCCGCAGCAACAGAACTTGTTCGCTGTCCACGGCCCCCATGCTGCCGCCCGCGCGACACCCTTGTGGCGCGGCACGCCGCGGACGTGGCTACTCGTACGAGTGCTCGTCGTCCGGGTAGGTGCCGGCGGCCACATCCTCGGCGAAGGCCTTGGCGGCCGCGCTCAGGGCAGTGCGCAGGTCGGCGTAGGTCTTGACGAACTTGGGCAGCGGTCCGCGACGCAGACCAGCCATGTCCTGCCAGACGAGCACCTGACCGTCGCATCCGACACCGGCACCGATGCCGATGGTCGGGATGATCAGCATGTCGGTGACCCGCCGAGCCAAGTCCGCGGGCACCATCTCCAGCACGAGGGCGAACGCCCCGGCCTCCTGGACGGCAAGGGCCTCCGCCACGAGCTCGTCGCCGGCTTCACCTCGCCCCTGGACCCGGTAACCACCCAGTCCGTGCTCGCTCTGCGGAGTGAAGCCGAGGTGCGCCATGACCGGAACCCCGGCGTTGACGACCGCGGTGATCTGGTCGAGGACAGGGGTGCCGCCCTCGAGCTTGACCGCCTGGGCGCCACCCTCCTTGACGAAGCGCACCGACGTCTCGAGGGCCTGGCCGGGGGAGGACTGGTAGGAGCCGAATGGCAGATCCGCCACCACGAGTGACCGGGACGCCGACCGGCTGACGGCCCGGACCAGCGGGAGCAGCTCATCGACCGTCACCGGCAAGGTCGTGTCGTAGCCGAGCACGTTGTTGGCGGCCGAGTCGCCAACCAGCAGCACCGGGACACCGGCCTCGTCGAAGATCTCGGCGCTGTACTGGTCGTAGGACGTGAGCATCGCGAAGCGTTCGCCCCGTTCCTTCATCGCCCGTAGGTGATGGATGCGCACCCTCTTCGCGGGAGGCTGCCCGGAGGAGGGACCCGAGCCGTAGGGTGCGGCGACGTCCGTCATGCCGGCGCCCCTGGCTCCTTCCACCGATTGGTGATCGGAAGCCTTCGGTCGCGGCCGAACGCCTTCAGGGAGATCTTCGGACCCGGTGGGTACTGCCGGCGCTTGTACTCGGCGGCATCGGTGAGCTGCACCACGCGCTCGACCACTGCGCGGTCGAAGCCCGCGCCCACCAGCTCGGTGAGGCCGCGGTCCATCTCGACGTAGTCGTCGAGGATGTCGTCGAGCAGCTCGTACGACGGCAGGGAGTCGGTGTCCAGCTGGCCCTCCCGAAGCTCGGCGGAGGGTTCCTTGTCGATCGAGGACTGCGGGATGGGCGGCCTCTCGCCCCGCTCGAGTGCGTCGGCGTTGCGCCACCGCGCGAGATCCCACACCAGCGTCTTCGGGACGTCCTTCAGTGGCGCGTAGCCGCCGACGGAGTCGCCGTACAAGGTCGAGTAGCCCACTGAGAGCTCACTCTTGTTCCCGGTGGCCAACACCAGGTGGCCGTGCTGGTTCGACAACCCCATGAGCGTCGTTCCCCGCACTCTTGCCTGCAGGTTCTCCTCCGCCAGGCCGGTCAGGCAGATGCTTGCGAGAAAGGCGTCGACCATCGGGGCGATGGCGACCGTTGTGTACACGAGACCGGTGCGCTCGGCCAGGTCAGCCGCGTCCGAGCGCGAGTGCTCCGACGAGTACCGGCTGGGCATCGACACGCCGTGCACGTTCGACGCCCCGACGGCGTCGCAGGCAACCGCTGCGGTGAGCGCCGAGTCGATGCCGCCCGAGAGCCCGAACGTGACGCTGGTGAACCCGTTCTTTCGGACGTAGTCCCGAAGACCAGACACGATGGCGGCGTAGACCTCGGCCTCGTCACTGAGCCTCGGCCCGATGTCGGCCTCGATGGGCTCGTACGCCGGAAGCGCCCGCTCGGAGACGACGTACCGGCAGATCGTGGTGTCCGAGCCGTCCGGCGCCTCGATGCTGCTCTCCTCGTCCCGTGTGTCGGCGATGGCGGTGGGCAGGTCAAGGTCGACGACGAGCAGGTCGTCCGCGAACTGCGGCGCCCGGGCAAGGAGCTCGCCATCGGCGGAGACCACGAGTGAGTCCCCGTCGAAGACAAGGTCGTCCTGGCCACCGGTCATGTTGACGTAGGCCAGCGCGCAGCCCGCCGCGCCCGCCCGCCGCTGCACCAGCTCGAGGCGGGTGTCGTCCTTGTCCCGCTCGTAGGGGGAGCCGTTGATGACGACGAGGAGGCCGGCACCGGCCGCACGAGTCACCGCAACCGGCCCGCCTTCCCGCCAGATGTCCTCGCAGATCGCCACTGCGACATCGACTCCGTGCAGGCGGGCGATGGTCAGCGACGAGCCGGGGACGAAGTAGCGGTACTCGTCGAACACGCCGTAGTTGGGCAGGTGGTGCTTGGCGTAGCGGGCCAGCACCCTTCCACCGTGCAGCAGCGCGGCCGCGTTCTGTGGCGCACCCCGGGGGATCCCCAGAGTCGGTTCCTGCGGCTCATCTGCTCCGTCGAGGAATCCGACGATGACCAGCAGGTCACCCTGCCCGGCGTCCTGCAGCCGGTGCGCGACGTCGGCAACTGTGGCGCGGGAGGCTTCGACGAAGGACCGGCGCAGCGCCAGGTCCTCGATCGGGTAGCCGGTCAGCGCCATCTCGGGAAACGCGACGAGATGAGCGCCCCGCTCCGCTGCGGCCTTCGCGCCGGCCAGGACGAGGTCGGCGTTGCCCCGGAGGTCGCCGACGGTGGGGTTGATCTGGGCCAGGGCGACGCGTAGCTGTGCCACGCGCGCCAGCCTAGCGAAGGTGTCGGCGCCGTTCGGGAAGGGTCGGCTCGTCGTCGGCGGGCACCACCGGAGGCTTGTCACTCTCCGCGCGCAGCCGGGTCGCGAAGCCGGACATGCGGTCCTGCAGCCAGATCGACATCGCCTCGGCGGGCATCGGCCGGGCGAGGAAGTAGCCCTGGACCAGGTCGCAGCCCAGGTCCTGGACGATGCGCCAGCTCCGCTCGTCCTCGACGCCCTCGGCGACCACGCGGAGCCCGAGGTCGTGCCCCAGGCTCACCACGGCGCGGACGATGGCCAGGTCGTCTGCGCGATCGGCAAGGTCACGGACGAACGTGCGGTCCACCTTGACCTCGTGCACCGGAAGGCTGCGCAGCCTGGTCAGTGACGAGTAGCCCGTGCCGAAGTCGTCGATGCTGATCGTGAGTCCCAGGTCGACGAGGCGTTGCATCGACAGCACGGCCCGCTCGGGCTCGGCGAAGATGGCGCTCTCGGTGACCTCCAACTTCAGCAACCCCGCCGGGAGACCGGCCTGAACGAGCAGCCGCGCGATCGAGTCGGCGAGGTCGGGCTCGAGCAGGTTCCGAGCCGAGATGTTGACGGCCATCAGCACCGGAGTGCCCGCGTCGCGCCACTCCACGCACTGGCGGATCGCGGTCTCGACGACGAACCTGGTCAGGGCCTTGATCATGCCGGTGTTCTCGGCAAGGGCGACGAACTCGTCCGGCGGCACGGGGCCCCAGACGGGGTGATTCCAGCGCAGCAGGGCCTCGACGCCGGTGATGCGTCCGCTCTCGGGCTCGGCCTGCGGCTGGTAGTGCAGCTGCAGGGTGCCGTCCTCGAGGGCTCGTGCCAGGTCTCCGATCAGCGACAGGCGTCGGCTGCTGTACGGGTCGCGCTCCGCGGAGTAGCGGGCTACCCCGGAGAGCCCGCCCTTCGCGTCGTACATGGCGACCTCGGCACGGCGGAGCAGCAAGGCGGCCGAGAACCCGTCGCTCGGTGACGTCGCGATGCCGATGCTGGCGGTGACGTCGAGGTTGACGTCGCCGATGGTGACCGACCGGGCGATGTCCCGGGTGATGCGGGCCACGACGCCCTCGACGTGGACATCGTCGCTGGCGAGCAGCACCGCGAACTCGTCGCCGCCGAGACGTGCGACGACCGTCTCCTCGCCCTCGAGGCCGCGCAGTCGCCAGCCCACCTCTTGCAGCAGCTGGTCGCCCACACCGTGCCCCAGGGTGTCGTTGACGTCCTTGAACCGGTCGATGTCCATCAGGACGACAGCCGCCGATCCGGTCGCAGCAAGGCGACGCTCCAGCATCTGCTGGAAGTTGAGCCGGTTGGGCAGGCTGGTCAGGGGATCGTGCAGCGACATGTGCTCCGTGTCGCGAGCTGCAGCCCGCACCCGTTCGACGAGGGCAGCGTTGGCCAGGGCGACGCTGGCGTGCCCGGCCAGAGCTTCGAGCAGCCGCACGTCGTCGGGGTCGAAGGTGCTGACGTCGTCGAGCCGGTCGGCCACCACGAGGACGCCGACGATGCCACCGCCCTCACGCAGCGGGGCCGCGAGCCCGTCCTGATGTCCGGCCAGGCGCAGCGCCTCGTGGGCCGGGCTGGTGCCACCACGAGTCAGGCAGACCATGTCGCCGGTGGTTGCCGGCGCGTACCACTCGCGACCACCGGCGTCGCCCGCGGAACCGACGGCCAGCACCTCGGCGTGCTGGGCCCGCAGAAGATCACGCGCCTGGGCTGCCACGGCGCCGGTGACCGAACCGTCCTGCAGGGCCTGGTCCACCGAGCGGGTGAAGCCGTAGAGCTGTTCGAGACGACCGAAGCGCAGCCGTTGGACGTGGTAGCCGCGATAGAGCAGAAAGGAGAGCACGCCGACCACTGTGAGCAGGGCAACGGCCGCGGGCTGGGTCTGCAGCACCAACCCGGTGACGAGTGCAAGGTCGGTGACGACCACCGTGCCGACGGCGGCCGCCGTGAGCGTGCGGCCGAGCTCGGTCAGCCGCCTGCCGCCCTGTCGGAGACTGATGATGACGAACAGGGCGCCGTTGGACAGCAGATCCCCGGCCAGGGTGGCCAGCAGTGCCGCGAGCCACGACCTCGGGGACAGCTCGGCGGCGTCCGCCGCCAGCACGTCCAGCGCGATCGAGAACACCGCGGTTGCCAGGGTCACCTGGGCGGCGAGCGAGGCCAGGTTGAATGCCAGCTTGATCGGCGGGTGGCGGTAGACCAGCACCCACACCACGGCGGATCCGGTGAGAGCCGCAAGCAGCAGGTCGTCGTTGCTGAGGAAGAACAGGCCCAGGACCAGGGGAGCCTGGCCGAAGGTCAGGCTGTGGTTGTCCCGGCCGAACGGGAGGTGCACCGCGAACCGCTCGCTGAGCCCGAAGAGCACGGCGAGCAGGGGCCACCACAGCTGGCCCAGCTCAGGGAGGGGCACGTCCTGCCACCAGAGCAGGGCCGCGGAGGACGCGAGGCCGGCGCTGAGCAGCCAGATCAGGTGATCGGGCGTGGCCAGGCCGCGCCATCGCGGCCGTGGATCGCGATCGCGCACCACGACGGGGCCTGGTCGCATCCCCTCAGTGTGAGGCACGCGCACCCATTCCGCAGCGAAATGGCCCGGTTGCTGGGGGTCACCCTTCGAGGGACCGCCGCCCGGGGCAGCAGGGCGGGAGCCCGGGAGGAGTCCCTGGCTGCCAGCGTCGGTCTCC
>JBBRVU010000209.1:0-6727 GCA_038246575.1 Actinomycetes bacterium | reverse complement strand
CCGAGGGACTCGCGGTCGCGTGGGACACCGCCAACGACGCCGTCCTTGCCGAGGGCAAGCGGGTCCTGATCGAGGACGAGCACAGGTTTGACGGGGTCACCGCGATCGGGGTCGACGAGGACGTTCTCGTCCACGCCGAGGGCGGTGACGCCGTCGAGGCGGTCCGGTTCCTCCACGAGCGGGCGGCCGAACTCCTGCACCGCGCGCCACACGGTGCCCCAGCCCACGCCGAGCTCGCGGGCCAGGCCGGCCACCGTGTCCCCGTCCTCACCGACCCGCCGGCACGCCAGCGCCGGGCCCGCTCGGTCAGCGTCGCCCGGCGCCGGATCTGTTCGCAGTCCTCGCTCCAGGTCCGGGCCGCGCACGCCGCTTCGTCGCAGCGCCACAACCGCTTGGACCACACCAGCAGCACCGGACGACCGGCCGAGGGTACGTCCCGCACCAGGGTCGCCCGCCGCCCGTGCGGGGTCGCGAGCACACCGCAGGACCGGCAGCCGTCCACCTCGGCGAGGGTTTCGATGAGGACCTCCAGCTCGCCGCCGACTTCCCCGGCGGCCAGTACCCGGAAGCTGGGCAGGCCGAGCAGGCGGGCGGTCGTGCCGTCGTTCGCGCGCGGCTGGGTAACGTGGTCTTCCACCTGGGGGCCTCCCGGTGATCCGTCTGCTTGGTCGCTACGGATCGTGAGGCCCCAGGCCCGCTCTACGGGTCAGGCTGAAGATCGTGTCCTGGCGAGGTCATCCACGCTTCATGGTGAAGAGCCAGCAACACTACTGATTCCTCTGACGGCGGGATGCCACCAAGCCGAGTTCGGTTCGCTCCGCCCGACGCCTCATCGACCCGCCGTAGGAGACAACTCCCTCGACCACCTGGAGGGCACCGCGCCCCAGGCGGCGATTGACGTGCTGCCGGCCGGGCACCTGTTCCTGCTCCGGGCCCCGAAGGGCCTGCAGGGCCAGCCCGCCGGCCCCTACCCGGAGGAGGGCGGCTCAGATGGCCGGGGTCGGGGGTGCTACTCACTCGTGACTGTGGCCTCGTCGACTGGGACCCCGACGGTGAGCATGAGCACTGCCAGCTCGTTGCGGCCATCGATTCCGAGCAGGTCTTCCATGGCGTCTTGTGCGAAGCCGGATATGGCGCAGGCGCCGAGGCCGAGGCCCTCGCACACGAGGTAGACGTTTTCTCCGAGGAATCCGGCGTCCATGCACAGGAAACGGTATGCACGCTCGCCGTACTTCCAGCGCAACCGATCGTGTGTTCCGGTGAGCAGCAGGACGGCGGCCGCCTGGCCAACGTATTGTTCGTTGTACGCGATTGCCGTCAGGCGGGCCCCGAAGTCGCCGTGTTGGAGCAACTCGAGGCTATGGTCGGCCGCCCGGTAGTGGTACAGACCGCGGTGGAGTCCGGCGACGGCCCGTGCCCAGAGGTAGACCTCGGGCGATTGGAGGCCGCCGTGGGTGGGGAATGTGCGCAGCGGCAGTTCTGCGAATCCGTAGGCTGCCACGGTCGCGGTGACTCCGCAACTGTGGTGCAGCAGCGTGGAAAGCGTGGAGAGGTCGATGCCGTCGTCGCTGTATGTGCGCCGGGACCGTCGCCGCCGCAGAGCTTGATCCAGGGGAAGCGGCACGCTGGACGGTGCCGGAAGTGGCTGCTTGGGTGACGACGGGTAAGCCTTTGTGACGAACATCGGGACGAAGGAGTCGTGGTCGATGACAGGCGCTGTGGGCGCGTTTGACCCGACTCGGAAGTATCGGAGTTTCACGTAGTCGTTGTAGAACAGTCCTGAGTCACCTTCCCAGAACCGTTCGCCCGCGACGGTGTCCTGCACCGCTGCCAGCAGGTACGTGCACTCATCGTCGGAGAGCAAGTCGACGAGCTTCCGCAGGTCGGCGCGCGACATTGTCCCCGGTTCGGGCTCATTCCAGTTCGACAACGACGAGGACGCCCTCTTCGACACCATCGGCCTCCATTATCAGGTCGAGTTCGCGATCCGCGAACTCGAATCGGACCCGCGCCGAGCGGCCGGACCGGCTTGCGGCGTTCATTATCTCCTGGCTCAGCCGGCCTGCCTCCAGCAGCGTCCGGCGATACCCCCGAATACTGAGCAGCACGTCGTTGCGACTGAAGGAGCCGAGCAGAACCGCAACCGCCAAGGCCTCCCTCCCGGCGACGGCTGGCTTCGGATCGAGGAGCCGGATGGCGTTGAGGAGATCCTGTTGTCGTTCGAGTGTGAGCTGCGCGAGCAGCACCATGCCCGACCCGGGTTCATAGGCGAGCACCGTGCCATCGATGACAAGCCGCACCTCAACTGCATAGAACAGCTCCGGGCTGCTAGCGAAGATGGACTCCACGATCGCGGACCACGGCGCGCCCCTGGCGCTGCTATCCCTTGGTGCCCGAGCGGTTCGGCGACGCAGGAACTCGGTGCGCAGAGCGGGGGCGTCGACGGCGGTATACACCAGCTCTGCCAGGTGTTCCCGGCTCAGCTTACTGTTCTCGTGATACAGTTCGGCTACCGAGACCTGCGCCGAGGTGCTGCGCCCGGCGTAGTCCAGCAGGCTGTCGCGGCGCAGCCGGATGGTGCGGCCCGGCCAGAGCAACGGCGCCGAGAGCGTCGCATTGAGGAGATCGTCTGGGCTGTAGCTGGGCTGACTGCGGCGAATGGCCGTCGGTCTCTTGCGTCGAGCGCCGGTCATTCTTGTCTCTCCTCGGCTCGTCGTCCGGATCTATGCGAAGGGGATTGGATCGGTGTTCAGGTCGACGAAGGACAACAACCGGTCTGCCAGCCCAAGCGCGAGGGGCAGCTGGCGGAACCGTGGATGCCCCAGCATCGGGTTGCGAGGCGGACAGGCGTGGGTCATCTCCGGGATGTAAATCTTCGTGATCGACATCCCGGGTGGGCACGCCCCGGAGAAGTCGAACGTGACGGGTCTGAATCCGCTCCGGTCCAACCAGCTGAGCATCTCCTCGTACGCGCTCTCCTCATCGTCGGTTTCCGCGGTGGGCACATCCGTCCACAGGTCCCGGCCTGGTCCTTCGGTGAACCAATAGGTGCGCGGCAGATTAGAAGGGTGGCCGTAATAGAGGGGTGCGTCGAAGAACTCGACGACGTCCACCAGCTCGGCATCCGGCAGGATGGGATTGCGACCGAACGGATCTTCAAAGTGAAAGCCGGTTTGGCACTGGCCGAGCTCGAACAGTGCCTGCCCCAACGCTTCTTCTCGCCGGTGCGCCGCGCCGGTGCCACCGAGAAAGGCCCGATCGATCCGTGACCGGTCGACGGCGACAGCGGCGAGCACTGGGATTGGGCTGTCCAGGGTCAGCTGAAAGATGTCGACGCTGACATGCGGGGTAGACATGCGCGATTGTGGAACGCCGTGTTCAGTCCCGAGGACAGCGGGCAGGTCGACCTCTACCCGAGCCGGCACCAGCCGGCTGTACCAGCGGATGTTGAGTGCGTCCCGTTCGATGACCTCGAACAATCCGTGGAGCAGGGCGGATCGAGTCGAAGTCTGAAAGGCCAGTCCTGCGGTCGTCGCATAGCCGATCGACGCCTCATCGTGTCGTGGCCGATAGTACATGAGGACAAGTTGGGCCGGCACCCAAGTCGGCTCTCCTGAGAGCAGATCCGCCCCCTCGATCCACCCCAGCGGTGTGTCTGCCGTGAACCGGCGGAAGTCGAAGCCCGGCGTGTCGTACTGCTCGTCGGCGAACAACGGGATGTCGGCTGGCCCCCGCCCGGACCTGCCGCTGGCAGTCAGCTCCGCGTACGAGCCGAACCAGACCTCGTCCGCGATGCTGGTGAAGTGCAGCATGCCCAGCATCCGCTCGGCCATCTCACCGAGGGCGCCGAGGACCGGCCGAAGCATCACCGCGCCTTTGCCACCGCCGGGGACCGGGCCGGCCATCGGCTTCGCCTTCAGCCGCAGATCGCGCATCAGCCACTCCACCGGGGTGTGATGGCAGTACGCGCTGTACAGGGACAGGTCCCGCAGCTCGGGTCGCACCAGCGTCACCGACGTGATGGGTCCGATGGTGCGATTGTAGAGTCGCACCGCCCCGCTGAGTTCAGCGGCTCGGTCCTCGTCGTACACGGCGTCGAACAGCTCGATGCGCTCGTTGAGGTAGGTGACGGCAAGGTTCATGTGGTGGGCAGCCGTCCGCGTGTCACCGCTTCCGCCGAGAAAGGCGGCTGGTAGCTGCTGCGTTGTTTGCGGCACACCGGGCAGCGCGGGAGGCGCAGCACGTCCTCGACATCGATGAACATGCTGTCGAAGTCGACCGTCAGTGTCCGTCCCAGCAAGTAGCTGGTACCGGAGAGCATCATATGGACGGCGGCCAGGGAGACGAATCCGCCGAGGATCGCGGCATACGCCGGCAGGCCGGGAAAGAAGGAGTCGGCGCCTCGGGCGGCCGCGTGCCGCCGGTACACACGGGCCATTGCCGGGCTCGGGATGGATGCATCGGCCAACACACGGTAGTCGTTGTAGCAGGCGGTGACATTTGGTACGAACAATGGCCCGGCGACCCCAGCGTGTCCGTCAATGCAGGCCGTGATCCACGGCGTGTCGGCTTCGAAGGCGAGCCGGTTGAGGAGATGCGCGAACCGGACGTCAGGTCGTTCCAAGGTCAGCAAGACCAGGTCCGACTCGGCGACGACGGTCGCGAGCGCGTCGAAATCGCCCCCGAAGTCCGCAGCTTCCACGCCGGCGTAACCCAGACCGAGCAAGCGGTCTCGGAGCCCGGCCCGGGCCGGCGTGCCATCGGGCTGCTCGTCGCGCGTGCTTACGAAGCGCGACCAGGTCGCGTCTTGTTCGCGATCGTCGAGCAGCCGAAGTCGACCGACCCCATGACCCAGCAGGGTCTCGGCGACCTGCGCACCGACCGGTCCGGCGCCGATCTGGGCCACCTGGAACTCGCTCAGCCGACTGTGACCGGTGAACGTGTACCCGAGGTACTGCTCGACCGGATCCGTGTCGGTCGAGATCAGGATGCCATGCTCGCTGAGGCGATCCAAAAGCTTGGCCGCCTCACCCACCGGACCGTCGGCTTCAGCGAGCAGGTCGTCGCGGCTGGCAGGTCCGGCCTGGAGCCGTCCGAAGACCCGCCCGAGAACACCGGTGAGATCGGTGTCGCGGAACAGTCGGGATGGATGCGATCGGCTGCCGAACTGGACGAGGATCTCGTTGTCGCTGATGACGACGACATCCAACCCGTCGGCGACCCGCAGTGGAGCCGCCGACGGTACCTCGGGCGGCACGCGCTACTGAGGCGCGTTGGGCTGCTGCTGCACCACCCGCTGCAGTCGGGGCAGCAGGTCGGACAGCTGGCTCATCACCTGCTCAAGCTCGGGCTTGGTCAGCTCGCCGCCGCCGGCGTTGTGACTGTTGGAGTTCGAGCTGCCCACTGCAAGACCGGCTGTGCCACGTGGGCCAACGTTCTCCAGACCAAGGTTCTTGTGCTCTTCGATCGGCACCGCTGTCTCCTTCCGGTTGGACGGGCGTCAGCTGGGCCCGCAACTACCCTCCGGGCTCGACCTCGGGCAGCGTCCTGGCCAGCTCGTTGATCACTGACCTCATCTCCTCGGCGGTCAACGCTGTCCGGTTGTGGGAGTTGGAGTTGGAGCTACCGCCCCCGCCACCCCCGCCGTCCCCATTGCCACCGTTTGCCCCCACCGCAGACGTCGACTGCGGATTCGGGACCTCTTCCACCGGCATGGCAGCCTCCTCCTCTCGAGTCCGGTTGCTGGGCAATCTGCTCGACAAGCCATCGGATGCTCAGCCCTGTCCGGGGGACGCGCGACGCTCTGCAACCAGAGTCGTACTTTCCGCAGCGGCGGTCAAGCGGGCCCCGTCCTGAGCTCTCAGGCTCGATGAGGCAACCCTGGGGCTGATCCGCCGTCTCAGGGGTTGAGACCGAGGCCGGACTTCCGAAGATCACAGGCACATGAGGGCTTGGTTCAGAGCGTTCGTCCAGGTCAGCGGCTTGCCGTCCCTTCTCGGACCCGATTCCGTGTAGGCACACGATCTTGGGCGTGTCGTTCGGCTGCGCCGGGCTGGACGTGGTGATCTGTAGGCGTGTACTTGCGGGAGACGCGGCGGAGTAACCGGGACGGCTCGGTGGTGGCCTACCTGCAGCTGGCGCACAACGAGCGGCATCCGGTCACGGGCAGCCCGGTGGCGAAGGTGATCCACAACTTCGGGCGGGCGGAGAAGGTCGACCGGGCCGCGCTGGCCCGGCTCGTCGCCTCGATCTCGCGGTTCTTGTCCCCGGAGGAGGCTGCCGCGGCGGCACACGGCGCGGAGGTGGAGATCCTGGACTCCCGTCGCCTCGGCGGGACGTGGACGCTCGACCGCATCTGGGAACGCCTGGGGATCGGCCGGGCGATCGGTAAGGCCGCGACCGGTCGGCGGTGCGACGGCGAGGCCATCGAGCGGGTGGTGTTCGCCCTGGTCGCGCAGCGCGCGCTGGAACCCGCTTCTAATATGGCCGTGTCAACTCGACTTGGCCCCGGGGTGACGGGGCAGATTCCAGTCAACGTCGCAACGGGACGCGTCGCAGACTAGTGGGATGAGCGGGCTGCCGGAGACGGATGTGGCTCGTGTTCAGCGGTGGTGCCCTGTGCGTCAGGCTGAGGTGAGACACCCCGGGTAGGGTCTGCTCCCTTCAAGAACAGGGCGAGAACAGGGTTGATCACGTTGACGATGACCAGTACGGACCTGCACCCGGT
>JBBRVU010000208.1:0-6879 GCA_038246575.1 Actinomycetes bacterium | reverse complement strand
TACTCCCGCGACTTCGACCCGGTGGGCATCCCGCGGATCCGGTCGCAGGGGCGGAAGGGACCTGAGGCGGGCTACGGCTCGGCGCGGTGGCTGGACCGGCTGAGGGCCGACCCGCGCGGCCGCTACACCTCCGACGGCGACCCGGACGTGATCTCGTTCCCGGCCAAGGACCGCGACCGGCTCAAGGCGACCTGGCGGTCGCAGGCGCAGCCGTACTGACGTCTCGATCTAGGCTGGTCCGATGAGCCGCGTCCGAGACTCCGGACGGCTGATCGGCATCGACGTGGCCCGGTTCCTGGCCCTGGCCGGGATGGCGGCCACCCACATCTTCGCGGCGTTCGACGCCGACCGCGCCCTGCACCCGGCCTACGTCATCGCAGCGGGCCGGGCCTCCGCGCTGTTCGCGCTGCTGGCAGGCGTCAGCCTGGCGCTGGCCAACGGCGCCGGGACACCGCCCTTCGCTCGGGATCTCCGCAGCGCCCGGGCGGGGGTGCTCGCCCGTGCCGGCTTCCTCTTCGTGCTGGGTCTGCTGCTGGGCCGGGTCGACTCGCCGCCGCTGGTGATCCTGTCCTACTACGGCCTCCTCTTCGCCGTCGGGACGCTGTTCCTCGGGCTCACTGCTCGGACCCTGGCCTGGCTGGCCGCCGCGGCCGCCGTGGCCACGCCCGTCGCCAGCCACCTGCTGCGACAGACCGTCGACTCGGCATCGGTGGCCGAGCCGGGAGGCTCCTCGCTGCCGATCACGTTGCTGCTCACCGGGACCTACCCGGTGCTCACCTGGGTGACCTACCTGCTTGCCGGTCTGGCGATCGGCCGCACCTCGTTGCGGCGCCCGGGGTCCGCGCTGCGCCTGATCGTGCTCGGCGCGGTGCTGGCCGTGACCGCCAAGATGGTCTCGGCGCTCCTCCTCGCCGCAGTCGGCGGCGCGGCTGCGCTGCGTGATGCGCCGGGCGATGTCGACGAGAGCCTGGCCCACGGGCTCTTCGGCACCACCCCGGCGGGCGACTGGCGATGGCTCACGGTCTCGGCGCCGCACAGCGGCGCGACGTTCGACCTGATGCACACGGTCGGCACCTCGATGGCCGTGATCGGCGGGTGCCTGCTGCTCGCCCGGCTGCTGCCCCGACGGGTCCTGTTCCCGCTGGGCGCCGCCGGCAGCATGACCCTGACGCTGTACTGCGCCCACGTGCTGGCCCTGACCAACGGCAACCCGCTGCTGCTCGACGACCGACTGACCCTGTGGCTCGCCCACGTCGCCGTCGCGCTGGTCGCGGCGTCGCTGTGGCTCGTCCGGCTGCGCCGGGGGCCGCTGGAGGCGGTGGCCGCGTGGCTGGACCGCTCGGCCCGGACCCGCACCGGTGGCCGCCGGGAGATGAGCCGGTCCGGCCGCTGACCCTCGGCCGACCGGTTCACTCGATCGGCCTCGCCCAGACGGCCTGTTTTGTGCCGATACATGTCGAGTAGGTCGACCGCATCGCACTGAAGCAGGTAACCCCTCGTGATCTCCGTAGGCACCGCGGCGCTCAGCCGTGCCCGCACCGCCCTGACCGGCGGCCTGCTGGCCGGCGCTTTGCTGGTCGCGGTCCTGACGCCCGGCGCGGCCGCGGCAGCCGGCGCCGGCTCGACCCCGGCGCAGGCGTCGGTGGAGCGGGTCGACGCCGCTCATGCCGCCGACCCCGACGAGTGGTCGCCGGCGAAAGTTTCTGACGACCATGCCACCGGGGAGGTGCACAGCGGCCTGCGTGAGTCGCAGGGCTGCCACGGCGGCTTCGCCGTCGAGGACTCGGCCGGGGCCTGCTCCCACGGACCCGACCCGGCTCCCGCAGGTGTCGATGTCCGTGACGTGCCCGCGGTCAGCGAGCTGCGCGAGGAGGCGCGCTCGACCTCGGGCGACGGCACGGCGGCGGCCGGGGGCGAGGTGCCCTGCTACGGCGACGGAACGTCGGGCAAGCGGGTCCAGGTCATCTATGCCGTCGCGGCGGACCGCCCCGACCGCTTCGGCTCGGTGGCCGAGCTGATCCGCGGGTACGCCGCGGACGCCGACTCGTCCTATGCCCTCTCGGCCCGCCGGGACGGAGGCGTGCGCCACGTCCGCTGGGTCACCGACGGGTCGTGCCAACTCGCCGTCGACCACGTCGTGCTCAGCCCGAGCGGCGACGACTCGATCTCGAACACCCGCACCGAGCTGCGCGGGTTGGGCTACACGAGCAACAACCGCAAGTACCTCGTCTTCGGCGATGCCGGTGTCTACTGCGGCATCTCCTACGTCGCCGGCGACGACCGGCCCGACGCGAGCAACCCCGCCAACTTCGGAGCCACGGTGTCGCGCATCGATGCCGCATGCTGGGGCGGCCGGGCGTCCGTGCCGGCCCACGAGCTGGCGCACGCCCTCGGCGCCGTGCAGCTCTCGGCGCCGCACTCCAACGGTGGCTACCACTGCACCGACGAGTACGACCGGCTCTGCTACAACGACGGGACGGGGGCGACCCTGACCTACCTGTGCGCGTCCTCGGAGGAGCCGCTGCTGGACTGCAACGGCGACGACTACTTCAACGTGGCACCGGTGCCCGGCAGCTGGCTGGCCACGCACTGGAACCTCGCCAACTCGGCCTTCCTCGAGTCGGTCGAGCCCGCGTCGGGCACGACCCCGCCCCCCGCGACCACGACGACCTCGACGACCACGACGACCACCGACACAACGACGACGACCTCGCCGCCGCCGGCGACAACGACGACCACCGTGCCGCCCCCGACCACCAAGCCTGCCCGGCCGCACCGGACGAAAGACACGACGAAGTCGAAGAAGGTCACGACCACATTGGTCGGCCGGTTGACCAAGGGCAAGCGCATGCGATCGGTGCGGGTGACCACCGAGGGTCGACTCGTCTCGACGGCGCGGTTCAGCGGCGCCAGCCGGGTCCGGGTCATCGTGCGCGACCAGGACGGCCAGCTCGTGACGAAGCGGCGGCTGCGCTCGGGGCTCGCGCTCAGCCGGTTCGTGCGGGCCGGGACCTACCGGGTCACGGTCAAGGGCCGCAGCGGAGTGCGCTTCACCCTGAGGGTCCGGCACGCTCGCTGAACCTGCTCGGCTCCGGTGCACCCACGGTGGCGGGGTCGCCCGTCGCCATCTCCTACCCTGTCCTGAGTCGACGTGGGGGAGGTCCTGATCGTGCCGGTGTCTGCCGCCGCTGGGCTCGGTCGGCGCGAGTCGGTCAAGTCCCTGCTCGCCCGGCTGCCACGTCGCAGCTCATCGACCGGCGTCACCGCCCTGATCTACCACCGGGTCGGCGGTGGGTCGCCGGACGAGCGTGACGTCACCGCTGCCCGCTTCGAGGAACAGCTCGACGTCCTCGCTGATCACCACGTCGTCCCCATCGACACGGCCATCGACGCGATGTCGGCAGGCGACACCACTCCGATGACCGTGCTCACCTTCGACGACGGCTTCCAGGACCTCTTCGTCAACGGGTTTCCGCTGCTGCGCGACCGGGGGCTGCCCTTCACGCTCTACCTCACGACCGGCTATGTCGGAGGCGAGATGCACTGGGAGGGGTCCACGGCCCGGGACACCGGAGCCCCGGCGATCGACTGGGACCAGCTCGACGTGATGGTGTCCAGCGGCCTGTGCACCATCGGCAACCACACCCACAGCCACCCCAGACCGGAAGCCCTGACGGTGGATGAGCTCGACCGGTGCTCGGAGATCGTGGCTGAGCGCTACGGCGAGCCGCCGCGGCACTTCGCCTACACGTGGGGCGTGCCGGTGCCGGCTCTGCAGGACGAGCTGGCGCGACGTTTCCGTACGGCGGCCACCGGCCGGGTCGGGCGCATCCAGCCCGGCGCCGACCCCATGCGGCTCGACCGGGTGCCGGTGCGTGGCTCGGACCCGTTGGACTTCTTCCGCGCCAAGCTGACCGGTGACCTCCTGCCGGAGCGGGTCTACGCCGGCCTGGTGGGTCTGGCGAAGCGTGCGGGTGCCCGTGGCTGAGCGCCCTGCGGGCTCGCAGGTCACGCTGCCTCGGTTGCGCGGCCCCGGCGGGCGGCCGCTGCGCGTCGCCCACCTGACCACCGTCGACATGAGTCTGGCGCTGCTGCTCCCCGTCGAGCTCGCCGCCGACGTGGAGGCCGGCCTGGACGTCATCGGCATCTCCGCGCCCGGGCCCTACGTCGAACGCGTGACCGGCCTGGGCGTGCGGCACGTCGCCGTGCGCTCGCTCACGCGCGCCTGGGAACCGCTCGCCGACCTGCGGGCGGTCGGCGAGCTCGGCCGCACGATCCGGGGGCTGCGGCTGGACGTGCTGCACACGCACAACCCCAAGACCGGGGTGCTCGGCCGGTTGCTGGGCCGGCTCACCGGCGTGCCGGTCGTGGTGAACACCTGCCACGGGCTGTGGGCGGGTGCGGGGGACTCCACCGCCAAGCGGACGCTGGTCTACGGTGCCGAGGCGATCGCGTCCTGGTTCTCCGATGCCGAGCTGTTCCAGAACGCCGACGACCACCAGGTGCTGAGCCGCTGGACGCCCCGGCGACGCTCGCGCGTCGTCGGCAACGGCACCGACCTGACGGCCTTCGGTGTCGACGTTGCCGCCCGGCGCCGGGTCCGCGCCGATCTCGGTGTCGCCGACGACGAGGTGCTCGTCGGCGGCGTCGGGCGACTCGTCGCCGAGAAGGGGATCCGGGAGTTCATCGCCGCCGCGGGGCAGCTGGCCGACCGAGCCCGGTTCGTCTGGATCGGCCCGGCCGACGCGGACAAGCCCGACGCCCTCACGAGTTCCGAGGGACCGGTCGACTTTCTCGGTGAGCGGGCCGACATGCCCGCGGTCTACAACGCACTGGACGTCTTCGTGCTGCCGTCCTACCGCGAGGGCTTCTCCCGCTCGGCGATGGAGGCGGCTGCCACCGGGCGCGCGATGATCCTCTCCGACATCCGGGGGTGTCGCGAGATCGGCACCCACGGTGAGCACCTGCTGCTCGCCCCACCACGCGATGCCGACGCCCTCACGGCGGCGATCGAGTCGCTCGTCACCGACGAGGCGACGCGCGACCGGCTCGGCGCCGCAGCCCGGCAGCGGGCGCTGGCCGAGTTCGACCAGCGCCAGGTGGCCACGGCATCGTTGCAGGCCTACGCCGAGGTGGCACGCCGCAAAAGGCTCGGCTGGACGGCGGAGGGAGACCGCGATGCGTCGCGCCGTTGACCTCGTGGTCGGTCTGGTGGCCGGTGTCGTCACCGCCCCGCTGTCCGCGCTCGTCGCCCTCGGAGTGCGGCTGCGGCTCGGCCGGCCGGTCCTCTTCCGCCAACGCCGGGTGGGCCTTGCCGGGCGAGAGTTCACCATCCTGAAGTTCCGCACCATGCGAGCCGAGTCGTTCCCCGACGAGCCGGACGCGGACCGCGACACCCGGCTCGGGCGACTGCTGCGCGCCGCGAGCCTCGACGAGCTGCCCCAGCTGTGGAACGTCGTGCGGGGCGACATGAGCCTGATCGGGCCGCGCCCGACACTGCCCGAGCAGGTGCGCCGCTACAGCCCACGGCAGCACGGGCGGCACGCCGTGCGGCCCGGCCTGACCGGCTGGGCTCAGGTCAACGGGCGCAACTCGATCACCTGGCCGGAGCGCATCGAGCTCGACCTGCACTACATCGCCCGCCGGTCGCTGGCCCTCGACGCGCGCATCGTCGCCCGCACGCTGCTGCGGCTGGTGCGCCCGACCGGGATCTACGGCGCCGGTGGCGTCAACCAGGGCTTCCCGGTCGAGGCGGACGTGGTCGAGGCAGAGGTCATCGAGCCCGACGTGGTCGTGCGGCGGGACCGGCGAGGCTGACGCCGCCGGTCAGCGCCAGGGGGTGCCGAAGCGCACGGTCCCCCGCGAGGTCTCGCCGTACTCCATCGGCCCGTACTGCGAGTTGAGCAGGTTCTTCCACTCCCACTCGGTGCCGCGGCGCATGATCCAGAGCTTGATCTCGCACCCGGTGCCGTCGTTATCCGCGTCCAGCGACACGACCAGCGCGCCGTCCTCGGTGCAGAAGCTCACGTCGGGCGGGCAGCCGCCATTGCTGGTCGACCAGCGGTAGGTCGACTTCATCGTCTCGACCTCGGACTTCTTGAGGATCGAGTCCTTCGCGTCCTTGGCCTTCTTGTCGTCCTTCGGCTTCTTGCTCTTGGCGTCCTTCTCGTCCTCGTCGTCGTGCTCGCTCGAGCCGGTGATCTGGCCGCCGCAGCGCACCAGGAACGGCTTGTTCCCCGAGGGGTCCTGGAACACCTTGACGAGGTAGTAGCTGTCGGCGCCGCACTTGATCACCAGGATGTAGAAGTCGGCGTCGAGGTCGCTGTCGTCACCACACCCCAGGACGCTGCCTGGGGCGATCCCCGCGGTCAGCAGGGTCACGCTGGGGGCGACCCACAGCAGCGTGCCGCCCACGGCGGCCGAGCGCTTGATCAGCTCCCGGCGGTTGATCCCGCTGGCCTCGTCGGTGTCTCTCACGCGTCACTGCCCCCCTTGTCGACTGCCCGTCCCCGGGCCGGTCCCGCGGCGACCCTAGTGGGGGCCCCAGTGCGGGCGCACTACGCATCCGGGGTGATTTCTCCTACCGCGACCACCAGCGCGCCACCGTCGACCAGACCGCCGAGCAGCGCGTCCACGTCGGCCGCGACGACGTCCTGATCGGCCTCGAACACGGCGGCAAGATCGGCCACGATGTCCGAGACGGGGGCCGGCGGCGCGAGACAGTCCCAGACCAGCGCCGCAGCGCGGTCCAGGTGGCGCAGCGAGGCGTCGTGCGGCAGGTAGAGGACCTTCTCGTCCTCGACGACGGTGACGTGCACGCCCTCGGCAGGCACGACGACTGCGTCCGGACCCAGCCGGGCCGTCATGCGCTCACCAGCT
>JBBRVU010000207.1:0-6916 GCA_038246575.1 Actinomycetes bacterium | reverse complement strand
TGTCGGTGCTGCTCGACACCAACCTCAACGTGGCCGAGACCGCGCGGCAGCTGTTCTTCCACTACAACACGCTGCGCTACCGCATCGCCAAGCTCGAGCGGATGCTCGGCCCCTTCACCTCCGACCCGCAGCTGCGGCTCACGCTGGCCCTTGCCCTGCGGATCCGGCAGATGCGCGGCATCTGAGCCGCCACCCGGAGCCACGACACCGAGGCCCCGTCCGGCCCTGTCCGGCCCTGTCCGGCACGGTCGGACCGGCGCCGGACCACGGCGGAGCCGGGAGTACGTTGGCAGGTATCAAGGCCCACCAGCAGGGCCGAGGACTGATGTCGACATGGTCGGCCGCAGGTCGTCAGCCCATGATGTGACCCCGACGCAGCTGGGCATGCTGCTCGGAATCTTCGTCGGAGCCGCCATCGGGGTGGTGCTCTTCGCCTTCACCACCGACGCCTTGTGGCTCACCCTTCCGGGGGTGGGGGTCGCACTGGGACTCGGTCTCGGAGCGACGGTCGACCACCGTGCCAGCGAGGACGCGAAGCGCAAGTAGCCAGGCGCCAGCAGAACCGGACGAGGAGGGGCCACGATGACCATCGCCGAAGCCCAGGCCGACGTGCGAGGGCTCTATTCGGGTGGCTTCCACGGACAGCTGGTCTCCGCGGTCATCTGGCTCTTCGCGGCAGCAGCGGCCCAGTGGATGTCGACCGAGAGCGCGGTCGTCGTGCTCTTCGTCGGTGGCACCTTGATCTTCCCGCTCACCCGGCTCGTCATCAGGCTCACGGGGCGCCCGGCAGCGCTGCCGCCCGGACACCCCACGTCGGCGCTGGCCATGCAGATCGCCTTCACCGTGCCCATCGGCCTCGTGGTGGTCGTGGCGTTGCTGTCCGGTCACGGCGAGCTCTTCTTCCCCGCGAGCATGGTGGTCGTCGGTGCGCACTACCTGCCGTTCGTCTTCCTCTACGGCATGCGGACGTTCGCCTACCTCGCCGCGGCGCTGGTCGTGCCCGGCATCCTCCTGCTCGTGTGGGTGCCTGCCCCGGCTGCACTCGGCGGTTGGCTGGGCGGCGCGGTTCTGGCGGTCTTCGCGTTCCTGTTGCGCGCCGCCGCCCGCTCCTAGCCGAACCGTCACCCGGCGAGGGCCGCCACCAGGGCGTCGGGGTCGGCCACCGTGAACGTGGCCCCCGGGTGCCGCAGGCGCCCGGTGGGGTCAAGCACCCGCACCGGCTCGTGGAAGCAGACGCACACGCCCCGGTCGCCGTTGGTCGCGAAGGTGACGCCGTGGTCCGCCAGTGACAGGTGGGCCGGGCCGGCGGTGCGGATGAAGGAGTAGCTCCCGGTCGTCGTCACGTCCTTGACGTTCGCCCGAGGTGTCTCCAGGGTCCAGAACCCGAAGCGGGCGCGCAGCCGGGCCTGGTCGACCTCGACCCAGGTCGTCGAGGGCAGCACACCGAACGGCAGGGCCGCGATGCGGTGGGCGGAGGCGAAGGCGAACGGGAAGCGCTGGGTCGTCATCGCCTCGACGCTACGGTGGCGCGGCGCCGATCGGGGGCGGGCGCCCACGGCATCCGGGCCAGAGGCGGCGATCGGCCGGTGACCTCCTGGAGAGGGTCGAAGGTGTGCCAAAGGAACCGGCGCGAGCCAGGGCTGAACGACCGGTATCGAGTCGGGTACGGTGCGTTGTCTCCTGGCTGCCGGGTGATCGACTCGGCCTGTCGGGTTGGGTTGTCGTTCGGTGCGGTTCAGAGGTTCACTCTCGTTCGATCACGGTGCCGAAGCTGCCCTCGACGGCGTCGGTGATGTGGCTCAGGGACGTGATGACGCTGCGCGGGCCCCCACCGCCGACGAACCGGGTGGCGGCGTCGACCTTGGGGCCCATCGACCCCGACGCGAACTGGCCTTCGGCGGCGTACCGGTGCATTTCGGCGAGGGTCACCCGCCCGAGCTCGCGCTGCTGCGGGGTGCCCCAGTCGACGGCCGCGTGGTCGACGTCGGTGGCGATCACCAGCACGTCGACGTCGAGGGTGCGGGCGAGCAGGGCTGCGGTGAGGTCCTTGTCGATGACGGCCTCGACCCCGCGCAGACGGCCGTCGGGCTCGCGCACCACGGGGATGCCGCCGCCACCGGCCGCGACGACGACGTGGCCCGCCTCGAGGAGAACGCGCACCGGGCCGACGTCGAGCACCTCCAGCGGCTCGGGCGACGCGACGACCCGCCGCCACCCCTTCTCGCCGCGGTCCTCCCACACCTGGCCGTGCTCGATGAGCGCCTGCGCCTGGTCACGCGGCAAGTAGCGACCGATCGGCTTGCTCGGGGAGGTGAAATGGGGGTCGTCCTGGTCGACGAGGGTGCGGGTGACGAGGGCGGCCACCGGCAGGACCAGGCCGGCATCCGCGAGCGCGTCGTCAAGGGCGTCAAGGACGATGAAGCCGAGCGTCCCCTGGGTCTGCGCGCCGCACCAGTCGAGCGGCACGGGCGGCACGACGGAAGCCGCCAGCTCGTTCTTGACGAGAATGTTGCCGACCTGGGGTCCGTTGCCATGGGTGATGACCAGTTCGTGGCCGGCGGCGACGAGCCGCGCGGCGGCGCGCATCGCGACGCCGACGGCCTCGATCTGGGCGGCCGGGGTGGCGCTGCCGTCAGGGCCGGTCATCGCGTTACCGCCCAGGGCGAGCAGGATCCGCATGGCGGACCACCTCCCTCGTCACTGGTTCGGCCGGGCGCGGTGCCCAGTCTCGACCTTAGGAGCCGGGCCGGGCACGGGCGTTGTCAGGACCTGCCCAAGCGTCGGATGCCGTTCGGCAACTCCCTCCGCCCGCCCCGCCCGCCACACCTCCCCACAGGTCGAGATCCCGCGACGCGCTGATGTCCGGGCTTGCCGATCAGCGTGTCGTGGGATGTCGACGGGTCAGGACGCGTGCGGCTCGTCGGGTTCGTGTGGCTGGTCGGGCTCGTCGAACGCGTCGAGCCAGGCCTGCACGCTCTCGTTGTGCTCACCCAGCAGTGGGGGGTGGAGGTGCTCGCTGCGGCCGCCGGCGTACGCGTTGTCGTCGAGGCGGATCGGTGGGCCGGGAATCTCGATGGTGCCGAGCAGCGGGTGGTCGACCTCGATCACCAGCCCTTGCGACCGGGTCTGCTCCCAGTCGTAGACGCGGTCGAGGGTGCGCACCTCACCGGCGGGGATGCCGAGCTCGGCCAGCCGCGTCATCAGCTCCGCCTGCGGGAGGTCGACGAACGTCGCGTCGAGCAGCTCGATGACGGCGTCGCGGTTGTCGACCCGCTGCCGGTTGGTGGCGAAACCCGGTGCGAAGGGGTCGAGGTCGAAGCCGGCGGCCAGTTTCTGCCACAGGCCCTCACTGCCGCAGGCGAGCTGGATCAGGCCGTCGGCGCACGTGAACAGCCCGTAGGGGCAGATCGACGGGTGGTGGTTGCCCCCGGCCCGCCCGACCTCGCCGGCCACGGTGTAGCGGGTGCCCTGGAACGCGTGCACCCCGACGATGGACGCGAGCAGCGAGGTGCGCACGACCCGGCCCGTGCCGGTGCGGTTGCGCTCGTGCAGCGCGGCCACGACACCATAGGCGCCGTACATCCCGGCGAGCAGGTCGCCGATCGGCACCCCGACCCGTTGGGGGTGCTCGGGGTCGGTGCCGGTGAGCGACATCAGGCCGCCCTCGCCCTGCGCGATCTGGTCGTAGCCGGCCCGCCCCCCCTCGGGGCCGTCGTGCCCGAACCCGCTGATCGAGAGCAGCACCAGCCGGGGGTTGAGCTCGTGCAGGCGCTCGACACCGAAGCCGAGCCGGTCGAGCACGCCGGGGCGGAAGTTCTCGAGCAGCACGTCGGCGTGGGTGACCAGCCGGGTGAGCATGGCGCGACCCTCGGCCGACTTCAGGTCGACCGTGACCGACTCCTTGTTGCGGTTGCACGACAGGAAGTAGGTCGACACCGGCTGGTCGTCGGGCCCGACGAACGGGGGCCCCCACCCGCGCGACTCGTCGCCGTGCTCGGGGTTCTCGACCTTGATGACGCGAGCCCCCATGTCGGCCAGCATCATGCTGCAATGCGGCCCGGCCAGGGCACGGGTGAGATCGATGACGACGACGTCGTCCAGTGGTCCGCTCACGGTGTGCTCCTGGGCCTTGGGAAGGGGTGAGGTGTGCCGCCAACCTGGCCACACGGCATCCGTCGCCGGTGGGCAAGACCGGCCATGATGGTCCGGCGTGGGTCGGTCAGGTGGTGCGAGCCCGATGCCTGTGGCGGCGTCAGGCCTGCCCGCTCACGTCGTCGAGGTGCTGGAGGACGTCCGAGGAACGCCAGGATGCTGCTCGTGGTCAGCGGCGTGGCCGACCACGGACCACGAGCAGCACGCACGTCCCGCCTGGTCAGGCCCCCAGGTCCACGATCGCGATCACCGGCCCGCCGCCGGAGGGCCCTTGGTGCACCGCGGCGACCGACACGAAGTTCATCGGGTCACCGGTGACGGCGCCCACGACCCCGCCCACGGCGGCCTTGATCTGGCGGTGCCAGGCGACGTCGGAGTCGTCGAGCATGATGTTGCGCCGGCCGCGCACGCGCCCGGTCGGGTCCGCCTCGCACTTGAGGAACAGGTTGACCAGCCTGCCCTTGATGTGGCGTGGGTGGATGCAGTCGGCCGGCATGTCGTCCAGCCCCGCGTTGCGGATGGCCTCCCAGACCCCGTCCATGTCCAGGGCGTCCTTCATGATGCTGTGGCCGGCCCGGAACCGGCCCCCGACACCAGGAGCGTTCCCGACCACCACGATCTGCGCCTGGTCGAGCTCGACGCCCGAGGAGCACGACGCCACGGAGGAGAACAGGGACAGATCGTGGAAGATCTGGTCCGCGGTCGGCATCTCTATCTCGCCGAGGGCCACCGCCACGCCCAGTGCGGTCGTGGCGTTGGAGACGTCCATCGACTCGAGCGTGTTGTGCGTGTAGACGGTCTCGCCGCGGCTCTCGGCGTCGTTGATGGTGTCCTGCACGAGCAGCGGGGTCTTGGTCTGCACGTAGTGCACGTCGGCAGGGTCGGTGATCCCGGCCCGCTCCATCGCGATGCGGACCCCGGCGGCCACCTTCTCGACCATCGCCGGCCGCCCGATGTCCTCGGGCAGGAGCACCTCGCTCATGGCGTAGCCGACGGTGACGCGCGGCTCGTCGGTCGGCTCGTACTTGCCCTCGGGGGCGTAGGCGAAGATCGTCGCGTGCGGGCTGATGACGCCGTCGGTACCGCCGGACCACACCAACGGGACCTGCGCGACCTCCTGCTTGCTGCGCGTCCCCTTCTCCTCGAGCACGGTGCGGTAGGCGGTGGTGGCGATGATCCGGGTGTAGTCGTTCACCCCGCCGTTGCCCTCGGTCTTGCCGACCACGGCGATGACGTCGTCGGCCGAGAACACTCCCTCGTCGATGAGTGCGGCGAGCCCTGCGGCGTCGCTGACACTCTCGATCGGGACCTTGCGTACCTCGATGGCACGTGACATGTGTGTACTACCTTCCGTGGGTCGATCGGATCAGAGTGCGGAGGGGTCAGAGGTCGGGGTCGGCTTCGGATGGTCGTCCGTGGTGATGTCCCCGGGCATGACCGGGTTGAGGGGAACGTCCCGGTTCATGCCGTACTTCGCTGCGTAGAACATGACCTGGTAGATGATGATCGTGGCGAAGGTACCGATCGCGATGCCGTTGAAGGAGACGTTTCCGCTTGCGGAGGTCCACGTCGCGTTGGCCGCCCCGAGGATGAGGCCGATGGCGGCGGGAAAGAGGTTGATCGGGTTCTTGAAGTCGACCTTGGCCTCCACCCAGATCCGTCCGCCCAGCACCGCGATGAGGCCGTAGAGGATTATCGTCGCGCCGCCGAGGACGCCGATCGGGATGCTGACGATGAGCGCTCCGAACTTCGGCACCATGCCCAGGGCGATGGCGGTGAGGCCGGCGACGGCGTAGGCAGCGGTGGAGTAGACACGGGTCGCCGCCATCACTCCGATGTTCTCGGCGTATGTCGTCGTTCCGGAGCCGCCTCCGAAACCAGCGACCATCGTCGCGGCACCGTCACCCATGTAGGCGCGGCCCAGCGACCGGTCGAGGTTGCGGTCGGTCATCGAGGCGACGGCCTTGATGTGGCCGGTGTTCTCGGCGATCAGCACCACGACGACGGGGACGATGAGCGCAATCGCGTTCCAGCTGAACTTGGGGGCGGTGAAGTCGGGCAAGCCGATCCAGCCGGCCCCGGCCAGGTTGGAGTCGAGATCGCTGAGCTGGCTCTGCGGGAAGGCGACCAGGTAGCCGATGACGACACCGATCAGGATCGAGATGCGGCCGAGGAACCCGCGGAAGGTCACCGTTGCCAGGACGATGGCGGTGAGGGTGATCGTCGCGGTCCACGGCTGCTTCGCAAAGCTCGCCCAGGCGGTGGGCGCAAGGTTGAGGCCGATGAGCGCCACGATGGCGCCGGTGACGACCGGCGGCATCAGCTTGTTGATCCATCCGGCGCCGAACCGGTCCACCAGGAGGCCGATCACGAAGAGCACGAGGCCGGCGGCGATGATGCCGGAGAGTGCCTCGGCGATGCCGCCGCCGGCCTTGGCAGCGATCACCGGGGAGATGAACGCGAAGCTGGAGCCGGTGTAACTCGGCAGCCCCATCCGCTGCCCGTGCGCGGCCGTCATCAGGATGAAGATCAGGGTGCCGACACCCGAGAAGAAGATCGTCGCGGTGGGCGGGAAGCCGGTGAGCACCGGCACCAGGAACGTCGCGCCGAACATGGCGACGACGTGCTGCATGCCGATGCCGATCGTCATCGGCCACGCGAGGCGCTCCTCCGGCGCCACCACTTCGGTGGGGCCCACCGTCTTGCCGTCCCCGTGCAGGGTCCACGTTCTGGTCTTCGCCATGGTGTTGCTCGCTTTCCTCGA
>JBBRVU010000206.1:0-6962 GCA_038246575.1 Actinomycetes bacterium | reverse complement strand
GGAACTGTTCGGATACGCGACGAGGTCGTGTTCCGCGATCACGCTACGCGGCTGGTTGCGACTCCAGCGGGGAGGACGAGAGCGAGGCGATGTGCCGGGCTGGGTGCTGATCACGATCATGACGGCCGGACTGGTGACTGCGCTGTGGCTGGTCGCCGACGACAAGCTCAAGCAGCTCTTCTCCGACGCGCTCGACGGCGTGGTGGGCAACAGCCCCTGACCACGGTGGCTCAGACAGTGTTGCCACCACGTGGCGATCGAGGGTCGGCGATCGTCGAGTTCACGCTGGTCGGAGTGCTTCTGACGGTTCTCTTCCTGGGGATCCTGCAGCTCGGTCTCGCGCTGCACGTGCGCAACACCCTGGTCGCCTCCGCGGCTGAAGGCGCGCGTTTCGCGGCCAACGCAGATCGCACGCCCTCCGACGGTGAAGACGTCACGAGGCAACTCATCCGTGACTCCTTGGCCGACTCTTTTGCACGCGACGTGACGAGCGGGTTCGAGCAAGTGAGCGGCGTTCCGACCGTCTACGTCGAGGTGTCGACGACACTGCCGGTCTTCGGGCTGCTGGGGCCGCCGCGCGGCCTGCGGGTCCGAGGCCACGCGCTCGAAGAAGCCCCGTGAACGCCCGGTGCCGTCGACCCTGCGGGGACGAGGGGAACGCGATCGTCGAGTTCGTCTATCTCGCGGTGCTCCTGATGGTTCCGCTGGTGTACGTGCTGCTGGCTGTTTTCCGCGTGCAGGGCGCGGCGTATGCGGTCTCCAGCGCGGCCCGAGAGGCCGGCCGTGTCTACGCGACCTCGGACGGCGGCCTCGATGCCTCGTCTCGTGCCTTCACTGCGGCGTCGATCGTGATGGCCGACAGCAACCTGGCGCTCAAGCAGGACGAGCTGCACATCGCCTGCTCGAGCAGGCCGTGCCTGCTTCCCGGCAGCCGGGTTGATGTCGTCATCGACTACGCCGTGTCTCTGCCATGGCTGCCCCGGGTCTTCGCGGATCGCGCACCAGCAAGCGTCCGGGTGTCCGGACGCCACCTCGAGGTTGTCGACCGGTTCCGGGTGGTCGCGCGATGAACCGGCTGCAGAGGATCTGGACGCATCGCAGCGTCGACGAAGGTCAGCTGCTGCTCCTGCTGCTGGTCTACACGGTCATCGCCGGCTTGCTGGTCACTGTCGTGGTGAACCTCTCGTCGGCCTACCTCTACCGGCGTTCGCTCGTCGCGGCAGCCGACGGCGCGGCGTTGAGCGCAGCGAACCAGCCCGACCTGGAACGCATCTATGCCGGCACCGGCGCGGTGCTGCCGCTGTCGGTCGACGGGACGCGGGCGGCTGTTCGGCAGTACGTCCGCGACGCCGATCTCCAGCGCAGGTTCAACGGGTTTCGCGTCGTCGAGGTCAGCACCGACGGCGAGTCGGTCGCTGTGACACTCGCAACCACGGTCCGGTTCCCGTTGGTCAACCTGGTGTCCGCGAGGTTCGCCGCCGGCTACGACATCGACGCCACGGCGCGAGCGACATCGCCGGTCACTCCCTGAGCGACACCTCGACCTGTGCTGGGGCAGATGTCCAGGACCGGTGCATGCTGTGGCCCATGGACGCAGACTTCCGCGCAGCGGTCATCGAGGACTTCCGTTCGAGACGGGAGGCGGCACCGGGCACGATGGCGGCCGACCGGGTGACGGTCGACTGGATCGGTCCGGGTTCCGGGCCGTTCCGGGCGCGCAAGCGGGACTTCGAGTTCGTGGTCGACGAACCGACCGAGCGCGGCGGGACGGACACGGCCCCGAACCCGCTCGCGTACTTCCTGGCCGGCGCGGCGGCATGCCTGGCTAACCACTACGTCTCCGTCGCGATCGCCGACGGCGTCGACCTGGGCAAGCTCAGCGTGACAGCGGTGGGCCGGTTCGATCGCGTGCTGGTCGACGGGGCGTTCCGCAACGTCGGCTACGACGTGAGCATCGAGACCGACGAACCGGTCGAGAGGATCCTCGACCTGGCCGGACGTGCGGACGCCATGTGTTTCGCGTCCAACACCCTCGCCAACGCCGGTGTCGTGCTGACCACCCGACTTCGCCTCAACGGAGCCGCGATCGGCACTCTGCGGCGGAACGCGCCGGAGGCCTGAACCGCTGGGGATCGTTGGTTCCGGGGTCAGGTGATGGGAAGGGCGGTCGCTCACTTTCCCTTCAGCGACCTGGTGTCTACGTGTCCGCGACGTCGATCTGCGCACCGGGGGAGATGTCCCACTCCGCACACCGGCCGGCCGCGGTCTCGAGGGCGTGCCGCTGCCGCCACCGGGGCAACCCGCCAGTGCGACCGGGGGGCATCGTCACCACCCGCCGCACCCGCAGGTCGCGGTCGAGGTAGGCGACGTCGATGGGGAACGCCATGCCCATCGAGTGCACCGAGGACGCGCGCAGGATCAGCATCGCGCCGGCCAGGCCGTCGCGGCCGAGCAGCCCACGACGGCGCGCGGACCCGGAGGCGGCGACCTCGATCTCGGCCACGTCACGGCCGTCGACCAGCAGCCGGCCGGAGCCGTCAGACCAGGCGGACCGCTTCCGCCTGCCCGTGCTCCCGACCATCTCGTCCCCCGCTCGTCGATTCGGCCTGAATTGGCCGATTAGGTATCTTGCCCGCTGAAGCCGTCCCACCGCATCCGTCCAGCCGCACCGTCCACATCGGGGGTTTTCCGTGCGTCGTCAGCGACCGGGGCCTGCCCGGGCCGTGTTCGGCAGCCTCGCGTTCGTCCTGCTGGTGGCCGCGTCACTCACCGGCTCGTCGGCCCCGTCGGCCTCGGCGGCGGCGGACAACGCCGACAACTCGCTGCTGCTGCTCTTCGACGCGTCCGGCTCGATGAAGGAGAGCGCGGGCGGCGGGCAGACCCGCATCGCTGCGGCCAAGTCGGCCCTGACCGACCTGGTCAAGGAGCTGCCCGCCGCGAGCAACGTGGGCCTGCGGGTCTACGGAGCCACCAAGGACAGCGGCTGCGACGACACGAAGCTGGTGTCACCGGTCGCGCCGCTGGACCGGGCCGGGCTGCGCCAGAGCATCAAGAGCTTCCAGCCACGCGGCGACACCCCGATCGGTGCATCCCTGCGCGCGGCGGCCAAGGACCTGGCCGACGCCCCCGGCCGCAAGACGGTCGTGCTGGTCAGCGACGGCGAGGACACCTGCGCCCCGCCGCAGCCCTGCGACGTCGCCCGCGAGCTGTCCAAGCAGGGCCTGGACCTGCGGGTCGAGGCCATCGGCTTCCAGGTCAACGCCGCGGCGCGCGCGCAGCTGGCCTGCATCGCCAAGGCCACCGGCGGCTCCTACTACGACGCTCCCGACGCCCGGTCGCTGACCGGCCAGCTGCAGGCGTTGTCGCTGCGGGCGTTCCGCGACTTCGTGCCGCTCGGCACCCCGATCACCGGGTCCGGCGACCCGGCGCAGGCCCCGGAGATGACCCCGGGTGCATGGGTCGACGAGCTGGCCCCGGGGGAGTCGCGCAGCTATGCCATCGAGGCCCGCCCCGGCGCCGTCCCGGTCGTCAACGCGGCGCTGATCGCCGGCGCGACCCAGCCGCGGCTGGCCGGTCCGGAGAACCTCGTCGTGGCGATCAACGACTCCGAGGGCAACGAGTGCGCGCGCGGCTCGGCGAGCCAGGTGTCGAAGTCGTTCACCGCGGCCGCGACGGCGACGGGGCCGCGCTCGGTCGAGGGCGGCGGCTCGGCCTGCACCGAGCCCGGGCCGCGGATCCTCAGCGTGACCCGCCAGTTCAGCGGCGGGCAGGGCATCAACACCCTGGAGCTGCTGCTCTCCGAGATCGGCGAGCCCGACCCGGCCGCCGAGCCGGCCGCGGCCATCGAGCCGGGCCCGGCCGGCGGCGCCAGGGGCAACCCGACGCAGGCACCGGGCGGAACGTCGTACAACGACGCGCCCGTCCTGGGCTCCGGCGTCTGGACCGACACGATCCGCTCCAGCGAGACCATCTACTACCGCGTCCCCGTCGGCTGGGGGCAGCGCCTCACAGCCGGCGTGCGCTTCTCGCTGATCACCACCGGGCAGGGCTCCGCCGGGCAGATGCAACCTCTGGTCGAGGTGCACGACGCGCTGCGGGTCGACCCCGGCAACCGGGCGATCGCGCAGCTCACCAGCAGCGCGCCGCGCAACATCACGATCGACACCCCCGCGATCGAGGCACCGGCCACGGCCACCGACCCCGTGTCGCCGTTCAAGATCGCCGGCGACGAGTACGTCGTCATCAACGGCTCCGACCTGCTCGGCGACTCCCAGACGGCCGCGGCGAAGGTCGTGCTCGACATCGCCGTCTCGGGCGACCAGGTCGAGGGGCCGCGGCTGGCGCTGGTCGGGGCGGACGCGTCTCCCAGCCCGACCGCGTCGCCCTCGGAGACGGTGTCCGGCGAAGGGTCGTCCACCCCCGACGCGCAGTCCGGGTCCGACGGGGGCGGCATCTCGCCGGTGGTCTGGGTGCTGCTGGTGGTTGTCGTGCTGGCCGTGGTCGGCGCCGTGGCCCTGTTCGCCACGCGCCGGCGGTCCACCGACCCCGGCCAGCCCGGCCGAGGTCCAGGTCCCGGCCCGGGTCCCGGCGCGGGGGCTGAGCGCTGAGCGCGCTGCCGGTCGTCGTGGGGGCGATCCTGGCCGTCGCCGGGCAGGTCATGCTCGTGCAGGCGACCCGCTCGGCCCGGGCCGTCCGCCGCTGGACGCAGGCCGCCGGCACGGTCACCGCCTCGAACCCCCAGCACCTCAGCGACGACGGCCGCCAGTGGTGGGACCTCGAGGTGGCCTACCGGGACGCCACCGGGACCACCCAGCGCACGACCAAGCGCACCCTCGGGCACCGCGTCCCGTCGCGGACCGGTGAGGAGGTCCGCGTCTGGTTCGACCCCGACCACCCGGAGCGCGCCAAGGTCACCCTCGGCGAGAACGCCCCCAGCAGCTCCTGGCTGAGCTACGCGCTGGGCGCGGCGGTGTTCGTCGCCGGCGTCGCCGTGTTCACGGTCGCTTACTTGACCCGGCCGTAGAAGACCCGGCCGGTCCAGATCTTCGTGCGCTTGACCCGCTCGCCCGGACGGGGGGCGTCCCAGATCTTGTTGCGGCCGGCGTACAGCCCGACGTGGTAGACGCCGCCGCCGCCGTAGAAGAAGACGAGGTCGCCGCGGCGCCGGTTGGACTTCTTGATGCGCTTGGTCTTGCTGACCTGGGCGGCCGACGAGTGCGGCAGCGACTTGCCGACCTTGGCGTACGCCCACCGGGTCAGACCCGAGCAGTCGAACGCGCGCGGCCCGGTCGAGCCGTAGCGGTAGGGCATGCCCTTGCGGGTCTTGGCCCAGCCGACGGCGTTGCCGGCGCGGGCGGCACTGACCATTGCGGCCGAGGCCTGGGGGGTAGCGGGGCTCAGCGAGAGGCCGGCGAACATCGTGAACGCGAGCGCGAGCACGAACGGGAGGGCGGTGAGCAGGCGGACAGGGGACAAGCGGGACTGCGACATGCGGGGGATTCCTTCGGTATCCGCCTGCGAAGAGTGACCTGTCGGGTTCGGGCGCCGAAGTTGCCCGGCCACTGTGCGTGGCTTAACCCCAAGGACGACACCTGTGTACGCGAGGTACAAGGGTCGCCCGCCGTGCTGGGTTCTCCGTCCCTGTCACTGCGACGATGTCGTCGGGGACCAGCTCGCGGGTGACAGGGCTCGGCGTCCGCGGCTGGCTGGCCCGTCCTGGTGACGGGGCCTGTGTGCTCGAGCCATGGTGACGGACGGGTTGCGCCTATGTGACCGTTGCGCGACGACACACGCTGGGCTTGTGATCAACACCACAGGACGCCCGGGTCTTCTCTCACTGGAACCATGCGCTTGCACTACTCCGAGTAGCGGATTCGCCTGACGTTTGCAGCGGGTCGCTGCGGCACTGCGGCCGTTGGTTGTGACTCAATGTCGCCATGGACCAACCGGCCGGCGGCTTGCGGCTGCCGCGCCGGGCGTCGCCCAAGCCGCTGGTGGCCATCGGTCGGCGGGTGTCCATCGCCTTGTCCGTCGTGCTCCTCAACTGGCTGATCGTGCTGGCCGAGCGCGGTGGCTACCAGGACGCCGCCGACGGTGTCGTCTCGCGCATCGATGCGCTCTACTACACGACGGTCACCCTGACGACGACCGGCTACGGCGACATCACTCCGGTCACGGACAGCGCTCGGTTGGTCAACGCGTTGCTCGTCACGCCGATGCGCCTCATCTTTGTTCTCGTCCTCGTCGGCACCACCATTCAGGTGCTCACGGAGAGGTCCCGGGAGCAGTTCAACGTCGCTCGATGGAGGTCCCAGGTGGATGAGCACGTGGTCGTGTGCGGGTACGGCACGAAGGGCCGCAGTGCCGTCCGCGCACTGCGGCAGAGTGGCACAGCCACCGATCACATCGTGGTCATCGAGAACGACCTGCAGGCCATCGAGGAGGCGAACAACGCGGGGCTGGCGACCGTCCACGGGACCTCGACCAGCGAGTCGGCGCTGCGCGAGGCGGACCTGTCCAAGGCCAGCGCGGTCGTGGTCGCTGTGAACCGCGACGACACTGCGGTGCTCACGACGCTCACGGTCCGCCGGCTCGCCCCGACGGTGACCATCGTCGCCGCGGTCCGGGAGGCCGAGAACGCCGAGCTGCTCAAGCAGAGCGGTGCCGACTCGGTCATCACCGCCTCGGCCGCCGCCGGCCGGCTGCTCGGTCTGGCGACCGGCAGTCCGGCAACCGTCGCACTGGTCGAGGACATGATCGCGTTCGGCAGCGGGCTCGACCTCGTCGAGCGAGACATCGAGCCGGACGAGATCGGTCTCTCGCCCCGCTCGCTGGCCACCCAGGTCCTCGCCGTGGTCCGGGGCGGGCTGCCGCACCCCTTCGACGAGCCGGAGGTGTCCCGACTGCAGGACGGCGACCGGATCATCCACATCTCCACCCCGCGCGACCGGGCGGAGTGAGGG
>JBBRVU010000205.1:0-6972 GCA_038246575.1 Actinomycetes bacterium | reverse complement strand
GCACGCGGCGGGGGACTTCGCCCTCGAGCAGCTGCTGCACCTGTACGCGCTGAACCGGGGCATCCTCCTCACGCCGTTCCACAACATGGCGCTGATGTCCCCGGCCACCACCGGGGTAGACGTCGACCGGCATACCGAGGCCTTCCACGAGGTGCTCGCCGAGCTGGCCGGCTAGCTGCTACGCCCGGAGGGGGTGCAAACGAGTGATGCGGAAGTGGACCGGGCTGGGCCGGGGGTCGCCATCCGGGCCACTTCGGAATGACCCGAGTAGGTCATGGCGGTCCAAATCTGGTCATACCTAGTCTTGGGACGCGCTGCAGACGCGGGCGTGGTGGCAACGGGGCGAGAGGAGGGCCAGTGGCGCGCAAGGCCGACACTCGCCTCGAGGACCCGCTGGCTCTCGACGAGATCGAGCTCTACGGGGAGCTGGTCATCGCCGCCTCCTCGTCCCAGGGGCCCCTGACCCAGGACCAGATCGACCGGGCCCTGGGCCTGCGCGACCGCGTCGCCCCCCGGGTCGGTTAGCGACCGCCCAATCTCGCGAGGTCTCCCTGATCAGCGGCCCTGTGCAGGCCGGGCGGGGAGTCTGCCCTAGCATCAGCGCCGCGGACCGGCCACCAGCCCTGCCCCGACCCGGGAGACCTTGTGCGCATTCGTCTGATCCCTCGCAAGACGAGCTTCTACACGATGTTCGCCACCTCGGGCGAGAACCTTGTCGTCGGCGCTTCGCTGCTCAAGGAGCTGCTCGGCGCTGCCCCTGCAGAGCGCAAGCAGATCGCCGAGCGGATGCGCGCTGCCGAGCACGCGGGCGACGACGCCACCCACGCCATCATGCGCGAGCTCAACGAGAGCTTCGTGACGCCGTTCGACCGCGAGGACATCTACCGGCTGGCGTCGTCGCTGGACGACGTGATGGACGCGATGGAGGCGGCCGTCGACCTCGTCGTGCTCTACAACATCGGCGACCTCCCGCCGGAGATCGCCGACCAGGTCGACGTGCTGGAACGCGCCGCCGAGCTGACCGCTGAGGCGATGCCGCGGCTGCGGTCGATGAAGGATCTCAGCGAGTTCTGGATCGAGCTGAACCGGCTGGAGAACCAGGCCGACCAGGTGTACCGCCGCATCCTCGCCAAGCTTTTCAACGGCGACTACGACGCGCTCACCGTGATGAAGCTCAAGGAGGTCGTCGACCAGCTCGAGGCCGCGGCCGACGCCTTCGAGCACGTGGCGAACACGGTCGAGACGATCGCGGTCAAGGAGTCCTGACCGGTGGAGCTCGCCACCATCATCGCGGTCATCGCGATCGCACTGGTCTTCGACTACACCAACGGATTCCACGACGCGGCCAACGCGATCGCGACCTCGGTGTCCACCCGTGCCTTGACGCCGCGGGTCGCGCTGCTGCTGGCCGCGGTGATGAACTTCGTCGGTGCCTTCCTCGGCACGAAGGTGGCCAAGACCGTCTTCAGCGTCATCGAGCCGCCGGCTGGTGAGCACGCACTGGTCGTGGTGCTGGCGGCGCTGCTGGGTGCCATCGCGTGGAACCTCATCACCTGGTACTACGGCCTGCCCTCGTCCTCCTCGCACGCCCTGATCGGTGGCCTGGTCGGCGCCGGGCTGGCCGGGTCCGTCACCGTGCAGTGGAGCTCGGTGGTCGACAAGGTCGTCGTCCCGATGCTGTTCTCCCCGCTGGTCGGCGGGCTGCTGGCGTTCCTGCTGATGGCCGGGATCCTGTGGACGTTCCGGAACAAGCGGCCGGGCCCGACCAACCGTGGCTTCCGGATCGCGCAGACGGTGTCCGCGTCGGCGATGGCGCTCGGGCACGGCCTGCAGGACGCCCAGAAGACGATGGGAGTGATCGTGCTCGCGCTGGTGACCGGCGGCTACCAGGAGGGCTTCGACATCCCGTGGTGGGTCATCATCCTGGCGGCCTCGGCGATCTCGCTGGGCACGTACTCCGGCGGCTGGCGGATCATGCGCACCCTGGGCCGTCGGATCATCGAGATCGACCCGCCGCGCGGGTTCGCGGCCGAGACGGTCGCGTCGGCCGTGCTCTACACCGCGGCCTACGCCTTCGAGGCCCCGATCTCGACCACCCAGACCATCACCGGGTCGATCTTGGGCGCCGGGGCGTCCAAGGGCCGCAAGGCGGTGCGCTGGGGAGTGGCCGGCAACATCCTGGTCGCCTGGGTGCTCACGATCCCGATGGCCGGCCTCGCCGCCGCCCTCACCTACGAGATCGCCCACTTCATCCTCGAGTAACCCCACCCCACTCTTCCAAGTTGATCATGCACTAATGGGGATCTTGGACATCGCCGCAGGTCAGCGCCCCGCAGTCCCCTGTTGATCATGCATGTGTGGGGATCTTGGTCGCCTGTGGACAACGCGGGAGCCGTGGGCCGCTGTCCCGGCAGGCTGGATCGCGTGTCGCCGTCGCCCCCCGCCACCGCCTTCGGCTCGCACCCGTTCACGATGCCCGCTGCGCTGCTGGTCGGGTTCACCCGCGACGACCTGCGGCTCCTGGTGGCTCGTGCCACGGTCCGGCGCCTCGTCCGAGGTGTGTACGTCGACGCATCGGTGCAGGACAGCCTCGACGTCCGGGCTCGTGGCATCGGTCTCGTGACTCCACCCGGCAGCGTCCTGTGCGGGAGGACCGCGGCCTGGCTGTGGGGCGTGGACGCGTTGGCGATGGGCGCTCACCTCGTACTGCCTGATGTTGACGTCATGTCCGTCGCGGGTCGGTCAGCATCACGGCGGACCGGCGTCTTCGGCAGCAGTGGGCCGCTGGCTGCCGGCGACGTGGTGCCGCTGGCCGGGTTGCTGGTGACGTCACCCGCTCGGACGGCCACCGACCTGGCTCGGCTGCTCCGGCGGCCGGACGCGTTGGCGTCGCTCGACGCGATGTTGCGGCTGCCCGGCCTGACGAAGGACGCGGTCAGCGAGGTTCTGGCGCGGTTCGCGAAGCACCGAGGCATCGTGCAGGGCCGTGAGCTGCTCGACCTCGCTGACCCGCGCGCCGAGTCGCCGCAAGAGAGTCGGACGCGGCTGCGGTGCATCGATGCTGGGTTCCCGGCACCCGAGCCGCAGATCGAGGTCTTCGACGAGCTAGGGCTCTTCCTGGGGCGCCTGGACATGGGCTGGCTCGAGTGGCTGCGCGCCATGGAGTTCGACGGTCACGACTACCACTCGACGCACGACCAGATCCGGCACGACGACCTGCGGCGCGAGGCCATCGAGCGCCTCGGCTGGGTCGTCATCCCGGTCACCGGTGAGCACGTTCTTGGCAAGGGGCTCGCCTTCGAACGCGGTGTTGCCGAGCTGCTCGAGATGGAGCCTCGGCTGACCCGCAACCACCCGAGGTACGGCGGGTGGGACGCGCGGACACGCTGGGCGTCGTGAGCTCACCACGTACTCAAGATCCCCATTCCCGCATGATCGACAGGGAACTACGGGGCGCTGACCTGCAGCGATGTCCAAGATCCCCACAACTGCATGATCAACTTGGAAGTTTGTTGTTGTTGTTGTTGTTGTTGTGTTGTTGTTGGATTAGCCGAAGCGGCCGGTGATGTAGTCCTCGGTGGCCTTCTCGGTCGGGCGGCTGAAGATCTCGGCGGTGTCGCCGATCTCGATCAGCCGGCCGGGCAACCCGGCGCCGGCGATGGTGAAGAACGCCGTCCGGTCGCTGACCCGCGCCGCCTGCTGCATGTTGTGGGTCACGATGATGATCGTGTAGCGGTCCTTGAGGTTGTGGATCAGGTCCTCGATGGCCAGCGTCGAGATCGGGTCCAGCGCCGAACAGGGCTCGTCCATCAGCAGCACCTGGGGCTCGACGGCCACCGCGCGCGCGATGCACAGCCGCTGCTGCTGTCCGCCCGACAGGCCTGCACCGGGCTTGCTCAGCCGGTCCTCGACCTCGCCCCACAGGTTCGCCTGCCGCAGCGAGCGCTCGACGACCTCGTCGAGCACCGCCTTCTTCTTCACGCCGTTGAGCCGCAGACCGGCCGCGACGTTGTCGTAGATGCTCATCGTCGGGAACGGGTTCGGCCGCTGGAAGACCATCCCGACCGTACGTCGCACCGCCACGGGGTCGACGCCGTCGGCGTAGAGGTCCTCGTCGTCGAGCATCACCTTGCCCGACACCCGCCCACCGGGCACGACCTCGTGCATCCGGTTCAGGGTGCGCAGCAGCGTCGACTTGCCGCAGCCCGACGGGCCGATGAACGCCGTCACCGACCGGGGCTCGACAGTCAGGGACACGTCCTCGACGGCCTTGAAGTCGCCGTAGTAGACGTCGAGCCCCGAGACGTCGATTCGCTTGGCCATCGTGTTCCCTACTTCCGGACGGAGCCGAGCCGAGCAATGAGCCGGCCGATGAGGTTGAGGACCATCACGAGGATGATCAGCGTGAGCGCGGCGGACCAGACCCGGTCCAGCGCCGGGTCGAGAGCCTGGTTGCGGTCCTGGTTGATCATCGTCGGCAGCGACGCCATGTTTCCGCCGAAGATGTTGAAGTTGATCGAGGACGTGTACGGCCCCAGGATCAGCAGTGGCGCCGTCTCGCCCATGATGCGGGCAAGCCCGAGGAACACGCCGGTCATGATGCCGCTGAACGCGGTCGGCAGAACCACGCGCAGCGTCGTCTTCCAGCGGGGCACCCCGAGGGCGTACGACGCCTCGCGCAGGTCACGCGGCACCAGCCGCAGCATCTCCTCGGTGGAGCGCACGACCACCGGGATCATCAGCAGCACCAACGAGAGCGACACGGCGAACGCCACCCGCTGGAAGCCGAACGTCGTCACCCAGATCGCGTAGATGAACAGCGCGGCGACGATCGACGGGACGCCCGTGAGCACGTCGACCATGAAGCTCACGGCCTTGGCGAAGCGACCGCGGCCGTACTCGACCAGATAGATCGCCGTGCCGATCGCGATAGGCACGCTCACCGCCGCGGTCACAGCGGCCATCAGCAGCGTGCCCATGATCGCGTGGTACGCGCCGCCACCGACCCGGCGGGACGTGATGCCACGCTGCGAGTTGGTCCACCACGTCGGGTCGCCGAGCAGCCCGGCGCCCTTGGACAGCACGGTCCACAGGATCCAGGCGAGCGGCGCCATCGCGATGACGAACGAGGCGTAGACGAGCACGGTGACCAACGTGTTGCGCGCCCTGCGGCCGCGACCGCCGGACAGCTGCAGCGACGTGACGGGTGCCGCGGGAGGAGCAGTGGTGGTGGCCATCGGTCAGTCCTCCCGGGCCGTACGTGAGATGACCGCCCGTGCGACGGCGTTGACCGCGAAGGTGATGACGAACAGCACGAGCCCGGCCGCGATGTAGGCGCCGGTCTTCTGCGGCGTGCTGAACTCGCTCGCGTTGTTCGCGATCTTGGACGCGAACGTCTCGCCGCCGAAGAACACCGACGGATCGAACTTCGACAGGCTGCTCGGCTGGGACAGGATGATCGTGACCGCGATCGTCTCGCCGAGGGCACGGCCCAGGCCGAGCATCGACGCGCTGATCACGCCGGGTCGGCCGAACGGGAGCACCGCGACGCGGATCATCTCCCACTTGGTGGCACCCAGCGCCAGCGCGGCCTCGATGTTGGGCTTCGGTGTCTGCTCGAAGACCTCACGGCTGAGCGCGGCGATGATCGGCAGGATCATGATGGCCAGCACGACCGCGCCGAGGAACACCGTCCCCTGTGCCACGTTGGTGCGGCTGAAGAGCGGGATCCAGCCCAGGTAGGTCTCCAGGAACACACGCAGGCCCGAGTCCGGGGCGGCGATGACCGGTCCGAGGACCCGGATGCCCCACAGCCCGTAGATGATCGACGGGATCGCGGCCAGCAGGTCGGTGAGGTAGGCGACCGGCTTGGCCAGCCGCCGCGGCGCGTAGTGGGTGATGAACAGCGCCACACCCACGGCGACCGGCACGGCCAGCAGCAGTGCGCAGATCGAGGCCAGCACGGTGGTCCAGAACAGGGCGGCGATGCCGAACCGGGGCGGGTTCGCGGCCGGCTGCCACACCCGGTCGGTGAGGAAGTTCGCGTCGTTGGCGAGCAGCGACGGCACGGCCTTCCAGACGAGGAAGGCTCCGGTCAGCGCGACGATCGTGACAACGATGATCCCCGCACCACGGGTTCCCGCGGCGAAGGCCGCGTCAGCCCGGCGACTGGTGCCGCGGCCGGACAGCAGCGACGGAGCCGGGCCGGGGTCGTCCCCCCTGGTCGGGGGCGGTGCTGTGACTGTCACAGGGTCTCTTCCGGGACGGGGTCAGAAGGGTGGCAGGGAGCGGCAGCAAGCCCCGCCCGGGGGTGCCTGGCCCGGGCAGGGCTCGTCGCGCTCAGCGGTCGTCGGTCAGCTGATGGCCTCCACTGCGGTTGCGACCTTCGTGCGGACCTCGTCGGGGAGGGGCGCGTAGCCGATCTCCTCGAGCGCGCTCTGAGTGTCCGCTGCGGCGAAGTAGCCGAGGAAGCCCTTCACCAGGTCGGTCTTGTCCGCCGCCAGGCCCTTGGAGCAGACGACCTCGTAGGTCACCAGCAGCACGGGGTAGGCGCCGTCGGTCTTGGTCGCGTAGTCCAGCTCGAGGCGCAGGTCGTTGCCCTGGCCCACCTGCTTGGCCGAGGCGACCGCCGTGCCGACCGACTCGCCGGTCAGCTCGACCGGGCCGGCGCCGTTGTCGACCTGGGCGACGCCGAGGTTGTTGTCCTTGGCGTAGGACCACTCGACGTAGGTGATCGAGTTCTTGGTCGTCTTCACGCCGTCGGCCACACCCGAGGACTTCTCGCGACCCTCACCGGCCCCCGGCCAGACCTTGGACGGCTCGTCTTTCCAGGCACCACCCGATGCTCCGGCAAGGTACTTCTGGAAGTTCTCTGTCGTGCCGGACTCGTCGCTGCGGAAGAACACCTTGATGGCGCTCGCTGGCAGCTTGGCACCGGAGTTGAGGTCGGCGATCGCCTTGTCGTCCCACGTC
>JBBRVU010000204.1:0-6993 GCA_038246575.1 Actinomycetes bacterium | reverse complement strand
GCCGACAACACCACAACGCCAAGACCCACGCCCACTGGGGGCTGACCTACAACCCCGACACCGCCACCAAGACCTGGCACAGCCCCCTGGGCAAGACCTACACCGTCGGCACCGACCCACCCCTGCACTAACCCCCGCGGGACGGGTCCATTTGTCGAGCAGCCGCACCGTGCGGTGCCGTTCCTCAACGCACGCGTTAGGCGTGGCTCAACGCACGCGTTCGGCGAGGGTCGGATCGAGCTGTATGCCCGCGTCGGGGTGCAAGACAGCAGCCAACGCCTCCACTCCGTCGACGAGACGCGGCCCCGGGCGGGCGAAGGATGCGTTGGCGTCCACTGCCCACAGCGGTACGTCGACTAGCGCGCCTGGAACATGTTGCCCACCCGAGTCCAGCTGACGAGAAGTCGCGAGTTCCCGGGCCAGCCGGACGGAGTCGGTGAGACCGAAACCGCACGGCGCGGACACCACGACCTCGGGCTGCGCAGCGGCGATGGCGTCCCAGCTGGTGCGCTGCGACCTGGCGCCGGCCGAGCCGAGCACCGACCGGCCACCGGCGAGCGCGACCATGTCCGGAACCCAGTGACCGGGAGTGAAGGGCGGGTCGGTCCACTCGAGCACCATCACTGGCACAGGACGTCGCCCGGCGACTGCGGCGCGCACCGCTTCCAGCCGCTGTCGCAGGTACGTCTCGAGCGCCTGCGCAACGGCGGCTTGCCCGACCGCCGCCCCGAGAGTGGTCACCGAGACGAGCACGGCGTCGAGGTCCTGCGGGTCGAGGGTCAGCACCTCAGCGCGGCAGCCGAGGTACGCCAGCGCGTCGTCGACCACTGAGACGTCCACGGCGCAGACTGCGCACAGGTCCTGGGTGACGACCAGATCGGCGTCCAGGTCGGCAAGGGCGCCGGCATCCAGGTGGTAGAGGTCCTCGCCGACAGCCAGCTTGGCGCTCACTGTGGCGTCGATCTCGGCTGGTGTCAGGCCGTCCGGCAACGAACTGGTGGACACGATCCGGCGACTGCGCGCCTGCGCCGGGTAGTCGCACTCGAACGTGACACCCACGACCTGGTCACCGGCCCCGAGCGCAAACAGCATCTCGGTGGCTGACGGGAGCAGAGACACGATGCGCACGCGCCCACGCTACGCATGACCGAACGGGCAGCCGCCGGTCAGGTCGCCAGCCGACCAAAAACCCAGCCGACCAGCCGACCAGTCGCCCAGCCACCCATCGCCCAGCGTCACCGCCTCGTGTGCTTGTGAGCGGCCCGTCTCTGCTGGGCGGGCACACCGCGCGCGCGGTGGGCTCCCCCTCGTTGACGAGACCGGGCCGCCAGCTCCCGGCCGAGCTGGCTGGCGCGACGGCCGTACCCCAGATAGAGCACCAGACCGGCGACGACCCAGACGGAGAAGTAGCCCCAGGTGACGACCCGCAAGTTGATCATCATCCAGGACGTCGCCAGGATCGCCAGCGTGGGGATCAGCGGCGAGAACGAGACCCGGAACCCCCGCTCGAGGTCGGGTCGGGTCCGGCGCAGCACGAGAACACCGATCGCCACGAAAAGGAAGGCGAACAGCGTGCCGATGTTGACCATCTCGGCCAGCAGCAGCACCGGCGCCGTCAGGGCCAGGACCACGGCGGCGGAGCCCACGAGGAGGGTCGCGCGGGCCGGGGTTCCGAGACGGCTCACGTGGGCCAGGGCGGGCGGGAGGAGCCCGTCACGCGCCATGGCGTAGACCACCCGGCTCTGCCCGATCAGCACGACGATGATCACGGTGGTGAGCCCGAGCAACGCCCCGAGATTGATCAGCCGTGCGGACAGGTCGGCGCCGACCGCGCGGAACGCCTCCGAGACCGGGGCCGGCCCGCCGAGCTCGGAGTAGGGCCGCATCCCGACGAGAACAGCGGCGACCCCGAGGTAGAGCACGGTGGCCAGCACCAGCGTCCCGAGGATGCCGCGCGGAATGTCGCGCTGGGGGTTCGTCGACTCCTCCGCCGCCGTCGCGACGATGTCGAAGCCGAGGAAGGCGAAGAACACCACCGACGCCGCGGTGAACACGCCCACGACGCCGAACACGTTCGGAGTCTCACCGGCCAGCTCCTGGAGCACGCTCGGATCAGCGCCCGGCGCCGCCGGTTGCGAAGCGGGAAGGAACGGCGTGAAGTTCGCCGGGTCGATGTGCAGGGCCCCGACCACGAGGACCAGAAGGATCACAGCGATCTTGGCGACCACAACGACCCACAGCACGCCAAGCGACAGCCGGGTGCTGGACACGACCACGAGAACAAGCAGGAGGATCAGGACGGCTGCGATGACGTCTCGGCGGGCGTCGAAGCCCGCGAAGTCCGCCCAGCTCGACGGCAGCTCGATGCCGAAGTCCTGCAGGGCGGCGACGGCGTACTGCGACCACACCCGCGCCACCACCGCCACCGCGAGCAACAGCTCGAGCAGCAGGGCCCAGCCGATCATCCAGCCCCAGACCTCGCCGAAGATCACGTACGTGAACGTGTACGCGCTCCCCGCCACCGGCAGCACCGACGACAGCTCCGCGTAGCACAGCCCGGCCATCAGGCAGGCGCCCGCGGCGATGGCGAACGCGAGCAGGACGCCGGGGCCCGCGGTCGAGGCTGCCTGCTGACCTGCAAGGGAGAAGATGCCGGCCCCGATGGTGACCCCGAGACCCAGCACGATCAGGTCCGCCCGACGGAAGACGACCCGCAGCCGGTGCCGACCCACCTCCCGCGGCGCCAGCGCCCGCTCGACCGGCAGCCGCCGGAAGATGGAGTTCCGCTCGGTGCTCGACGCCCGCTCCGTGCTCGACGCCACACGTCCCCCTGTTCGGTCCCGCAGAGACGGGCCCCCGGCCTCGCCGCCGCCGATCACCCCGACCCTCCGCATGGACGGCCGACGCCTTCGCCGACGTGCCACCGGTGGCTGAGCCTCACCATGGCGGGCGGACGGCGCCCAGCACAAGGGCCGGGATCGACCGGCGGGCACCAGTGGCGGACCCGCTCGTCGATCGCCATGTCCGATGCCCGCTAGAACCTGTCGGTGTCAGCAGGCAGAGTGGGTGCATGCTCGACCACGAGACCTGCTATCGCGCCGTCAGCAGCCGCGACTCCCGCTTCGACGGGTGGTTCGTCACCGCGGTGACGACGACGGGCATCTACTGCCGGCCCAGCTGCCCCGCCACCACCCCGAAGCGTGGCAACGCCACGTTTCACCCCACCTCGGCCGCCGCCCAGCTCGCCGGCTTCCGGGCCTGCCGCCGCTGCCGCCCCGACGCCTCGCCGGGCTCGCCCGAGTGGAACGTCCGGTCCGACACCGTGGCCCGTGCGATGCGCCTCATCGGCGACGGTGCGGTCGACCGAGACGGAGTCGCCGGGCTGGCCGCCAGGCTCGGCTACAGCGAGCGCCAGCTGCATCGGCTCTTGGTCGCCGAGGTCGGCGCCGGGGCGCAGGCACTGGCCCGTAGCCAGCGAGCACACACGGCACGGGTCCTTGTCGAGACGACCGACCTGCGGCTCGCCGAGGTCGCCTTCGCCGCCGGGTTCGCCAGCATCCGACAGTTCAACGACACCGTCGGCGCCGTGTTCGCGACCACCCCCACCGCCCTGCGGGCCACGGCCGAGCGCCGCCGCGGCGCCACCGTCCCCGGCACGATGGTGCTACGTCTCGCGACCCGGCGTCCGTTCGACGGCCGGTGGCTGCTCGGCCTGCTGGCCAGCAAGGCTGTCCCCGGGGTCGAGAGCTACGGCGACGAGATGCTGCGCCGCACGCTGAGCCTCCCGCACGGCGAGGCCACCGTCGACCTCCAGGCCGGCGACGACCACGTGCTGGCCACCCTGCGGCTGCAGGACCCCCGCGACGTCGTCCCCGCTGTCGCGCGGTGCCGCCGCCTGCTCGACCTCGACGCCGACTCGGCCGCCGTGGACGAGACCCTCGCCCTCGACCCGCTCCTTGCTCCACTCGTCGCCGACCGGCCAGGCATTCGTGTCCCCGGCTCGGTCGACGGGCTCGAGATGGCCGTCAAGGCCGTCATCGGTCAACAGGTCTCCGTCGCCGGCGCGCGCACCGTCGCCGGACGGCTGGTCAGCGCGTACGGGAAGCCCCTGACCCGCCCGGACGGAGACCTCACCCACCACTTCCCCACCGCCGAAGCACTCGCGGCGCTCGACCCCGCGACGCTGCCGATGCCGCGCGCGCGGGCACGGACGCTGGTCAGCGTGGCCGCAGCTGTCGCGGCCGGCGACCTCGACCTCGACCCCGGCGCCGACCGGGATGCCACCGAGACGGCGCTGCTGGCCATGCGCGGCATCGGGCCCTGGACCGCCGACTACCTGCGGATGCGGGTGCTCGGTGACCCGGACGCCTTCCTCGCCGGCGATCTGGGCGTACGCCGCGGGCTCGAACGGCTCGGGGCCGCCGGGGACCCGCGGTCCGCGGCCGAGCGCGCGGCGGCCTGGCGGCCCTGGCGGGCCTACGCCCTCATGCACCTCTGGGACGTCGCCACGCGACCGACCACCGACAGAAGGAAGTCCTCATGAGCTCGACGACCTACGTCACCACGATCGACAGCCCGGTCGGGCCCCTGCTGCTGACCAGCGACGGCACATCCCTGACCCGGCTGCTCTTCGACGGCACGGCCGACCCGAGCTGGTCGGCGGCACCGTGCGCCGTGCTCGACCAGGCAGTCGCCCAGCTCGTCGAGTACTTCGCCGGCGAGCGCACCGGCTTCGAGCTGCCCCTCGACCCGGCAGGCACCGACTTCCAGCAGGCCACCTGGCTCGCGCTCCGGGCGATCCCGTACGCCGAGACCATCAACTACGGCCAGCTGGCCGGGCGGGTCGGCAACCCCAAGGCCTCGCGTGCGGTCGGGCTGGCCAACGGGCGCAACCCCATTTCGGTGATCGTCCCGTGCCATCGCGTCATCGGCGCGAACGGCTCGCTGACCGGCTACGGCGGCGGGTTGGACCGCAAGCGGCTGCTGCTCGACCTGGAGCGCCGCGTCGCTGGCGCGCCTCAACTGCCGTTATGATCGTGCCGAAGAACGTTGCGGGGCCCGCTCGACTGGCCCGACGTTCGCCCTGACTGCCCCACTGTTCGCCTCTGACTGATCCTCAGCGGCACTCATCCCTGTCTGCGTGCGTTTCGTGCCCGCGTGGGCCTTCGACTGCAGGAGCTCATGCCGGTCCGCCATGCACGCCGCCCGTCTGTCCGGATGTCCGTCCCCCGCCCCCAACGACCCGAGTGGCTCTCGCCCCGGGTCGCGCGCACCGAGGTCCTCGCCGGGCTGGTCGTCGCACTCGCTCTGATCCCCGAAGCGATCTCGTTCTCGATCCTCGCCGGCGTCGACCCGCGGGTCGGCCTGTTCGCCTCGTTCACGATGGCGGTCGTCATCTCGTTCACCGGTGGCCGCCCGGCGATGATCTCGGCGGCGACCGGAGCGATCGCTCTCGTGGTCGCGCCGCTGGCCAAGGAGTACGGGCTGGACTACCTGGTCGCCGCGGTCATCCTCGGCGGGCTGATCCAGATCGCCCTCGGCGCGCTCGGCGTCGCCCGGCTGATGCGCTTCGTGCCGCGCAGCGTCATGGTCGGCTTCGTCAACGCGCTGGCCATCCTCATCTTCCTGGCCCAGCTCCCGCACCTCGTCGACGTGCCGTGGGTCGTCTACCCCCTGGTGCTGCTCGCGTTGGCGCTGATCCTCGGCCTGCCGCGGCTGACCAAGGCGGTGCCTGCGCCGCTGGTCGCCATCATCGTGCTCACAGTGCTCACGACAGCCACCGCGCTCGCCGTCCCGACGGTCGGCGACGAGGGGGCGCTGCCCAAGTCACTGCCGCGATTCGGTGTGCCCGACGTCCCCTACGACCTGGCCACGCTGCGGCTCATCGCCCCGTACGCCTTCGCGCTTGCCCTCGTCGGTCTGATGGAGTCGCTGATGACGGCCAAGCTGGTCGACGACATCACCGACACGCCGTCGTCGAAGACCCGCGAGTCCTGGGGCCAGGGCATCGCGAACACCGTCACCGGACTGTTCGGTGGCATGGGCGGCTGCGCGATGATCGGCCAGACGATGATCAACGTGAAGACCTCCGGCGCGCGCACCCGGCTCTCGACGTTCCTTGCCGGGGTCTTCCTGCTGATCCTGGTCGTTGCCCTCGGACCGGTCGTGGCGATCATCCCGATGGCCGCCCTGGTCGCGGTGATGATCGTGGTCGCCGGGCTGACCTTCGACTGGCACAGCGTCGCACCGGCGACGTTGCGCCGGATGCCCAAGAGCGAGACCTCGGTCATGCTCGTCACCGTCGCCGTGGTGGTGGCCACGCACAACCTGGCGTACGGCGTGATCGCCGGCACGTTGACCGCCATGACGCTGTTCGCCCGGCGGGTCGCGCACCTGGTCGAGGTGACCTCGGTCACCGACCCGGACGGCAGCGAGGTCATCTACTCGGTGCACGGTGAGCTGTTCTTCGCCTCCAGCAACGACCTCGTGCACCAGTTCGACTACGCGCACGATCCGGACAAGGTGGTCATCGACCTGTCGATGTCTCATGTCTGGGACGCCTCATCGGTGGCGGCCCTCGACGCGATCACCCACAAGTACGCCCTCCGCGGCAAGACCGTGCGCATCCTCGGTCTCAACGAGGCCAGCGAGGGCATGCACGGCCGGCTGAGCGGACAGCTGTCCAGCCATTGACGGCGGTTCACCCCCAGCGACACAGTGGCGGGATGGCCACAGGCAGCGGTACCAAAGACGACCCCTGGGCGCTCACGACCGCCCCCGGCAAGTCCGGGTACACGATGTACCGGGACGAGCAGGCTGACCCGCCCGTGCTCGTCTGTCAGGTCGGGTCGACCACCCTGCGCTATCACCTGCAGGCGGTCGAGGACCTGCACGCCTGGCTGCTGGCGCAGGGCGACTGGGTCGACCTCGGCGCCGCCGACGAGAAGAAGGCGGCCGACGAGGGCACCGTCGAGGGCTGGGGTCGGTCGCCGG
>JBBRVU010000203.1:0-7020 GCA_038246575.1 Actinomycetes bacterium | reverse complement strand
GTTGCTCTGGGCGGCCAGCACGCTGAGGGTGCCGCCGGGGCGGAGCACCTGCGCCAGTGCGGCGACCGCGGGCGCGACGGCGTCGACGTGCTCGAGCACGCCGTGGCAGAGCACGAGGTCGGCCGACTCCGGCGTCACGACGTCGAGCAGCCCGGCGGCGTCGCCCTGGAGCGCGGTGAGGGTGACGCCCACCTCGCGGACCCGCCGCTGCAGGGAGGCCAGGGCGTCGGGGCTCGGGTCGACGACGGTCACCCGGTGGCCCTGGGCAGCCAGCGGCACCGCGAACCCACCGGTGCCCCCACCCACGTCGAGGACGTCCAGCGCGAGGGACTCGTCGCCGGCCTGGTCGCCGGCGGAGCCGGCGCCGGTCCGGCTCCCGATCGTGTCCTGCACCAGGTCCCACATCACGGCGGTCCGCACCGAGCGGTCGGGCGAGGTCGGCGAGATGGCGGGCACGCAGTGCAGGCTACTGAGGTCGGCCGTCATCCGCCCGAGCTCCCGGGACTGGAGTGCCACAGCTTGCGCGGCGCCTTGGCGGCTTCCGCGCGGGCGACGGCCTTGCGCGGCATCGCCGCGGCGTCCTCACCGGGCGGCTTGATGTCGGCATAGGGCGACTGGCGGAACCCACTGGGGTGCACCAGCACCCGCCGGCCGTGCGCGGGGCGGGACATCCCCCCGGCCGCTCCCCCGCCGCCCACCTCGCGCGGCTCGTAGACCTCGGCGCTGGACCCCGTCGGCGGCCGGGTCATCACCGGTCGCGACGAGCGGCTCTCCGCCGCTCCGGTCACCGACAGGCCGGTGACCGGCCCGACGGCGGCCATCAGGTCGGCGACCGCGTCCAGGCCACCGTGGCGCCAGGCCTCGTGCAGCTCGGTGAGCTCCCAGCACCCGGTGGCGCGCAACGACACCCCGCGCGGCCCGGTGCGGCGCACCTCCCCGCGGATCACCAGCAGCCACGAGTGGAACAGCGTGGCCGCGTAGGGACCCTGGGCGTCCTCGAAGAACGTCGCGTCGACCGGGCCGCGGGCGTCGTCGAGGGTCACGAACACGACTCGCTTGCCGGAGCGGATCGGCGGGGTCTGGGTGGCAACCTTCACCCCGGCCACGAGGACCTCCGCCTTGCTGCGGCAGCGCACCAGGTCCGGCGCCCGAGTGGCCCCCAGTGCGGCGAGGAACGACTCGTAGAAGTCGACCACGTGACGGGTGGCGTCGAGGCCGAGCACCTCGAGCTCAGCCCGTACGCGCTCGGCACCGGTCATCTCCGGCAGCCCGCTCGGGGCCACCGAGTGCGGCGCGTCGTCGAGGTCGAGGGCCAGCTGGATCGACGCGACCTCCACCGGCCGGGCGGCCTGGGACTGGCGCGCGGCCAGCATGCGTACGTCCGGGGGCCGGGTCGGCGAATCCGTCGGCAGCCCGGTCGTGGGGACGGCCGGCCGTTCCGCCGGCGCCCGGCGACCCCGGCCGCGGCCACGGGCGACCGCGCGCGACCACCGGTCCAGCTCGCCGACCTGCAGCAGCAGGTCACGACGGGTCAGCCGGCTGCGGGTGCTGCCGCTGGTGCCCTCGGGGCGCAGCGAGTAGAGGTCGTCGAATGCGCCGGTGAGGGCGAGTCGCTCCACGACCGGACGCGACACCGTGGCCCGGCCCCAGAAGTCCGAGAGCGAGCCGTAGGGCTGGCCGGCCACGACGCGGGCGACCTCGGCCTCGGAGATGCCCTTGACCTCGGACAGCGCGAGCCGGATGCCGTAGCCGCGAGCCCGCAGCCATGGCTGGTCGGGCTGGTCGGGCTGGTCAGACTGGGACGCGTCCTCGGCGGCGACGCGTTCGATGCGGTAGGTCGCGTCGGAGCGGTTGACGTCGAGCGGGAGCACCGCGATGCCGAACTGGCGGGCGTCGTCGAGGATCAGCCGCTTGGGGTACATGCCGGGGTCGTGGGTGAGCACCCCGGCGAGGAAGGCCGCGGTGTGGTGGGTCTTGAGCCACGCCGACTGGTAGGTCGGCAGGGCGAACGCGGCGGCGTGGGCCTTGCAGAACCCGAAGGACGCGAACGCCTTGAGCACCTTCCAGACCGTGTCGACGGTGGCGACGTCGTAGCCGCGGGCATAGGCACGCGGGCGCAGCCACACCTCCACCTCGGGCTGGCCGTCGGTGGTGCCCAGCGCGCGGCGCACCTCGTCGGCCTCGGCGAGGCTGCACCCGGTGAACGTCGACACGATCTGCAGCACCTGCTCGTGGAAGACCACGACACCGCAGGTCTCCTCGAGGGCGTAGCGCAACGACTCGTGCAGGTACTGCGGCTCCGCCCAGCCCTGCCGGGCCTTGAGGAACGGGGTGACCATGTCGCTCTTGACCGGGCCGGGCCGGAACAACGAGATGTCGGTGATGAGGTCGTCGAAGGTCTCGGGGCCGAACTTGCCGACCAGCTCGCGCTGGCCCGGTGACTCGATCTGGAACATCCCGAGGGTGCGGGTCGACTGGATCAGCGCAAACGTGTCCGGGTCGTCGAGGGGCACCTGCTGCTGGTCGTCGAGGTCGATCACCGGACCGCCGTCGACGCGCACGACCTCGTCCAGGGCGTAGGACATCGCCGACTGCATCCGGATGCCGAGCACGTCGAGCTTGAGCAGGCCGAGCTCCTCGACGTCGTCCTTGTCGAACTGGCTCATCGGGAAGCCCAGCCAGCTCGCCTCGACCGGTGTGCGGTCGAGCAACGTCGTGTCGGAGAGCAGTACGCCGCACGGGTGCAGCGCGACGTGGCGCGGCAGGCCGTCGAGACGCTCGACGAGACGGAAGAGCAGATCGAAGGAACCGGGGCCGTGCACGCCGAGCCGGGACGCGCGCAGCTCGGGCAGCTCCTCGAGCGCGTCGTGCACGTCGCGGGCCCGGATGTGCGGAAAAGCCTTGGCCACCTGGTCGATCTCGGCGGGCGGCAGCCCGAGCGCCGCACCGACGTCGCGGATCGCGTGGCGCACCCGGTAGGTGTCCATCATCGACACGCAGGCCACCCGCTCGCCGCCGAAGCGCTCGAGGATCCGCTCGTAGACCTCGGTGCGCCGGGCGGACTCGACGTCGACGTCGACGTCGGGCAGCGCGGCCCGCAACGGGGACAGGAACCGCTCCATCAGCAATCGGTGCCGGATGGGGTCGACCCCGGAGATGCCGAGCAGGTAGTTGACCAGGCTGCCGGCCCCCGACCCGCGCGCGGCAACACGTACGCCCATCTCGCGGATGAGGTCGACGACGTCGGCGACGGTGAGGAAGTACGACGGGAAGCCCAACGTGTCGATGACCGACAGCTCGGCCTCGAGTCGCTCGCGGACCTCACGGGTCGCGACCATCGCGCGGCGGCCGAACCCGGCCTCGCAGCGCTCGCGCAGCACCCGCGCGGCAGCCCGGACCGGGTCCTCGCCGGGAACTGCGCCGGCTCCGAGGACCTGCAGGTCCGGGAAGTGGACCTCACCGATGCCCAGGTCGGCCCGCGGGTCGACCGCGCACCTGTCGGCGACCCGTCGGGTGGTGGCCAGCAGGTGGTGGGCAGCCCGCTCGTCGGCGCCGGCCGCGCGGGCGATCTCCTCGGCGACCAGCGCCATCTCCTTGCCGGACTTGAGAAATCCCTCCGCGTTGACCCGGTCGACGTGGCGCGGGTCGAGGGCCACCAGCCGCCGGGACGCGTCGAGGACGTCGATGGTCGGGGCGTCGGCGCGGTCGGCGTAGCGGACCGCGTTGGTGAGCACTGCGGTGGTGCGTGCCTCGGTGGCGAAGCGCAGCATCCGGGCGGCGCGGGGCAGGTCGTCGGGCCCGCGGTGGCAGACGACCTCGAGCAGCAGGTCGGTGTGGTCGACGGCAGCCCGCCACTGGTCGAGGACGGCGGTGGCGAGGTCGGGCCGGCGGGCGGTCAGTGCCCGGCCGACCTCGGAGCCGGGGCCGAGCATGACCAGCAGGCCACCGGCGCTGCGGGCGCTGCCGTTGGTGGTGCTGGTGCCGCCGGTCGCGGCGGCCTGCACGTGCTCGGCGACGAGGTCGAAGGTGGTGACCGGCTTGCCGCGCTCGCCGCGCAGGTGGGTGGCCGACACCAGCCGGCACAGCGCGGCCCAGCCGGCCTTGTCCTGGGCGAGCAGGGTGACCCGCGGGTGGCGCGGGTCGACCGCGGCACCACCGCGCGCCGGCTGCTTGCGGGCCGGGCGGGCGCGCATCGACGGGTGGGCCGTCGCGAGCAGACCGGAGGGCTCGATCGCGAGGTCGACCCCGAGGACCGGGCGGATCCCGGCCGCCTGGGCGGCCTTGGCGAACTTCACCGCGCCGTAGACGCCGTCGCGGTCGGTGAGAGCAAGGGTGTCCATGCCGTGCTCGGCGGCACGCTCGACGAGGACGTGCGGATGCGACGCGCCGTAGCGCAGCGAGTAGCCGGAGGCGACGTGGAGGTGGACGAAGGGATCGCTGGACACGTGGGTTGCCGGGGCCTGTCGCTACGGGGGCGGATGAGGGAAGGAACAGCTGGACCCGAGGTGTCGCCAGTCAGCTGGCCCGGTGAGCCAAGGGAGCGAGGTGCGGGATCACCGGCTGGTGGTCGAGCCCGAGGGTCGTCTCGACGAGAGCGAGGAACGTCTGGGTGTCGCGCAGCAGGTCGTCGGCCTCGCGCGGGCTGGTCGCCCGGGACAGCCCGGCCTCGGCCGCGGCTCGTTTGTTGGCCCCCGCGGCGAAGAACGCCGCCCACTCGGTGAGCTCGGGCGCCACCTGCGGCAGCATCGACCAGACGTTGCGCGGCCGCTTGGTCGCGGCCGGGCGGGTGCGCACCGCGAGCACCGCGGCCGCGGTCCGCAACGCCGCGAGGTGGGCGCTGGCGTAGCGCTCGGTGGCGACCGTGGTCACCATCGCCTCGGCCAGGTCGTGTCGTGCGGTGGCGAGCAGGTCGTGGGCCGCGGCCACCACCGGCGGTCGCCGCACCAGGACATCGGTTGTCGCAGCCATCTCTCGTCCTTCCGCTCGTCAGCCGGTCAGTCTCGTCAGTCCTGGGTGCGCAGCAGCGTCCAGCCGCCGGCCGTCCAGTCGAAGCACAGGTCGAAGATCCCGGCACCCTGGGCCCGGCCGGAGCTGGCCTCCACCCGCCAGATCTCCCGTTCACCCGCGAGCGCGACAGGCGCGGCGGGCACTGCGGGTGTCGCGTCCCCTGCCCGGCCCGGACCCCCCGAGCTCCTCGGGTCTCCCGGCTGCCACCAGGCCCCGGTCTCGACCCAGCGCGCGAGCACCTCACGCACGGCGTAGAAGCGGCCACGCCAGAGGAACTCGGCCGGGTCCTCGTCACGGCGGCGGACCTCGACCGGGTCGTCGTACCTCCGGGTCATCGTTCCTCCAGATGGTGCGGCTCGTGCTGGCGGGTGCGGCTCGAGCCGGCGGTGGTGCCGGGACCGGGACCCCTCCCGGCACCGCGGGGGTCGAGTCCACGGTGCCGGGTGGGTCCCACCCCCGTATCGAACATGCGTTCGAACAAGACCCACAGTAACCCCACCCACCGACACTGCGTCAAGCCCTTCGGCCCAACCACTAATCTCAGGCGCGTGCCCACCCATCCCAGCGTCGCTCGCGTCACCGCCCGGCTGGCCGAGCTCGGCGCGGCCGGCGAGGTGCGGACCCTGGACGGCTCAGCCCGTACGGCGGCCCAGGCGGCCGACGAGCTCGGCGTCGAGGTCGCCCAGATCGCCAACTCGCTGGTCTTCGACGCCGACGGCGTGCCACTGCTCGTGCTGGCCTCAGGCGGCCACCGGGTCGACACCGCCAAGGTCGCGGCGCTGGTCGGCGCGGCCAAAGTCGGTCGCGCCGATCCCGACTTTGTGCGGGCCCACACCGGGTTCGCCATCGGCGGCGTCGCACCGGTCGGGCACCCCGAGCCGCTGCGCACGCTGGTCGACACCCACCTCGCGGAGTACGTCGAGATCTGGGCGGCCGCCGGCCACCCCCATTCGGTGTTCCCGACGACGTACGACGAGCTGGTGCGCCTCACCGGCGGCGAGCCAGCCGATGTAGGCGCGGCCTGATCTGCGAGGCAGCGAACCCGTCGCTCCCCTGCGGTCGTGTGCTCAGAAGGTCTGTTCGAGCACGGTCACACCGAGAGTGCCGAGTGGGCTCGCTCGCTGGCGCTGGTCGACCGGGAAGAAGCCATGCGTGGCCCAGAACGCTGCAGCTGCGTCGTTCCGGTCGTCGACACCGAGCCGCAGGGCGGCCGCGCCTCGATCGCGTGCCCAGCCGACGATGGCCGCTGCTGCCTCGGTGGCCAGCCCCTGCCGGTGACGGTCGGCGTGGATCTCGAGCAGCCCGATCCACGGCAGCCTGTCCTGCGGGTGCTCGTCCAGGACCTCCGCCCAGCCGACCACCTCGTCCGTGTCGCGCAGGCGCACGCTGAGGGGGTGCCGGGCAGGGTCGAGAGCCGCGACGGACAGGTCGCGTTCGAGCATGTCCCGATTGAATCCGCCCGGGTCGCCGTCGGACCCCTCGTGAGTTGCGAGGAACTCCGGGTTGCTCAGCGCGACCGCCAGCAGCCCGTCCAGGTCGTCGTTAGTGACATTGGCCAGAAGGAGCCGCCTTGTTGTCAGGCGCATGTTGCAACCACAAGAACTGCGATGACCAGGGCGACCCAGCGCCCCCGCTTCATGTGCAGCACGAGCCAATGGTGCCGGATCAGGCGACCGACGCGTCATCCGTCGGCGGATACTCCCTCCTCGACGTCGAGCTCGAGGTCGTCTTCATCGACGGATGACTGTGCGTTCTTGCCAGCCCGCCAGGCGACTATGTCTAGGGCCCGAAGGGTCGTGATGGGCACTGGTCCGACAGCAAGCGCCGCGACGTCCTTCAGCCACTGATCTTCGCGGAGCAGATCTTCAACGATGGCGGCGGCGAGCAGCGGGATGTATCGCTGCCACGTGCGGTTCCGCTCGATGGGCACCGGCGTGCCCTTCCCGACGTAGCACCTCCAGATATAGCGGTCGTGCAGCGGGACGAACGCGGGGCGCTTGCGATGCATCACCT
>JBBRVU010000202.1:0-7031 GCA_038246575.1 Actinomycetes bacterium | reverse complement strand
CTTCCCTCGGAGACCGAGCCTGGCCCGCGACTATGCAGACATCTCAACCAGCGACGAACGCGCAGTCAGCAGCATGACGGCTCGCCAGGCGACCCTGCCCCCAAGGCCCTCGGCATAGTCACGGGGTCGGCATAGGTCGAGCTATGCCGAGGTCGGCATAGGTCGACGAGTTCGGCGTCCTCTACATCGGCGTGTTAGTCGAGGCCCTGGACGAGTGGGGCTGGATCTACCTGGGGCGGCGCGGCCGCGCGTGAGAGACCTGCGACCGAGTGATGAGATCACTGCTGCGAGGCCCGCCCCATGGTGAGGCGCCGCTCCAACTGCCGTCGGACGGCCAGCGAACCGGCCGGGACGACGATCCCTGCATCACACAGACGCCCGACCAGGCGTGCGTGCAACTCGTCGAGGCAGAGGGAGTCCGAACCCTCGACGAGATCGTCCAGGACGCGGTTCGCCTCAGCATTCGCCCAGAGCCGAGCGGAGTCACCGAGTGCCTTCCGCGCCGCCAGGTCGCTGCCGTACTGGACGTCGGGGCCCACGGTGGCAGAGTACGTCGGTCCGGTCGGGGCCGCGGCCCTTGCTTGTGGAGGGTGTGCGCCTCGTCGTCTGTCCTCCGATACCTGCGTTCCGTCCGGTCCGGCGCCCGCCGCGGGTCCGTCCGCGGTGCGGTACTGGCCTGGCGATCGCCCGAGGTGCGACCCTGCCAGGAGGCGCACGGTGCCGCACGGCAGGAGGCGCGCGGCGGTCGCGCAATCGGCACACCCGAAGTTCGCGGCTGCGCCCGTGCCCGACACCTGCCCGCCCGACCTCGGCCATGCAGCCAGCAGGTGCCGTCCCACCGCGAACCGCCTCCGCCGTTGAGGCTGTGGATTGGTCACTCAAGCAGTGCAGCGATCAGATCGGGACGGGCGGTGGCGAGGCTGGGGCCGTACCAGGTGAGCAGCCGGCCACTGACCAGCCGGCAGGCGAGCCCAGGGAAGGCCTCCGGACCGTCGTCTTCGGTGAAGGCGTATGGCTCGTCAGGCAGCACAACGAGATCGGGCGCTCGCGCCAGGATCTGATCGGGCGTGGTGTGCGGATAGCGGCCGTCGGCACCGTTGTACGCGTTCGCGATGCCGAGCCGGCGCAGCAGGTCCCCGGTGAACGTCCCGGGCCCGACCACCATCCACGGGTCCCGCCAGACGCAGACGACCGCGCAGGCGCGTACCGGCGGCGGCGGGCCGGCCCACGCGTCCCGCGCCACGCGCAGCCAGCCGGGCTCGTCGCCCACATCGAGCGCCACGCTGAGCAGCCGACCCAGCGACTCCAGCGCCGCGGGCACGGTCGCTGGTGTGGTCACCCACACCGGGATCCCGGCCGCCTCGAGCCGTTCGACGTCGACGCGGCGATTCTCCTCCTGGTTGGCGACGACGAGGTCCGGCGCCAGCCCGATGATGCGGCCGACATCCGGACTTTTGGTGCCGCGTACGCGGGTGACGTCCAGGTCGGCCGGGTGGGTGCACCAATCGGTCGCTCCCACAAGGATCCCGGGAGCCGATTCCGCGATCGCCTCGGTCAGCGACGGCACCAGCGACACAACCCGCCGGACCGGCCTCCCGGTCTGCACGGGACGGCTCAGGTCGTCCTCGATGAAACCTGCGCTCACCACGGCAGGCTCGCACCATGGACACCGGCACGGCGCCCCCGCGGCCGGTTCACGCCGGCGCCGAAGGCCGTGGCCCCGTGGCGAAGGGGCTGCGCGATCTGTGACGTCCAGCGCTGCGACGCCGCCGCGGTCTCTCCCCCTTGACCCACATTCGCAATCGCAGGGGCTGATGTGGCGCCGGCTGGCGCCTCACCCGTCCCTGGCGACTCGAATGTGGAATCACCAGGTCTCGTTCGCCGCTCGCACCATGTCCGGCGTGATGAGGTCGTCGCTCTGGTCCACGATGAAGGCCGGAAGCCCGTCGTTCATGGCGATGCCTCGCCCCTGCAGCGCGCGGCGAGCGAGCTCCGACACCGCCGCCCCGAGCGAAATCCCGCGCTCCTGCGCCAGATGGCGAGCGGCGACGAGGACAGCGGCATCGATGTCGAGCGTTGTCCGCATCACCTCATCATGGCAGCACGATGCGTAGCCGTCGGGCGATGAGCCGGCGCCGACTCACCATGCCCTCTGCCTGATGGCATGACGGTGGCCACCATCGCGCTGCTCGGCTGCTGGACGAGCAAGTCGCGCGGCTCAGGCACCGCTGACGCCAGCGGCGCGCCCGACGAGCTTCGGGCACACCCGGCCCAGCGGGCATCCAGGGGCAGTCCGGCACGCCTGCGGTGCACCACCGCCGCCCGACCACCCACGCGGGCGCGCCGATCGTCCCCGGCCGCTGCGGGTAGGCCCGGCGAGCCGCCTCGATCATGTGGTCGGGGTCGTCCCGCTCGGCCAGCCCGGTACGCAGGAACAACCGCCGCACGTGCACGTCGTAGGCGCTGTCAGAGCCGGTCATGTCGGCGACTGCGACGCCGAGATCTCGCTCGAGCATTTCCGCCGCCCTCGCCGCCTTCTTCTGCCCGATGCCGGCGAACGCGTCCAGCCGCCGCTGCGACTCCGCCGCCGTGGGCCGACCCGCCCAGATGGGCGCCGCATCACCGCCGTACTCGACCATCACCTTTCGCGCGGCCGCGACGATCCAGGTTGCACGTTCTCGACGTGGCGGTGCAGCTTCGGGGGGCTGCTGGATCGGGGACCGCACCGCCTGCGGACTCCGGTGGCATCCGGGCGAGGCCAAGGTGTCCGAGGCGCTGCCGGAGATCGTACGGGGCCCGCCACGACCGCCCGGCGACGATGCCCTGCTCGAAGATCACCGCGAGCACGAACGCGAACGGGTCGTCGAGCACGAGCCGGTCGGCCGGCGTTGCCGGTCTCCCGCTGGATGCCGGGATGCCTCGGACAGGTCGGGAGGGGGCGCCGGATCCACCCGATGATCTCGCTGCGCTGGAACGGCTCGGCGAGCTGCCGCACGCAGCCCTCAAGCCTCTGCCCAGCCGTCGCCATGGCGTCCCCCGCCACTCCCCGCCGGCGAGCAATGCGCCAAGCGGCACGACCTTGCTTGCTGCAGTCACCTGCGTGCAGCGCCGGCGCTGGCTGCGCAGCGCCGAAACCTGGCCCTGGTCGCGCGCGCTCGTGGCTGCGTTGTCCCGGCTGTACGCGCTGCTGAGGCCGCTGCGAGTCCGAACCGCCGCACTAACTCCAGCCACCCACGACCGAACCAGCACCCGGTCACGGCACCGCGGCATCCGCAGGCGCAGATTGCGTCCGCGACGCGATCCCGGCCGGCGAAGGTCAACAAGAAAGATCAACCGTCCTGGTGAAAGACAGGCGCTGCAGTAGTACGACGTGCGTCGACCACCCAAGGGTCAGGCACGAACCCCCTCATTCCGTCGCACCACGGCCGGACGCGTGTGTAGAGTCGCTGCGCGGCCCGACGGGCTTCCGCTCAGGACATGCCCCCACCCGCACGAGTTGTCTCGTGCTGCCCTGGGGGACCTGACCGTGACGCTGTTGCGCCACTCGGCGAGCGGGTTCGCCGCGCTCTCCTTCGAGGGGACACTGGCTGTGCGCCTGGCCGAGCAGATGCGCCAGCACACGGGTCGTCGCGCGTCCCCGGGTGAGATCCGGTCGTGGGAGCGAAGTCTGCCCGTGTTGGCGCGCGACCTGACAGAAGCAGGGCTACAAAGCGTCGAGGTGCTGCTGGAGCACCACCTCCCCTTGACATCGAAGCGAGCCGACGTGGTTCTAGCCGGCCGCCATCCGTGGTCTGGCCGCCCGTCCTTCGTGGTCATCGAACTCAAGCAATGGTCCGCCGCGCGCCCATGGGACGGCGATCCCGAGCTCGTACTGGTCGACGGCTATCCGCACGCGCCCCGATTGCATCCCGTCGCACAGGTGCGCGGCTACTGCGAGTACCTTGTCGACTTCTTACGCGTTCTCGAGGGGCGTGAGGACGCCGTCGCCGGGGCCGCGTACCTGCACAACGCGACGACGACGTGGGCCGGCTCGCCACTGTTCGACTACCCGCAGGACCTCCACGGGCAGCTGTTCACCGGCGCCGACCGAGACCGCTTCCTTGGGTTTCTCCGCGACCGGCTCGAAGGAGGCACAGCTGGCGCGCCCTTCGCGGACCAGCTGCTTGGCTCTGCCGTTGCGCCATCGAAGCAGTTGCTGGCCGTAGCAGCCGATGAGATCCAGCGTCGAGAGCAGTTCACGCTGCTTGCTGAGCAGAAGCTCGCGTATCAGCTCGTGCTCCACGAGGTGGAGCGCGCGCGCTCGCGCGACTCCAAGTCGGTTGTCATCGTCAGCGGCGGACCAGGCAGCGGGAAGAGCGTCATCGCGCTGTCGCTGTTGGGGGAACTGGCTCGACGCGGGCGCACCGTCCTCCACGCGACGGGGTCGCGGTCATTCACGCAGACGCTGCGCAAGGTGGCCGGACGCAGCTCGCCACGCACGCAGCGGCTGTTCAAGTACTTCAACCAGTTCATCGACGCAGAACGCAACGGCGTCGACGTCCTGATCCTTGACGAGGCGCACCGAATCCGTGAGACATCGGTTGACCGTTGGACACCGGCGCGGCTGCGGACTCAGCGGCGTCGTCAAGTCGAGGAACTGATCGCCGCCGCGCGCGTGCCAGTCTTCCTGCTGGACGAGCACCAAGTCGTCAGACCCGGAGAGCTCGGGACCGTCGCCGACATCGAAACCCATGCACGGTCCCTCTCGTTGCCCGTGCACCGTGTTGAGCTCGACGGGCAGTTCCGGTGTGGCGGAAGCGAGGAATACGAGCGCTGGGTGCTCGCCCTGCTTGGCTTGAGTGACGAACCACTCGAGTCCTGGCGTGGCGATCCGGCCTTCGACGTCCGCGTTGCCGACTCGCCCGAGGAAATGGAGGCGGTCCTCGACGCGCGGCTCCGGGAGGGATTCGGCGCCCGGATCGCGGCTGGGTACTGCTGGCCGTGGAGCGACCCGCGGCCCGACGGGTCACTCGTCGACGACGTCCGCATTGGTGATTGGGCACGGCCATGGAACGTCAAGGGAGACCGCTCAGTTGGAGGCGCGCCCCCAGCGCCGCTGTGGGCCACCCACCCCGCAGGGTTCGACCAGGTTGGCTGCGTCTATACGGCGCAGGGGTTCGAGTACGACTGGTCGGGCGTCATCCTCGGTCCGGACTTGGTCTGGCGTCACGGTCGGATGATCTCGCGGCGTCAGCACAATCGGGATCCGGACTTCCGTGACCGGCAGCGGGTCCCTGACGACGCGTTCGACCGGCTGGTGCGCAACGTCTACAAGGTGCTCCTCACCCGCGGCATGATCGGGACCATTCTCTACTCGACAGACGCGGACACGCAGGAGGCCTTGCGCTCGCTCGTGCGGACAGGCGCGCTTGCCACAACGACGGCGCGCGCCTGACCCCCACGCCCCCGTTACCTTCCTGGCAGCCCCTGAGAGGGGGGTCCAGGCCACCGGTTCCGGCATGACTGATTGCCCCTGTCGTCGATGATCTGGGGGGTGTTGTCACCGGAGCCGGCGGATGCCAGTGACCGCTGATAGAGACCTGAGCCCTTGACTGAGGCCTGTTCGTAACGTGGCTGCCGGCGCGGGTGTCCCGGTCGGCCTGGCCGCATCGAACGAGGAGGCCGTAGTTGTCGGGATCGGGTAAGAACCAGCGGGCGCCGTACGCAGTGTTCGTCGGGCTCGACGTCGGCAAGGGTGAGCATCACGCGTGCGCGCTCGACGTCGACGGCGCGCGCCTGCACGACAAGGCGCTGCCGAACGACGAGGCCGCGCTGCATCACGTCCTGGCCGGCCTCGCCGCCGATGGTCGCGTGCTGCTGATCGTTGATCAGCCGGCCTCCATCGGCGCGCTCGCGATTGCCGTCGCTCGGGACATGGGCATCGACGTCGCCTACCTGCCAGGTCTGGCGATGCGCCGGATCGCGGACCTGCACCCCGGCCAGGGCAAGACCGACGCGCGCGACGCGTACGTCATCGCCGACGCCGCCCGCACCATGCCCCACACCCTGCGGCGGGTCAGCAAGGACGACGAGGCGCTGGCCGGGCTCACGGTCCTGGCCGGCTACGACGCCGACCTCGCCGCCGAGGCGACCCGGCTGACCAACCGACTGCGGGACGCGCTGCTGCACGTGCACCCGGCGCTGGAACGCCTGCTGGGCAAGCACTTCGACCGCCCGGGGGTCCTGGCGCTGCTGGGCGCCGCCCCGACCCCGACCGCGCTGCGCCAGCTCGGCGCGGCACGCATCGCCGACCTCATGCGGAAGCGGTCTCCGCGGCTGGCCAAGACCTTCCCCGGCAAGATCCTCACCGCCCTGGACGCTCAGACCGTGACCGTCCCGGGCACGGCCGAGTTCGGGCGGGTGATCGCCGGGGTCGCCGCCCAGCTCGCCGCGGTGCACGCCGAGCGCAATGCCCTGGCCGAGGACCTCGAGACCCGCCTGGAGGACCACCCTCTTGCCGAGGTCCTGACCTCGATGCCCGGCGTCGGCGTCAGGACCGCGATCATCTGGCTCACCATCGTCGGCGACGGCTCAGCGTTCCCCACCCCCGGCCATCTGGCCGCCTACGCCGGCCTCGCCCCCGTGACCCACAGATCAGGGTCCTCCATCCGCGGCGAGACCCGCTCCCAGCGCGGCAACCACGCCCTGAAGTCCGCGCTGTACTTGTCGGCATTCGCCAGTCTGGGCGACCCGGTGTCCCGGGCCTACTACGACCGCAAACGCGCCGAAGGCAAGCGCCACAACGCCGCCCTCATCTGCCTTGCCCGCCGCCGCGTCGACGTGCTGCTCGCCATGATCCGCACCCGCACGACCTACCAGCAGCCGGCCCCCACTCCCACACCCGAAGATGCCCTAGTGTCGCGTGTCGCTAGTCCTTAGACGGTTCGTGATGCGGGACAATGGTGTATGTCGGTTGCTGCGGCGTTGGTGCTGCGTCCCGGGGACGCCTCGGAGTTGACCTCGTTGGTCCGGTCCTCGTCGGCCCCGGCCGG
>JBBRVU010000201.1:0-7039 GCA_038246575.1 Actinomycetes bacterium | reverse complement strand
TGCGACAGCACAGCCCGAGAATCGTCCATGCCCACGGAACCCGGTCGCAGATGGTCGCCCTGTTGGCAGGACGGGTGCCCTACGTCACCATGCACGGTGCTGGCCGGGTCGACGGGCAGGGCTCCACCGGCGCAGCACTGCGGACAGGGGCCCGCTTCGTTGCCTCGTGGCTGGCGGTCGAGGCCTACAGCGCAGCTCCCGCCCCCGGACGCTGGCAGACGACCCTGCACGCCAGCCCGCGGCTCGCCGGAATGGGCGCCGTTCCGGAGTCAGAGATGTCGGCGCGCCCCACATTTGTGTGGATCGGCCGCATGGACTCACCCAAGCGGCCGGAGGTCTTCGTCGAGGCGTGTGCCCTAGCGGCGGCAACTCATGACCTGCGCGGAGTGATGCTCGGTGGCGGCCCGCGACTGTCCGAGATCCGCGAGCTGGTCGATCGTCTCGGTGCCCCGGTCGAGGTGCTCGGTGAGTCCAGCGACGTGGTCGAGAACGTCTCCGCTGCCTGGGCCGTGTGCCTGTTCAGCGGCTTCGAAGGCGTGCCCTTTGCGGTCCAGGAGGCTATGTGGGCCCGGCGCGCAGTCGTGCTGTCCCCCCTTCCCAGCCTGCGCTGGTTCGCCGGAGGCGCAGCTGTCTACGCCGCGGACGCGACGTCGGCGGCCGTGGCGATGACGCATCTCTCGTCGCGGGACTCGGCAATCATGCGCGGCAGGCAAGCTGGCGATCGTGCCCGCTCACTGCTGGCCGAGGACGCGCCGTTCCCCCAGCTCAACGCCGCGTACGCCGCTCGTCGATCACGCGCTCGTAGATATAGATCTGCTGGCGGATGACGACGTCCGTGGCGAATTTCGTCTCATACGCCGAACGAGCCGCGGTGCCGCGCTCGACGCCCCCGGCTCGCGCTGCGTCTCGGAGCACAGCCGCCAAGCCTTCGACCGTTGGCTCCGAGATCCAGCCAACTGCCTCGCCAACGACGTCAGTCAGCCCCCCACCGCGGGTCGCGATGACCGGCCGGGCGTGGGCGAAGGCCTCCAGGACGACCAAAGGAAGCCCCTCCGGGGACGTCGAGGGCACCACGACGGCCGCGCATTGCCGCATAGCATCTGCGACGCCCATCGGGTCCAGCGCGCCGAGCGCCACGATGCCGTTGGGGGATGCTGTAGCCGCGGCCCCGACAGCCTCGAGCTCGGGTCCATCGCCGATGATCGTCAGGGTCCCGAAGGGCGCCTCGGCGCGACGCCATGCCTCCAACAGCATGAGGACTCCCTTGTCGGCGGTGAGCCGACCAACAAACAGCAGACCCTGTCCCGGTGGCGTCGCCGGCCCCGGGTCCGAAACGGTGTTCGGCCGGATCACCACCTGTTCTGGCGTGGCGATCCCGGACTCGAGAATGCTGGTGGCACCGGCCCGAGTCAGCGCGATGTAGCGGTCCACCGCTCGCTGGTCAGATCTATGGGCGGCGAAGGCGGCCGCCATCGGCATGCTCTGCAGGCGAGAGTCGCGGTAGCAGCCGTGCTGGACGGCCGGCCAGGGCAGCGACTTGCCCCGGCACAGAGTGCAGGGTTGGCCGTCTCGGAAGTAGCTTCCCCTCATACAGCTGTGCCGGTGGTTGTGAAGGGTGACCACGACTGGAACGCCGAGCCGATGCGCGACGCGGACGGCTGACCAGGAGATGAGTGGGAACGGGTTGTGCAGGTGCAGAACGTCGGGCCGCGCCGACTTGATCAGCCGATCCAGGTCAGCGACGGCTCGCCGCGAGTGGACCGCCTGCAAAGGCACCGTGGCCTTCTCTGCCGTCGACATCTGAGAAATCTCATCGCTCGATCGCAGATAGGTCACGACATCGACACCGGCGGCCACCAGGGCAGAGATCTCGGAGTCCACCGCAACGTTCTCGCCCGACGGAACCTCAGACCGGTAGCGGTTGTGAACAACGAGGACTCTCATCCCACGGCGTCGACCAGTACGGGCAGGATGCCCACATCCAGAGTGGAACCTGCGGAGGCGGGCTGCGCCTTGCTGCCGACCTCCTGCGCCTGGTCGGCGCCCTCGGGCACAGTCACCCTGGCGTCGCCGTCTGGGTTCCAGAACACGGTCTGTTGCCCCGCCGGGCCGTTCAACGTGCAGGCGTAGGTGCCCTGCGCATCCTGGCTGCAGGACACGGTCGCACCGGTCAGCCACTTCCGCACCGTCTTGAACGCCTCGCCCGCCTTGGTCGCTGTGGCGGCATCGCCCTCGGTGAGCAGGGTGTCGACGATCAGCTGCTGGTCCCAGCCGTACCAGTAGACCCGCTCGATCCCGTTGGCGGCGTTGAGGATGTAGGTCTGCGCGACATTCGCCTGCTGCTGCTTCGCGCCGGTCGGCTCGACCTCGACGCCGGTGAGCCCGTAGTTGATCTCGCTGTTCCAGATCGGCTTGTCCACCCCGTAAGTCGCGAGCATCTCGCGCATCGCGACGAGCAACTCCATCGACGTCTCCGGCGTGCCCTCGGCCGCGGGATAGAGCTGGAAGGACACCACGTCGAAGAAGTCGCTCACCGGCTGCCCGTCGACGGTGGAGCCGTAGTAGCGATTGATCCACGACCGCTGACCGGACAGCCTGGTCACGAGCGCCGGGGCCGCCAGCAGCGGCTTGGGGTCGATCTCGCTCAGCACGTCGTACGTCGCCTTGGTCAGGTTTGCCATCGCCTGCGGGCTGCCGCTCCAGAAGCCGGACACGTTGGGCTCGTTCCACACCTGGTACTCAACGTTGCGTCCGGCATACCGCTCCGCGACAGTGCGGACGTAGGTCTTCCAGGCCTTCAGCTTCGGCGGCGAGGCTGCACCTTCGCCGTAGAAGCTCTCGGCGGTCGGCTGCTTGGCGTGGAACGCCGGTGTCTGGCCGAGAACGAGCAGCACACCGGTGTCGTGCGACTCGGCCGTGTCGACCATCGCATCGAGCCGGTCGAAGCTGAACTGATCGGGCGCCAGCTCGATCTCGCGCCAGGTCACGGCCGCGTCCCAGGCCCGGTAGGACCCGAACTTCGTCTGCGGCCAGCCGGCGGGGGCGTCGCCGACCGGGTCGTGGTCGTGAAGGCCGAAGAACTCGGCGGTGACCGGCTTGCCCGTGGGCTCGCTGCTGGCCGACTCGCTCGGCGACTCGCTCGGCGTCCCGGCCGTCCCAGGAGCGGGATCATCGGAGGAGAAGACCGAGCAGCCGGTCAACGCCAGGCTGGCAAGGAGCATCGGGATGACGAATCGGTGCATCATCAGACCGTAAGGGTTCGCTCCGGATTGACGGAATCGGCGCGTCTGGCACCTGCGGGCACATGGCCGAGCACCTCAGGTGGAATCATCGAGCGCGTGGTGGCGGACGACGGGCACCGGGCTCAGGTTCAGGTCGTGGCGCACCGCGGGTCGTCCGACGAGGCGCCGGAGCACACGCTGAGCGCCTACCTGCGCGCCATCGAGGACGGCGCTGACGCCCTCGAGTGTGACGTACGCCTCACCAAGGACGGGCACCTCGTGTGCGTCCACGACCGCCGCATCGACCGCACCTCGAACGGCAAGGGTGTGCTGTCCACCCTCGAGCTCGCCGAGCTGACTGAGCTCGACTGGGGGTCGTGGCGGGACACCTGGGAAGACTTCGAGGACCCCGAGATCCCCGACCGCAACCGCTCGCAGATCCTCACCCTCAAGTCGTTGCTCGCCGCCGTCAAGGACACCGGCCGCCCCCTCGGCGTCGCCATCGAGACCAAGCACCCGACCCGCTACGCCGGCCTCGTCGAGCGGCGGCTCGTGCATCTGCTGGACCACTTCGGCTGGACGGGCACGCGGTCGCCCGTGCGGGTGATGAGCTTCAGCCCGATCTCGCTCCGGAGGATGCGCGATCTCGCGCCGGACGTGAGCACGGTGCTGCTCATGGACCGGGTCCCGGTGCGATATCGCAACGGGACGCTGCCGCCGCACGTGACGATCGCCGGCCCGAACATCGACATCGTGCGGGCCTTTCCTTCGTACGTGGAGAAGGCTCACGCCAGGCGTAAGCAGGTCCACGTGTGGACCGTGGACGCCCACGAGGACATTGCGCTCTGCCGAGACCTCGCGGTCGACGCCATCATCACCAACCGCCCGGCGCGGGTGCTCGCCGCGCTGGGCCGACGCTGACGAGGGCGTTTCGCGGCGGTCCGTACGGGCAACCTTTGCTGACGAGTCCGCGCTGGAAGGTGCGGCTCGCACCAGTCGAAGCAGGAGGCGTTCGCTCTTGATGGCCACGGCGGCGGATCAGGGAGAGGCGCGACCCTCCGTCTCCGTCCCGCACGAGCGCACTGGCGTCAGGATGGCCCGGCACACCATCGCCGATCGGCTGGCTGCCGCTGGCGTTGCCTCCGAAGACCGTGAGGATGCCGTTCTGGTCATCTCGGAGCTGGTCAGCAACGCCGTCAAGCACGCCGCGCCCCTGGCCAACGGTGAGATCACGGTCCGCTGGGAGATCCGCGCCGACGTCCTGCACATCGAGATCACCGACGGCGGTGGCGGGACCAGGCCCCGTGCCGGCGTCGCGTCGGTCACCGATCTCGGAGGTCGGGGCCTGGACATCGTGCGTACGGTCAGCGCCCAGTGGGGTGTGCTCGAAGGCGAGGACTCGGTCACCGTCTGGGCCGAGGTGCCGCGGCGCAGCCAAGCCTGACCGCGCGAACCGGGAGCGCCGCGGCGGCCTTCCGGACCGCCGGATAGCCTCGCCCGGTCCACCGCACCCGTCCAGAAGGCCGTACCCATGGGCACGAAATCCACTCGTCGACGTGTCAGCGCGCCGACTGACAGTGACGCCGAGGTTCCCGTCGTCGGGGCCCGCGAACCCTGCCCCTGCGGGTCCGGCCGCCGCTACAAGGCCTGCCACGGCCGGGCCGGCGTCCGGGCGGCCGAAGCGTTCGTCCCGAGGCCGTTCGAGGGCCTGCCCGGCGAGTGCGACTGGGTGGCGATGCGCCAGATCGTTCCCGCGGCCACCGCCGCCCTCACCCTGTCTGACAGTGAGGCAGCCGGTTCAGGGGTCACCCTCGCGACCGTGCTGCCGATGGCCTGGCCGGGCCTGGTGCGGCAGGACGGCGCCGTCTTCGTCGGTCTCCAGGTGGCTGGTGGTTCCGGAGACGCCAGCCGGGACGTCGCCGTTGCACTCGAGCGTGCCCTCGAGGCAGAGCCAGGGAGCCCCATCGCCCCGAGCAGCCTGCCCGGCCCCGGACCCCGGCTCCAGGACCTGCTCGACCTGACCGTGCCGCTGACCGTCCAGGTTCACAGTGGGTTCGACTTCTGGCTTGACGGGCTCGAGGAGCGGACCCCGGATGTCGTGGAGTCCATGGAACGGGCCAACGAGGCGGTCGTGCCGACCGAGCGTCTGACCAGCGTCGAGGCCGCGTACTGGTGCGAGATCGGGGAGCGCAACCACGTGCGCTGGGTCGTCCCGCACGACGAGGACGCCCTGCTCGACGCGCTGGCCCGCCTCCACGCCGCCAACTCCGACGGGCTCGGCGAGGGATCCCGCTACGTCGGGGCGTTCCGCGCGGACGGCCTGGTCGTCCCGGTCTGGGATCTCGCTACCGGTGCCACCGCAGAGGCGATCGAGGAGCCGGTCGCTGCGTTGGCGGCGCGGCTCGGCGAGGCGCTGGCTGACACCTCGCCGCTGGATGCGGCGGCGCGCCGGGCCCGGGCCGGCCTTGCGAGTCGGCAGCTCACCCTGAGGTAGTGCATCGGGACGAAGTTCCCGGTGAGAGCTCGCGGTGCTCGGCAAGCGGCCCGCCGTTCGGATATCGTCGTTGCAGGCCCGGGCGCTGCTGCATCCCCCGTCGGTAGCGCTCGGGCCCTCCCATCTCCCCCGACATTGCCCGTGCTGTCTACGGATTTCGTTGCCGGACAGACCGTTGACGGCGCAATCAGTGGGCCAGCGAGTCCCGGGCGATCGGGCAGGACATGCAGCGCGGACCGCCGCGGCCGCTGCCCAGCTCGCTGCCAGCGATGGCGAGCACCTCGATGCCGGCCTCGCGCAGCCGCGCGTTGGTCTCGACGTTGCGTTCGTACGCCACCGTCAGACGCGGCGCGATAGCCAGCGTGTTGTTGCCGTCGTCCCACTGTTCGCGCTCCGCGGTGATCGGGTCCAGCCCGGTGTCGATGATCCGAAGCGTGTCGATGCCCATCGCCTTCGCGGCGGCGACGAGGAACGGCTCGGGGCCGTCGACGTGCACGTCGTCGCCGTCGGTGACCGTGTAGGCCTGCAGCGAGTCGGCGATGTTCGGGTACATCACCACCGCGTCGACGTCGACCATCGTGCACACGGTGTCCAGGTGCATGGTCGCGCGCTCCTGGGCGATCGGCACGGCCAGCACGGTCGTGGCGAGTCCCCGGTCGAAGACGGTGCGCGCCAGCCGCTCGACGCCCGCCGGGGTCGTGCGCTCGCCGACACCGACGGCGACGACCCCGGGCGAGAGCAGCAGGACGTCCCCGCCCTCCACCGGCTCGTTGTCCGGCCCGTGCACGAGCTGCGTACCAGCGAAGCGTGGGTGGTGGCGGTAGATCGCCTGGGTCAGGCTGGTCTCACGCATCCGCGCCGGCATCGCGAGACTCGTCACGGCGACGCAGTCGCGGATCCAGACACTCGAGTCACGGGTGAACAGCAGGTTCGGCAACGGGTCGATGACGAAGTCGTGCCGGTCCATGAACCGGTAGGTCAGCCCGCCCACCGGAGCCATCTCCTCGTGGGCGAGGCCGGCCGTGAGTCGGATGGTCAGCGCCTGGGGATCGAGCCCGTGCAGGTACGTGTCCACCGCGCGGTGCAGCGACTCGCCCAGTCGCGGGTCGGCGAGAACTGCGCCGATCGTCTCCTCGCGGGCTGCCTCGATCTCGAGCGCCTGCGCCAACAGCTCGGTCAGGTAGAGGATCTCGACGTCGTGGCTGCGCAGCGACTCCGCGAAGGCGTCGTGCTCCTCCTGGGCTCGCCCGATCCACGGGATGCCGTCAAAGAGCAGGGTGTCGTTGTTGCGTGGGGTCAACCGCTTGAGCTCCGGCCCGGGCCG
>JBBRVU010000200.1:0-7054 GCA_038246575.1 Actinomycetes bacterium | reverse complement strand
GGCACCCACCAGGTGCTCGCTCAAGCGTGACACCTCGTCCGGGTGGCGGAATTGGCAGACGCGCTAGCTTGAGGTGCTAGTGCCCTTTACCGGGCATGGGGGTTCAAGTCCCCCCTCGGACACACAACGATCGACCGGTGAGGCACGGCCAGGGCCTCGGCAGCGGGTGACGCACGTTCGTGTGCCCGAGCATCGCGCGGCGCTAGGGGGCCAGGAGGTCTCCGACCCTTGCTAAAGCTTCGGTTCGGCTGTGCACCTCGAGGCGGGCGTAGATGTTCTCCAGGTGCTTGCTGACTGTTCCCTCAGACACGCCGAGGTCGCGGGCCACTTGCCTGTTCGTGTCGCCGGTGGCCACGCGGCGGAGCAGCTCGACCGGGACGGTGCGGCGCTGCGCCTCGATCCGTTCGCGGATGTCGATCCAGCAGGTGGCGTTCGTCCCTGCCCTGCGGTGGGAGGAGAACCACCAGATCGTGCCAGTAGCCGGTACGTCGGTGGTCGTCGGCCATCCGATGTGTTGGTACTCCCGCTCGGAGTGGAGTCCTGCCAGGTGGTCACCGCCGTCCCCACGGACTGGGGGTTGCGGCTGCACAGGGCGCAGTCCCGGCAGGCCTGCCAGAACAGCGCGTCGGACTCCGGGTCGTCGTAGGGGGGAAGCTTCTACAAGAACAACTCCTGCATGGCGGGCATCTCGCGGCGATAGCGGTCCATGACGAAGAAGCTCACCGATGAGCAGGGGATCAGCTCGGCCAGCCCGCGGAGCACCTGCTCGGGCATCTCGGGGCCCACGGAGGCAACAGCCTCCGGGGAGACCACATCGAGAAGCGCACGCAGGTCACGCTCGGTGATGCTGCTGCCGGCCATGGGCTCACCACCCTCGGTGGTTCTCCACTGTAGGGCGGACCGGAGCGCAGGTGCATACGTCGTTCCGCGTGCTGCCCGCTGCTGAGCCAACCGCCGCTCGTCGCCGGGCGAATCCCCCTCGGACACACCGTGACGGGCCTCTGACCTGCGGCGACGTGGCCAGTGGCCCGGATTCTCGTCGGAAACCGGTAGACTCCTCCAGGCGACGCGCGGGACCGTGGTCCCCGTCGCACCTTCCGTAGTTTTTCCGCAGGCCGACCTCGGCCCGGAACCACACTGCTGCGGTCGGCCATCGAGCGAGGGAGTCACAGTGGCAGGGCGAGGCAGGATCGTCGGGTCGAACATGGGCGGCAAGAGCTACGAGAAGGGCGACGGCCCGAGCACGGCAGAGGTCCGCGCGGCTCGGTACGTGTGCCCCGAGGGCCACGTCACAGACGTCCCGTTCTCCGCGGAGGCCGACGCCCTGCCCATGGTCTGGGACTGCGCCGAGTGCGGCAACGGAGCTGTTGCCGACGGTCTCGACCCGGACGTCGCGACGCAGGCCCGGGACGCCATCGACCTGGCGGCCCGCGGCGGACGCCCGCCGGCCAAGACGCCGTGGCAGCACCTGATGGAGCGCCGGACGATCCCGGAGCTCGAGGTCATCCTCGACGAGCGACTCGCGCTGCTGCGCGGCAACCTCCGAGCCAGCGCCTAGCCGTCGTCAGCGCCTGATCTCGCCGGACCGCGGCTCAGCCGCAGCAGCCTCCACCGCAGCAGCCCCCACCGGCTCCGGTGGGTCCGGCGGCAGCCGAGACCGTGGCGCGGCCGCCGACCGAGACTGCCGACCACACCCGGGCCACGTCGTCATGGCCCCCCGGGCAGGACACCGGCTCGGTGTCTGCCTCGATGGACCGGCGCACCTCGAACACCCGGTCGCACGCGCGGCAGCGGTAGTCGTAGACGGCCATGCGCACATGCTAGGCCGCCTAGCCTCGTTCGCGTGACCGACGGACCTCCCGACGAGCGCGCCGGGCCTGACTCCACCCCCGCTGTCTACGTGACACCCCCGGCGCGGCTGGACGGTCCGGTGCGCCTCGCCGAGCCCGACTCCGGCTGGCCGGTGACCGCGACGGCGTTGGTGCAAGACGTCCGCCGGGTTCTTGGCGACAACGTGCTCGAGCTCGAGCACGTCGGCTCGACCTCCGTGCCCCTGCTCGCCGCCAAGCCGGTCATCGATCTTGTCCTGACGGTGCCCGACCCGACCGACGAGGAGTCCTACGTCCCCGCGCTGGAAGACCTGGGCTACGAGCTGCACATCCGGGAGCCGGACTGGCACCAGCACCGGCTCGTCAAACTTGTCGAACCTGCCGTCAATCTGCACGTGTTCGGCACGGCCGCCGAGGAGGTCGAGCGGATGATCGCGTTCCGGGACCACTTGCGGGCGCACGACTCCGATCGGCGGTTGTACGAGTCCACCAAGCGAGTGCTGGCGGCTCGCGACTGGGCAGTGACGCAGGACTACGCCGACGCCAAGACGGCCGTCGTCACCCAGATCATGGGTCGGGCACTCGGCGAGCCGTAGCAGCGACGATCGTCTCGCCCGGCAGGGACTCGAACGCTGGCTATGACGCTACCGGGGTCGCGCCCGGCGAGGAGCCGTGGAGTCCAGATCGATGTGCGGCGTGGGTTGACGCGGTAGTCGCGGCACGAGCAGATCGTTCATCTCCTGGGACGGATCGATGGCCAACAGCTGGCGGAGTCGCCGTCGGTAGGACTGGTACTCCCGCAGCGCAGCCGACCGGTTGCCGGCCAGCAGATGGGCCCGGATCGCCATGGCGTGAGCGCTCTCCCGAAGCGGCTCGATCGCGATTGCCTCGAGCGCCGCGGCCAACGCGACCGCATGGTTGCCATGGTCGATCTCAGCGCCTGCCAATGACTCCAGCGCCGCCAGTCGCAGCTGCTGCAGCCGTTCCCGTTCGAAGAGCACCCAGTCCTCGTACCAGCCCGGCAGCAGCTCACCCCGACTGAGCCGCGCAACCGAGCGGTGCGCATTGACCGACTCACGCTCTTCGATGCCGACCGCACACCGCATCATGTCCGCGACGTCGATCTGCACGTCGGGGGGCGAGGGCCAGAGTCGCATGGCCTACGTCGAGCAGCCCAGCGGCCGCTCTCCGGATGCGCAGCACGGCTGCCCGCAAGCTGGTCAGCGCCCGCTGGTCGGTGGTGTCCGGCCACAGGGTGCCCGCCAGCTGCGACCGCGGCCGACGCCCGCGCAGGGCGAGCAGCGCGACAAGGCGCTGCTCTCTTCCTCCCAGCTCCACCAGTCGCTCGGAGGCTCACAGGTCCCAGCAGCCGAGCAGGGTGAGACGAAGGGGGTGACCGTCGGCCTTTCCCTCAGCCCACAACATGACCGGGACCCCCTCCGCACCCCCCACAGTCAAGACACCTCGTGCTTCCAGTCGGCGCTCATGATCCACCGCTGTCAAGGGATCTTGAGGTCATGGAAGTCCAAAGAATGTCGACCGTCACGTCAATCGTCCAGCGAGGCGATCCACTGTCCGATGACATCGCGAAGAGCCACCGCCCCCCGGACCACGTGTACGACCGGAACGTCGTCGCGGGCGCCCATCGTGACGCGCGCGAGCATCTCGCCGGCAACACCCGGACGCCAGACGCTGATGACCATGACGCCTTGCGCGACGGCTACAGATGCTTGTGTTGTGGGCTCCACATGGCCCCCCGGACGTCGTCACGGTTTTGGTCCCCGCGCTCTGCTTTTGAGCAGTGTCACCCGAACCGTGACTGTCGAAAAGACCTCCCGGTGAACCTGCAACGTTCTTGTCACGCTGCGATCACGCTGGCAGCCGTTGACTCATGCCTGTCAGACCAAGCAGCGCAGTCGTGGGGAGGTGACCACCATGCGCAAGGCAATGACACTGATCGACCTCGACAGCGAGCACGTCGAGCTGCTTCCGGCGAGGGAAACCCTGGCGTTCAACAACAACTGGGCGAAGGTCTTTGCATCGACTCGTCGCTGGCCCTCAACGCGGCCTCGATCCTCTCGAGCGCGAACAGCGCGGCCGTTCAGACCATCGCTGTCAGTCAGGGCTGATCCGTGTGGCGTGGCCTCCACTCCCGGGGGCCACGCCACCGATCTGCCCGCACCGGGCAAGAAGGGGTGATCGTGCATGCGTAGTCCACCTGTGGTGCGCACCGACGAGATCGACTCCCAGACCGCGCAGCTGCTTCCCGTCGCGAGACGCTCTGCTACTTCGCGTGCACCAACGTCGTCAACATCGTCGGAATCAACATCGCCATCGCCGTCAACGCCGCCAGCATCAACGCGAGCGCCAACGCGATGGCCCAGCAGTACCTCGGCGCGATCCAGTAGCTGTCACGAGGGATCAGCAGTACGGCCGAGTCGTGGCGGCGGGTGCGCAGCTCTGGGCGCACTCGCCGCCATCCTCGGACACCGGCACAACCCCCAGAGCAACCAGAGCAACCAGAGCAATGAAGGCGGTGCACGATGACTGCTGAGAACAAACTTCAAGATCCAGCGCACGTCGCGTGGCGGCAACCCGAGGGCCTGACCCTGCTCGGCCCCACGCAGGGCTCAGGTATGACCGAGCCGACCTACCTGCTCCGACGCATCGACGGTCAGGTCGTCCAGGTCTCGGAGCTGTTGAACCTCGTCGTCGCAGCGGTCGACCCGTCACGTTCCTGTGACGAGGTCGCCGACGCCGTGAGCGGCGCCTACGGGAAGAGACTCACCACCGACGGCCTGACGCACTTGATCGAGTCCCGGCTGCAACCGCTCGGACTGGTCGAGACCGTGGGGGCGGCACCACCGACCAGCATGGTCCGCGCACGACCCCTGCTGTCGCTGTCCTTGAAGGGCACGCTGATCCCAGCCAGGTACGTGCGTTCGCTTGCCGGTGCCCTTGCCCCGCTCTACTGGCCACCCGTCGTCATCGTCGCGTTGGCCGGCCTCGTCCTGCTCGACGTGAGGCTGGTGAGATCGGGAGATCTCGTCTCCGCCCTCGAGCAGCTCCTGGCCACACCCGCGCTCCTGCTTGCTCTGTACGGGCTGCTGACCCTCGGGGGCGTGATTCATGAGGCCGGACACGCTGCGGCCTGCCGCTACGGCGGCGCACGGCCGGGCGAGATCGGCTTCGGGGTCTACCTCGTGTTCCCTGCGTTCTACACCGATGTCACCGACTCGTACCGGCTCAGCCGGGCCGGGCGGCTGCGCACCGATCTCGGCGGTCTGTACTTCAACGTGTGGTGCCTGCTCGCATCCGGTGCTCTGTACCTCAGCACCCGCCACGGTCTGTTCCTGCTCGTCGTGCTCGTGATGCATCTGGAGATGGTGCAGCAGCTCGTGCCGGCAGTGCGGTTCGACGGCTACTACGTCCTCGCCGACCTCGCCGGCGTGCCCGACCTGTTCGCCCGGGTCCGCCCCGTGCTCTCCAGCCTTCTCCCGGGTCGCCCGCTCGACCCTCGAGTGGCGGAGCTGCGCCCGTACGCACGGCGGATGGTCGTCGGCTGGGTGCTCGTCGTGGCGCCTGCACTGGTCATCGGGTTCGGCTGGCTGCTGTGGCACCTGCCGTTCATCGTCGAACGGACGTGGAAGGCACTCGGTGTCCAGACCGATCAGATCGGCCGTGCCTGGGACGCCCGGGACGCCGTCGTGCTCGCCCTGTCAGGGATCTCGGTCGCTCTGTTGCTGCTGCCCCTCCTGGGGATCGCGGTCCTCTTCTGGCGGCTGGGGGCCATGCTCGGCCGCGCGGTCGAGCGACGACTCGACCAACCGGCGCCCGCACAGGAGGAGGAAGCCGTGACCGCCGAGCTGACGCCGATCACCTTGACCGCGGCCGCCTTCAGCGACACGGCCATGCTCCCCCCGCGTGCGGTCGTGCCGGTGTTGGGTTGGCAGCGAACCGTCTACCACGCGTCCGGTCACCTGGTGAACCCCGGACCAGGGCCGGCAGAGCGACACCGCCGGGAGCTCGAGGATCGCCTACGCACGCCGATCGACGGGTCGAGACGGGTCGTGGTCATGAGCCGGAAGGGGGGCGTCGGAAAGACGACCATGAGTCTTGCGCTCGGCAGCACATTCGCCACCCTGCGCGGTGACCGCGTCATCGCGGTCGACGCCAATCCCGACGCCGGCAACCTTGCCCACCGGGTCGCGCCGGCGAACCTGCGGACCATCACCGATGTGCTCGAGGATGTCGACCGGATCGGCAGCTACGCCGAGCTGCGCGCGTACACCTCCCAAGCCCCCGAGTCACGGCTGGAGGTGCTCGCGTCCAACGACGACCCGCGCATCGGGATGGCGTTGAACAGATACGCCTACCACCGGCTCATCAACCTGCTGGACCACTACTACAACCTCATCCTGCTCGACACCGGCACCGGCATCCTCGACAGCGCCAACCAGGGTCTGCTCACCGAGACCGACGAGCTGGTCCTCGTCCTACGGCCGGGCATCGACGGCGGCCGCGCCGCGGCTCTCACCCTTGACTGGCTGGAGGAGCACGACTACGAGGAGCTGGTGACCCAGGCCGTCGTGGTCATCAACGGCGTACGCCGTGGCGTGGGGGCACCACTGGGCCCGATGACCAAGCACTTCGAGCGTCGGTGTGCGCGCGTGGTCACCGTGCCGTGGGATCCCGCGCTCGAAAGCGGCTCGCAGACAGTGCTGTCCATGCTGCGCCGCGACACCAGGGAGAGCCTGGTCGAGATGGCCGCCGCAGTCGCGGACAGCTTCCAGACGGCAGGAGCCAGACGATGACGAACCGACGTGTGTGGGCCACGACCACGGCGGCGCTGCTCGCCCTGTCCGTGGGTGTCGGCGTTGCGCCGGCGCGCAACGACGATGACTCGAACAAGAGCAGCGCGGTGACCGGACGGTGGGGTCAGCGCGTCGACGACATCGATCTCGCCGCGTCCGCACTGAGTTCTCCCGACGGGCTGAACGTGCGCGACGATGCGTACGACGAGGCGCGCTCCCGTCGGCGAGCGGCACGCGTCGACACGACCTCGTCGGCCGCATCCACCTGCGATGACTGCACCGCCGAAGGGACGGCTCTGCACATCGTCTACGTCGATCGGCCGTCGGAGGCCGTCCTCGACAACGTCGCGGCCGCGTGGGCGACCTGCACCGGGTGCCGCGCCACGACCCTGTCCGTCCAGGTGGTCATCG
>JBBRVU010000199.1:0-7110 GCA_038246575.1 Actinomycetes bacterium | reverse complement strand
GCCGACGATGACCGGCTTCGACACCGTGATCATCGGCGGGCCGCACCCGCCCGCACATTCACCCCTGGATCGGGAGCGCCTACAACACTCCACTCACTCCAGTCACATCAGTACCAAACGACGATGTGACGCCGCCCTGGCCGTAGAGACGCAACTCGGCACGGTCGAGGGTGCGGCCAGCCAACGCGACCGACTCATCAATGATCCGCTCTTACGCCCACCCGCCGTCTCGACCGACCTCGCCAGCCTGCTCACGATGCTGGAAGCCAAGCCCGACCAGAGCGCCATCGCGGGCGCCCGCACCTTCCTCACCATCGCCCAAGAGCGCTGGACGGCGTTGCGGCTTGCCCGTGGAGAACATGCCAAGGCCGCAGCGGCACAAGCGACGGCCAGCGCCGTCTATCGGGCCTATTGCGAAGCATCCGACGAAGCGCTGGCTACGCTCTACCAGACGGTCCAGGATGACTTCAGCACCTACTACCGGGAGATCAACGCGGACGACGAGTCGGCCTTCAAAGCGCGAGCTGGAACCCAGCGCGGGCAAACTCGACCTTAACGTCGACTTCTACGGCCTCGGGATGTTCCCACCTGGCGCGTATCACAGCGAGGGTCATCAGGATGGGATGGGCGTCTGCCTGTACCTGGCGCTCGTTCAGCAGCTCCTCGGCGACAAGTTCCGGTTCGCCGTGCTCGACGACGTTGTGATGTCGGTCGACAGCAACCACCGTCGCCAATTCTGCAAGTTGCTCAAGGATCGCTTCCCCAACGTGCAGTTCATTATCACGACCCACGACGAAATCTGGGCCCGGCAGATGCAGTCCTCAGGCCTCCTGACCAAGGCAGCCCAAGCCCACTTCCATGGCTGGACCGTCGACGACGGCCCGGCACACGAAGTCGGCAGCGACTTCTGGGACAAGATCGACGCTGACTGTGCGCGCAACGACGTGCCTGCTGCTGCTGCGCGACTTCGGCGCAACCTCGAATCGATCATGACCGAGCTTGCTGCAGCCCTCCGGGGACACGTCGTCTACCGGCCGGAGGCGAACTACGATCTCGGCGAGCTTCTTGGCGCTGTCAAAGGGCGACACGGGAAGTGGCTCAAGGACGCTGCCAACTCGGCCAACTCGTGGAACAACGCGGCAGCCAAGGAGCGCATCGCGTCGCTCAAGCAAGCTCGCTCAGAAGGCGTCCTCACTCAGCAAGAAGAGAATTGGGCCGTGAACTCGGCCGTCCACTTCAACACATGGGCCAGCTTGTCGAAGGCCGATTTCCTTCCCGTTCTCGACGCCTGGAAACAGTTCCTCGCGCTGTTCTCCTGCGAGAACCCATCCTGTGAGTCATGGATTTACGTGGTGGGGGCGCCCGGTCATGAGGAAGCGCTTCGCTGCGGCTGCGGGAGTTACGATCTCAACCTGCGGAGCAAGTGACGAGGCCGATCTGGATAGTTTGTGGTCTCCCGGCCGCCGAAACCGGGACTGAAGCGCGCAGACGACGCCCAAGTCTCGGGCAGTTGGTGAGGAAGGCGCGAAAGGGATCATGCCCCCTCTCACCGCATCGCGGCGTCGGTGTCAACGACCGCCGTCTCCTCAGGGTGCAGGTCGTGGCGGACGACGTGGGCGCGGCCGGGCATCGTCCACAAGCCGGTGCCTCGACTCAGGGCGGGTAGCACGTCCCGCTGCGTGACGGTGAGCCCGAGAGCTTTGGCGGTCTCCCCCAGTTGGTCCGACTCCTGCCGGTAGATGATCCGCGTCGAGCAGTCGGCGAGCAGACCCTCAGCGACCGCCCGGGCCTCGCTGCCCGCCGCACCGACAGCATCCAAGTCGGAGAGACGGTGCACGATCAGCAGGTTCGCGATCCCGTGCGCGCGGGATAGCTTCCACTGGGCCTGCATGCGGCGAACCAACGGCAGCGCGTGCATCAGCCGCCAGGCCTCGTCGTAGATCACCCACCGGTGACCTTGCGCGCCGTCGGCAAGGACTGCCTCAAGCCAGGCCGAGGCGCACGTCATCGCGATCGCGAGTGCGGTGTCGTCCGCGCCGAGGCGGGACAGGTCGAGCACCGTCATGGGCGCGCTCGGGTCGAGCGCCGTTATCGATGGACCGTCGAAGAGGCCGGCGAGGTCCCCGCGGACCAGGCGCCGCAGGGCGTGGGTGAGGTCGCGACCGTCAGCCGCGCGTTGCTCCACTGTCGTGCGATCGGCCGCCACGGCGTCGAGATTGGGGTCAGCGAGGGCCTTGACGACATCCACGATGGTCAACACGTTCCCTTCGCCGCACGGGACGCCGGCCGTGAGCGCGGCGTGCAGGGCGGCGTGTTCGGCGGGGTGCAGGTCCCGACCGAGACTGGTCTCCGCAATCGCCGCGAGCAGTCGCAGCCGTCGCGCATGAACGGTGCCAGCCCACTCTGCCGTGCTTATCGTGGCGTCCGTCCTCGCGGGCACCGGGCCCGAGTCGAGGGGATTGAGCCGGGCCGGCATCCCGACACCGAGCCGGACGACGACCCCGCCGACGGCCTCGGCGACCGCCGCCCACTCCCCCTTGGGATCACCCGGCACGTATACGCGGCGGCCGGCGGCGATCGACCGGATCGCCAGCGACTTCGCCAGCGCCGACTTTCCCTGCCCGATCACTCCCGCCAGCAACACGTTCGGGTTCGATAGCACGCCCTTGGCGTAGAGCGCCCAGGGGTCGAAGCAGAACGGTTGCCCGGTGAGGGCGTCGACCCCGATCGGCGGCCCAGAGTCCATCGGCGTGCCCACCAGAAACGGGTAAGCGCCGGCCAATGTGGCCGAACTCGCCCGGTGCGCTGACACATGCAGGGCCGATCCCGATCGCCACCGGGGTGCCCGCTGCCGGCCTGAGGTGATTGGTAAGGCGTCCTCACCTCGCCGGCTCATCGCAGGAGTCCCCGGGCGAGCGGGAGCGTCGCGGCCACGTGGGCGGCCGCCTGTTCACCGACGAGGCGGCGCAGTTCGCACATCGCCTGTGCGGCAGCCGTTTCAGTGGCACCGCAGGCGCCGTCCAGCTCTTCCGACGTGGGCGCGGTGACGGTGAGTAGGCCAGCGAAGCGCAGGTCACCGTGACCTGCGGCAAGGTCCTGCTCGCGGCGAGTGAGGTCGTCGACCTCCGCCCGGGTGGCCTCCTGTTCCACCTGCCCTATCCGGGCCCGTTGCGCGGCGTCGGCGACGTGACCGACCTTCGCGCGGCGGATCTCCCGCAACGCTCGACCGATCGGCAGGGGTTCGGCCACGATCGTGAACGCTCGGCGGACCCCCGGTGCCAGGAGAATGGGATGCAGGAATCCCGGATGCGTCTCCGACCGCGGCCATTCCGCGATCCAGTACACGGCGTGCCAGGCCGAGTCGGTCCGGACCCGGTCCCACTGCTCCACCATCCCCATCGGCCCAACTACCGGCGTACCGCCGCCAAGGTCACGAAGATCGGCGACCGGGAGTTCCCGCGCCGGACTGGCATGGGCAGCTCCCGTGGGATCGAACGACGCGCGGATCACCTGCCGGAGCCGGACCAGATCGGCCCAACCGCCCACATTGAGATCGGCAGCCGCCAACGCCTGGGAGACGGCGGCGAGTTGACGCTCGATGGTCCGCGCATCTGCGGGAGGGAGCATTCGACCTGCGCCGCGCGGTGGCCGCAGGGCCACTGCCAGCAGCGTCTCGTGGCGGTAAGTGTTCGCTTCGGCGTCGGCGACCAGGTCTGCGACGACCTTCGCGGCCCAGTCCGCGCTGTCCAAGCCGTTGGCGGACCACCAGGCGCGGACGCCCGCCCCACCTCCCGGTAGGACGCGGTGCAGAAGTTGCACCCGAATGATCGCCGGCTGCTGGCACAGCCCTGCCAAGACCCTCCCCCACCCGGCGACTCGGCGGCCCTGGGTGTCCGGATCGTCCAGAACGAAGCCTCGCCCGGTGACCTCGATCACACCCGTGACCGTGCGAGCGCGTCGGTCGACGATCAGGCCCGCTCTCGTGCCGGGCGTCTCGACGACGACCAAGCCACCGAGACCGGGCACAGCGAGCTCCGCCGGACGCCCGACCTTCATCGGCCGAGCCAGAAACGTGGTCGCGCGCACAGCCCGTCGGTAGGCCCAATGCCCGCCAAGCGGCACCCACGCCCCCACCGGTCGACCGCCAACCGACATCAGTGCGAGCAACCCCAGCCCGAGCCAGAACGGCGACGAGATCAGGACGCCCGCCGCGCCGGCGGTGTACTCGACCGTCACCAGTACGACCAAGGCCCCCGAGACCGTAGCGAGCTGCCCAGCAGAGAGACCGAGCAGGACGCCGCGACGCTCGAGCCGCCCGAACCGGACCCAGGACACCGACGCCGGCCCGGTCATGGCGTCCGCCCCGCGCCCGAAGACTGCGATGGTGCCGACCAACCGCGTCCCGATTGGCCGCTGCCGGGCGCCGGCGACGCACCCGAGCGACCTGGAGCGGGTGGCGGTCCACCCGGCACACCACTACCCGGAAGACCACCGCCCGGCAGGCCCCCACCCGTCTGGCCACCACCCTGACCGCCAAGCTGGCCTCCGGCCACGACGCCCGGGCCTTTCGCACCACCACCAACCTTCCCGAGCAGCATCGACGTCACTGCCCACTGCCCGGTGAATCGGGCTTGCTGTCCGACGGCGCGCGCCGTGCTTGGGATAGGCCCGGTCGCGACGGCTGAGTGCAGCACCCCTGCCGCCTCAAGACCGGCCCAGTGCAGGAATCGCCAGGTCAGCCAGGGCGCGAACGACGCCATCGTCAACAGCAACAACCCGACGAGCAGGTCGGACAACGCCATTGCACCTTGGGCGACCGAGCCAACGCCTTGTCCAGGCACCGTGTCTGTCGTCCCGCCACCCTGGGTACCAGGCCCCACCCCGGAGAAGGCGCTCCCGCCGACGACGAACACCACCACGATCGTGATCTTGCACAGGACGAGCGCCGCAATGGCTTCAATCCAGCGGCGAGTCCACGCGCGGGTGACGTCCCACACTGAGCCGGCGAACGCGACGGGCGCGAAGACCGCGACGAGGATCAGTGCGGCTTTGCGGAACAGGAGCACGACCCACAGCAGGACGCAGCCGATGATGATGGCCAGTCCGAGGAGCATCTGCAGCACCGGCCCCGACTGTGGGCCCGACAGCCAGACGAGCTGTAAGAATCGCTGCGCAGATCCGACCACCGTCGTCCCCGACGACGCGGCGATGAACGTGCAGATCTCATCGGTGGCCACGAGCGCCGACTGGGTCACAGCTAGCGCGAGCCCGGCGCCTAGCATCGCCTTGCCGACCCCCAGGACGGCGCGGGCCAGCCCACCTGGTTCCCGCCTCAAAACGGAGGCGATCACCTGCGCAACAAACAGGCCCACGACAGCGGGGAGCGTGACTGCGGCAATCACTCCGACGTTGGCGCGGAACCATCCGGCCGACAGGTCGACCCCGGTCGTGGCGTCGAGTGCACGCAAGGCCGCCACACTGATCATCTGGGCGGCGTCCACGAAACTCGACCCCAGGGCATCGAGCACGCTCCGACTTGCCGCGCCGGCGACCCCACCGGCTACTCCTCCGACCGCTGAACACAACGGGTCGACGGGCCCGATACATAGGCCCGCCGCGAGTATCTCGGCCACGTCAGTGGATCCCGGCACCGAGGGTGGCGAAGAACCCGACGATGGCGTTCGCCCCACCGATGAGCACCGCGCCACCGGCAGATACCAAGACGCCGGTCTTGCCCGAGGCCGCGTTGGCGTAGTTGCCGTTGTGGTGACCGAGCGCCCACACGATCACGGACACCACCAGGCCAGCCACGCATGCGATCAGGCCCCAGGTGAGCAGCGCACCTACTATCTGGCGGAGCACCGCCAAGCCCGGCAGCCCGTTCGAGTTCGCCGAAACCCCAGGGTCGGCGCCGAGCCGGGAAACGACGTGAGCCACCCGATCCGAGAGCAACACGGTCTGAACCTCCCTCAGCGCCCTGCGGCAGGGCGCCTGGGGTTAGGTGTGCCTCGCTAGCACCGAAGACCGGGCAACCGCCGAGCAACCGCCCTACCGACTTGCTGCCAGTTCTCCGATCTGGAACTGCCCAGCACTGTTGGCTATGCAGGCTCCCGATCACCAGCGGGTGACCCTGATGTCCTCGCCGCGGCCGACGCAGCCATGGCCTCGCGGGCGAAGCGTTCCTGTTCCATCGCGACGACCTGGCGGGCCAGCTCGACCTCAGAGACGTCGACGGCTTCGGGACTGCTGTCGGCAACGTCGCTGCGCCGGGCGTACTCGTCGAAGAGTCGCGCCTTGAGGTCCAGGATCTCCAGCATCCGTTGGTCGACGCTGTCGGCGATGAGAAGCCGGTGGACCTGCACGGTCCGCACCTGACCCATCCGATGAGCCCGAGCGATAGCCTGGGACTCCAGGGTGGGCTTGACCTGAGGTTCGCAAAGGATCACGACAGAAGCAGCCTGCATGTTGAGCCCCACACCGCCTGCCTGAATCTGAGCGACGAGCACGGCGTGCCCGTCCCGGCCCGCGAAGGCGTCCACGAACGCCTGCCTCCTGGCCGCTGGCGTGTCCCCGGCGAGTGGGCCGTGGGCTTGCGGCCCCAGGGACTGATGCACCGTCGCCAGCACGTCGCGGAAGTAGGAGAACACGACGACCTTGAGCCGGTTCTCGCGGGCTTCCTCGACGATCTCCAGGAGGCGGTTGAGTTTCGCGGATCGACTTGGGTCGGAGCTGGCGAATGCGGCCCTGCGCATGGCCATGAAGTTTCCGTCCAGCACGGCCGTCCTGTAGGCGGCCAGGTCGGGGCCGCTGAACTCCTCCCACTCGTCGACCTGGACGAGGTCGGGCAGTTCAGTGAGGACATCCTCTTGGTTGCGCCGCAGGTACACCGGGGCGACGGCCTTGCGGAAGACGTCGGGGCCGGCGACCGCGTGGGAGCCGTTGAGGGATCTGGCTAGTTCCGGACGCAGGTACCCTGTGCGTCAGGCTGAGGTGAGACACCCCGGGTAGGGTCTGCTCCCTTCAAGAACAGGGCGAGAACAGGGTTGATCACGTTGACGATGACCAGTACGGACCTGCACCCGGTGGTGCCGGTCGATGATGGGGCCGTGG
>JBBRVU010000198.1:0-7280 GCA_038246575.1 Actinomycetes bacterium | reverse complement strand
GGGTGTGGTCCTGAGGCTCGATGGAGGAGTAGACGCCGCCATCCAAGCCCCACAGACCACACCCGTCACACACGTCACAGCGCGTGTCGCACCACAAACCTGCAGGTCAAGCCCTCGTCAGCCGACTTTGCCGAGCCCCTGACCTCCCCAGCATGAGTGTCAACATCAAGGACAAGCGCGCCCACGAGTTGATCAAGCAGCTCGCCGCAGCGACCGGAGAGACCATGACCGCTGCCATCCGCTGCGCCGTCGAGGAACGCCTGGAACGCGTCCAGCGCGACACCGCCCCCGCCAGGGTCGAGCGCATCCTGGCGATCGGTCGCAGTACCGCCACCGCCTGCGCCACGAAGGGCGCGCCGGCGAGCACGCTGACCTACTCTACGACGAGCGCGGCCTCCGCGCGTGATCGTTGACACCTCGGCGCTCATCGCCATCCTCCGCAACGAGCCCGACGCGCGGTCCTTCGCCACCGCCCTTGCCGAGTCGTCGCACCCGCGGGTCTCTGCGGCGAACTGGCTCGAGGCAGCTGTCGTCATGGATGCCAGCGGTGACCTCGTAGAGAGCCACCGTGACGACGACCTTGTGTCGGAGGTCGGCCTCGAGATCGTGGCGGTGACAGCGGAGCATGTCGTGGTCGCCCGTGCCGCCTACCGCGACTTCGGCAAAGGCAGTGGCCACCCGGCACGGCTGAACTTCGACGACTGCTTCGTCTACGCCCTGGCCCGACTCACCGGCGAGCCGCTGCTCTACACCGGCAGCGACTCCGCGCAGACTGACATCTCGGTCTGGTCACCACAGCGGATCTCCCGGCTGGAGGCGGAGGCACGCCGCCGCGGCGAGTCTGCGTGACGGGCGGGCCGCGGCCGGGGAGCATGGCGGTGCCCTGACCCGACGGAACCCACTGGGGCGACCGGTGCCGAAGAAGCGCAAGCGAGCCCGCAAGCAGTCCCGCCCGCAGGTTCGCCCCGCACCCCCGCGGGCGGTGCCAGAGGTGTCGGTGGAGGAAGAGCCGGACCTGATCATCGACGTCCGGGAGGCGCTGGCCGACGACCACCCGCTGTCGCTGCTCACCCTCGCCAGCGGGGTACTGGCGATAACCCAGCTCGATCAGGTCTCGCGGCCGTCGCAGCCGTGGGGCGGCGGTTACCCCGAAGCCAGCCTCGCGGACCTTGTTCCCGCACTCATCGACGTCCGCCGCCGAGAGACCACCGGGCTGCTCACCGCGCTCGCCGCGCTGGCACCGGACGACGTACTTCGCCGGCGCATCGAGCGTGAGCTGTCCACCCGGCATCATCGGCTCCCGGCCTGGCTGGAGCGGCTCGAGCCGCTCAGGGCCGAACGGGCGGCGGTGATGAGCCACCCGTACGCCGACGGCGACAACCTCATGGTCTCGGTACGCACGCCGGCGGGCAGCGACCTGACCGTCGTCGTGTACGTCGACCACAACCTCGGCACGGTCGTCAAGGACGCGTTCGTCCTGCCGGCCTCCGCCGACGCGACGCTCGAGCTGCTGCACGAGGCTGCTCGCGGCGACGCCGACGCGTCCGTCCGCGAGCTCTCGCTGGGCAGCGCGCGCGCCCGCATCACGGACGCGATCCGGCAGGGCGACCTCGTGTTTCCCCCGCTGGTGTCGGACAACTGGCCGATGACCCGCGCCCTGATCGAGTCGGTGCTTCGCCACCTCCCCGACGGCGATACCGGCTACGTACGGCCCGACTGGCCGGCCGAGGCCCTCTGGCGGCTCGCCGGCCGGCTCCTTGCTTCCGCGCACGGGACGGACCTCGACCCGGAGGACCGGGACGTCGCCGAGACGCTGTTCCGCTTCGCCTGCGAGTTCGGGCCGGGCGATCCGTTGCGCTGGAGCCCCATCTCGGTGGAGGTCCTGCTCGCGCACTGGCTCGGCGAGAACGTGCTCGCCGGAGACACGTACTTCAAGCGCGTCCCGCACGTCCTCCGCAGGGTGATCCGGTTCAGCGACGCCGAACGCGGCCTGCGCCCCGGACTCACCGAGCAGACGCTGAGTGCGGTCAACGCGTTGGAGCCCGAGATGTGGGCGGCCGTGTCCGCCCAGTCGAAGCACCTGTTCAACCATGAAGACTGGGTACGGAGGCTGCTGAGCGACACCGTCGGCGCGGACCACCTGTCGGATCTGGATGCCGAGCCGTTGCCGGCGGAGCCGTTCGACGCTTCTGGCCTTGGCGACGACGTCCAGTGCCGGTTGGCAGAGGTGGACCGGCTGATCGACTCGTGCTGCGTCGACCTGCTCGACGCGGAGTACCGCACCACGGCGCGCCGGTTGCTGCGTGACGCGGCGCTGGCCGACCCTTCGGTGTTCGGCGGGCGGGCTCGGGCCGACGTCGCCGCGGCCGCCATCCTCTGGCTGGCGTTGAAGGCGAACCGCGGCTTCAGTCAGCTCAGCGGCGGGATCACCTCGAAGGCGCTGCGCGAGTGGTTCGACGTCGGCGAGGCAAGTCGGCGCGCCGGGGTCTACCTGCGAGCGCTCGGCGCGGATGCGCAGGCGTGGTCCGACGGGCGCGTCGGCACGCCCCGCTACCTCGTCAGCGAGCGGCGCCGGCAGCTGGTGAGCATGCGGGATCTGTACCTGGGCGCGGACTGAGCGGCCGGAGCCTTGCGGGGGCCGCGGTCATCTACCTGGCCCCGAGCGTTCTCGGGTGGGCGACGGGGTGCCTCACGCAACGGGCGCTCGCCCGCCGTGACCCGTAACGGATCAGGGCAGCCCGGTCCGCGGAGACGGCGGCTACATCGGACGAAAGAGCCGATTGCCCCTACTTGCCTGCGCGGATCTCCCTACGCTGCCAAGCGAGCGACGAGGTCAGCGGGGATCGTCATGTCCGACATCATCGACGAGCACGAAACGGCGCACTTCTGCGCGTACTGCGGAGCTGCCCGCGGGGCCGGCGCCCACTTCTGCGCTTCCTGTGGTGCAAGGCTCGACGCACTGGACGGTGCGACCGCACGCCCTGACGTGCCGGCAGCGGAGCCGTCGAGTGAACCGGAGACTGTCACCATCGCGCGGCAGCCCGGTCCGCTGGAGCAGGAGTTCTCCGTCTGCGCTTCAAGACCGCTGACGAGCCCCCGGCAGTCACGCCGGACGCTCGCGGCCCGCGCACCGGGCGGCTCGCCGAGCGGATGCGCGACCAACGCTGGCTGGTGCTCGCCGTCGTCGCCGCGCTGGTGGCCGTCACCGCTGGAGCGCTGTGGCTTGTCCGGAGCAATAGCAGCCAGCCCGTCGACGAGGCGATTCTGGCGGGAACCGCTCGGTACGTCGGCGTACTCGACGCCGCTTCCGCGGTGAAGAGCCTCGACGACATCGGAGTCCTCGCCGCCGGCGCGGCCGCCGCCTTGCCCGACGTACAACGGCAGCAGCAAGCAGCGGAGCGGGCCGAAGGCGAGCTGGCCGGCGACGGCGCCGACGTACTGAAAGCTGACGCCGAGACGCTGACCCAGCTGGTGGCGCTCGCCCCCGTGGCGAAGGACGCCTACCGCTGGGGCAGTGTGCAGCCCCAACTCGACGCAGCGGCAACCGCCACGAAGGACGCGGTCAAGGCCCTCGGCGCAGTCGACGCCGACGCTGCGGCGAGCCAGCCAGACACGAGCGGGGCGATCACCGCCCTGTCCGGCGTGCTCGACGACTCAGCCGTGGCCGCCGCCGCCAGCGACACCTCCGCCGTCCTCACCACCGGCTCGACGGTGCAGCGCACGGCGCAGGTCAGCGCGCTCGGCGACCGCGCCGCCTCGCTGCAGCGCCGCATCGGCGTGGTTTTGCCGGCGCTGACCTAGGGCTCCGACGCGGCGAAGGCAGTCACCGCCGTCCAGCAGGTGCTCGTCGGCACTGCCACGCTGTCGAGCATCTCGCGCGACGACCTCGGCGCATGGGTAGCCGAGCGCTCTCGGTTGCGCGACGCGCTGACCGCCCTGCCGGCGAACCCGCCGGCGCTGGCCACCGTGGCCGCGGCCGGGACCCGCGCGCCTGACCCACATCGACGGCCTCGTCACCAAGGCCGGCGACGCCATGCGCGACTGGGCCGCCCGCAACGCTGACGCGATCAAGGATCGGGACGGCAACAGCAAGGCGCTGACGGAGTACGCGGGCGCAGTGCGAGCGCAGCTGCGGACCTACAGCACGCTTCGCGGCGACGCCCAGGACTTCCTCGACCGGGTCGAGTCCCCGGACGTCTTCGTCACGTACGAGGAGGTGTACTCCTTCTTCCAGCAGGCCGGCTAGGACCGGACAACCGTTCGCGACACGCTCAACGGCCTCAGCGTGCCCGAAGGCCTCGAAGGCGTGCACAGCGGGCTGGTCGGCGTCGTCGACCGCGCGATCAGCGCCATCCAAGCCGCCTACGACGGGGTATCGCAGTCGCAGTGGTGCACGACCTGCTACTACAAGGACACTCCTGGCTGGCAGAAGTTCTCGTCGGAGTCGAAGCAGATCACCAAGGAGTTCCCCGGCGCCGAGCAGGCGTGGGAGTCGGCCGTGGAGCAGGCGAAGATCAGCGCGGAGAACGCCGCGCTGCCAGCCAAGCCGAACGTGTGACGGATGCAGTCGTTCGACAGCTTGTCGATCACTGCCAGGTATAGACGCTCAACCTGACGAGGCCGCGGCCCGCTCAGTTGACAGCATCACCACTTCCCTCTCTGGCCGCGGCGGAGCATCGTGAACATGCGGGTCGACGCACGATCCTCCGCGCGGACCAGGACAAGGATGCCGATGGGCGCTCTCACATCGTCGCCGGCAGCGGGCCTGCGCGCCCTCGCCGACCTTCTCGACCGGCTCGACGCGCCGGTCACCCGCGCCGGATTGCACGAGTACGTGGGTAGCTCCGCCGAGCGAGCTGCCGCTTTCGCCGGCTCGATCTGGGGATCGATCCGGTGGAGCAGGGACCTCGGACTCCCCGAGGTCGACCCGGTTGCGCGTGCGTTCACGGTGCACCAGGAGGTGCACCTGGACATCGTCTACGTCGACGAGCAAGGGCACATCGATCACTGGGTCACCTGGGACTTCGGGTCCGCGGCGGTGTGGGAGGGACCGCACGACGACGCGCACTACCGGGTGACCTACTACAGCCCCGCCTCCTCACCGGAAGGTGCCACGGTGATGCGCGCGTCCCTGACACCGGTTCGCTGGCCGCGGACGCGCGTGGGTGGCGGTATGCGGCGCATCGTGCCACCGCAGCACCAGTTCGACTGGACCGGCGAGGGCCCCGTCGTCCTGCCGGAGCAGGAGCTCGTGCAAGATGCCGCCACGTCCGGCGGCAGCCTCGGCCGCCGGCCGTGGGCCGCCGACCGGGACCGGTGAGCGCCATGCCGCCGGGACCGCATCAGCCCTTCGCCGACTTCGACCCGTCGATCCGGGCGTCGGATCTTGCTGGCCTGCACGCTCTTGCCGCCGGGCCGATCAGCGAGTCAAGCCTCACGACGTGGGCGGGAGACTCGCTGTCCCGGCACAGCCTCCGTGGCGAGGTCGCCTGGTGCTCCATCCGCTGGCCGACCAGCTTGGGCCAGCCGCGGACGGCGACCTTCGCGGCCGGCTTCGTTGTCGTGCACGAGGTGGAGGTCGAGGTCGGTGTCGCCGAAGGCGGCGGCATCGTTACGCACACCGAGGTGCGGCAGGTGACGAACGGCGCCCCGCTGCTGTTCCCCGGCCGCCAGGACGGTAACGACTTCGTCGTCGCGATGCTCGTACACCCGGTGTTCTTCTGGCCCAACCGGCTTCGGGTCACTCTGGCGAGCGTCCCTTGGGTGCAGTCCGGGATCGACCTCGGCCCACGCGGCTACCGCGTGGTGGAGCCGCCGGAGCAGCGGTTCAGCTACCTGCGCGAATACGGCCCCCCAGTCGTGCTCAACGACTTCGTCGTCACGAGACGGGAGACGCGGCTGATCGGCTGAGAGCGGCACCCGCGACAGGTAGGCCGTTGCGCATCTCGCCTACGCCCGGGAGCCGCCGACCACAGCTCGGCGCACTTAGGCGGCGCTCTACCGCGACCTCGGCGAGGAGGTGCTGGGGCCGAGCGTGCGGCTGGAGCAGGAGCGGGTGGGGTACGGGTGGGTGGTCGACGCCGAGTCCGCGACGTCGTGAGGCGCCGCTCCAGCTCTCCTGCTCCTACCGGCCCGGCGGCCACGGGTGCACTCGTGCGATGGCACCTGCCGCTTCAACCATCGACCCGGGCGCGATCCCCGTCCGCGCTACGGTTGCCACACCCCCCGGGAGGCTCGCATGGCCGAACGGTTGGCCCACCGAGAACTGCGGAACCGGAGCTCCGAGGTGCTCCGGCAGGTGGCCGCGGGAGCGACGTACGAGATCACCAACCACGGTGTCGTGGTCGCCGTCCTGTCACCGCCGGACCGCACCGTCGACCTCCGGATCCGTCCGGCTCGTCTCCGCGGCGGCTTCGCCGGGCTGCCGCGGGCGCGGGCGAAGGAGTCGGTGCAGGAGCTGCTCGACGACCTGCGCGACGAAGGGTGAGCGTCGGCCTCGACACCTCCGCAGCGGCCGAGCTACTGCTCAATAGGGACGGATCCGAGACCGTCGCGGACTTTCTGGACGGAATGGTGGAGGGCTCTCCCTGCTCCAGCGCACTGCTCGAGACCGAGCTGCGTCGGCTCGCGGACCGCGCCGAAGTGCCGCAGCACACGGTGTCCGACGCACTGGCCGGGGTGGCGCTCATCGAGCCAGGGCAGTCGCAGTTCTGGGAGGCGGGGCTGCTGCCGGGACGAACCCTGCGCAGCCTCGACGCGCTCCATCTCGCCACAGCAATCCGACTCGACGCGGTTGTCCTCGTCGCGTACGACACGCGCCTGCTCGAGGCCGCGGTCAAGTTCGGCCTGGAGGTCCGGTCGCGCCGCTAGTCACGCCGGCGCCAGCCCCAGCTGCCGCAGCCATCCAGCGCCGTCGAGCCGGCACCGCCGCTCCACGTTGCGGTCGCCTTGGATCCGTGAGGTCTTGACCCCGCGTAGCACGCACGCGCGGATGAACGAGTCCCCGGCGCGGGAAACGCTCCGCTTGTGGACAGCCAAGACGATCATTAGCCGCCGCCGACCACGCTGGCCGACGTGGACACACCGCCCGGCGATGAACGCGGTTTTCCCGGCCCGTCCTCCGCGCTTGCATGGGACCTGTGAGGTTTTCTCACCGGACTGGCCGCTGAAGGTGGAGTAGGACGAGAGCGGCGGCGGTGATGGCGCCGATTCTCCACGGGTCGAGGGTGACGCGTTCGAGCGCTTTCCAGCTGCGTTTGAGCAGCGCGTTGGCCCGTTCG
>JBBRVU010000197.1:0-7318 GCA_038246575.1 Actinomycetes bacterium | reverse complement strand
TCCGAGGACGACGGTCGCGGGTTGTACGCCGTGCTGACCGCGGCCGGCTTCGACCGGCTCCGTGCGGCCACCCCCACCCACCTGCGCGGCGTCCACGACTACGCCGTCGGCGGTCTCAGCGACGCGCAGGCCGACGAGCTGGCCGGGCTGCTCGCGCTGGTCGTGGACTCGAGCCCGGCACCTGCCTGACCGCATGCTGGCCTCGGGCTAGCGACGCAGGCGACGGCGGGTCTGTCCCCAGGCGTACGCCGCGTTCACGCCGACGATGCCCACCCACGCGACGATGAGGGCCCCAGTCCCGCCGGTGCTGGATGCGATCGCCGTGATGGGGATCCCGGTGCCGAGCGAGACCACTCCCAGCACGAAGTGCTGGGAGCCACCTCCCTCGTCCCGACCCACGGCGTGGTCGACTCGCTCGTCGATCCGCCGCTCGATCGTGGTGTCGATGCGATCACAGAACGCCTGCACCAGGGCGTCCTCGTACGCGGAACCCAGCTCGCGGCGTGCCTCGACGGTCGCCGCAAGGTCGCGCCGGGTCTCCTCGTGGTCCGCCGTCATGCTCAGCACGCTATAGCCAGTTCCGGCGAGGGCGCATCATGGAGACATGGCCCGCACCGGTGACAACCGAGATCCTGACGACATCGAGGCGCTCCTGGCCGACGTGGAGCGCTCCCTCTCCGGCGACCCGACCCGGACGCCCGAGAGACGCGACGAGGGGGCGGTCGAGCGACGGTCCAGCAGGGTCCGGACGGCGGCAGTGTCGGCCGCGGTCGCGGCCAGCGCCGTCTCGGTGCTCTTCGCGCTGCTGCCGTTCCTTCGGGCCGGCTCGGGGGCTGCCGGTGCCTTCATCGCGACGTTCCTCGTGCTGCTGGTGCTGCGCGGTCGCCGGCGGTGACTGCGTACATCACGTAGTCGTCCCTGCCACCGGTGTCGTCGGGCGCGAACGACCGCAAGATGCCCTCCTCGCGGTACCCGGCGCGAGCGAGAGTCGCGCGCATGGATCGGTTCTCCGTGCTGGTGCTGGCCTGAACTCGTGCCCACCCCTGCGTCAGCAGATGGTCGGTGAACGCCATGACTGCGGGCACGGCGATCCCGCGGCCCCGGGCGAGGGGAAACAGCTCCATGCCGATCTCGCAGGTTCCGTCCGGGAAGCCGTTGCGTGGTGCCCTGGCCTGGATGTTGCCGACGAGCTCGCCCGACCACTCGGCGGCCAGACTGAGGAACCCGCCGTCCGCCAGCGTCGGGGCTGTGTCGACGAGCTCCTGCCAGCGCACCGCCGCCTCGTCCGGGAAGGGTGCCGCCGCCGCCAGGACGTCCACGTCGGACGGCGCCAGGCTGCGCAGCCGCAGCTCGCCCGCGCGCAGATCGATCAACGGCCTCCGGTCCCCGGCGCAGAGTCGTCGCTCTCGGGCCGGGAGGCGACGCTGCGCTCCTCGAGCTCGTCGAGCAGTGAGCGCAGCTCGGAGCGCAGGAAGTCGCGAGTGGCGACCTCGCCGACCGCCATCCGCAGCGACGCCACCTCGCGGGTGAGGTAGTCCGTGTCGGCGATGTTGCGCTCGGCCCGCAGCCGGTCCTGCTCGTAGGTCACGCGGTCGCGGTCGGTCTGCCGGTTCTGCGCGAGCAGGATCAGCGGGGCCGCGTACGACGCCTGCAGTGACAGCACCAGGGTCAGGAAGATGAACGGGTAGTCGTCGAACCGGATGCCCTGCGGCGCGGTGAAGTTCCAGATCAGCCAGATGATGATGACGGCCGTCATGTAGACCAGGAAGCGTCCGGTGCCGATGAAGCGCGCGATGCGCTCGCTCATGCGACCGAAGGCCTCCGGGTCGTACGTGGGTGTGGGGACCAGCGTGCGACGGACCTCGCGCGGCTGGTCCAGACGGGTCGTCCGCCGCGGCTCACGCGCCATCGGCCACCTCCTGGCCCAACGCTGCGCGGTCGCGCTCACGCCAGTCGTCGGGCAGCAGGTGGTCGAGCACGTCGTCGACGGTGACCGCACCCAGCAGGTGGTCGTCCTCGTCGACCACCGGCACGGCGACGAGGTTGTACGTCGCGAGGTGATGGGTGATCTCAGCCAACGACACCTCGGGCTGCAGCGCCTCGACGCTGGTGTCGACCACACCGCTGACCAGTGCCGAGGGCGGTTCGCGCAGCAGTCGCTGGATGTGGGCGACGCCGATGTAGCGCCCGGTCGGGGTCTCCAGCGGCGGTCGGCACACGTAGACCTGCGCCGCGAGCGCGGGGGAGAGCTCGGGACGCCGGACCAGGGCCAGCGCCTCGGCGACCGTGGCGTCCGGGGGCAGCACGACCGGCTCGGTCGTCATCATCCCGCCGGCTGTGTCCTCGGTGTAGGTCAGCAGCCGGCGCAGGGGCGCCGCCTCGTCCGGCTCCATCAGCTCGAGCAGCTTCTCCGCCTCGGCCTGCGGGAGCTCGGAGAGCAGGTCTGCGGCGTCGTCGGGCTGCATCGCCTCGAGGATGTCCGCGGCGCGCTCCTCCTCGAGCATGCTGAGGATCTCGACCTGGTCGTCCTCCGGCAGCTCCTCGAGGACATCGGCGAGGGTCTCGTCGTCCAACGCCGAAGCGACCTCGATCCGGCGCTTGCTGGACAGCTCGTGCAGCACGGTGGCGAGGTCGGGCGGGTTCAGCTTCTCGAAGGTCGCGAGCAGGTTGGCCGCGCCCTGGCCGTGCTCCTCGAGGCTGAAGCCGGAGGCGTCGCGCCACTCCAGCGTCAGCGCCTCGCCCCGGCGGCGCAGTCCCTTGCCCGGGCGCCGGACGAAGAGCCGGGTGACCGCCCAGTCACGGGTGCGCAGCTGCTCCATCGCGACGTCCTCGACCACCGCGCGCGACTGGTCCTCGTCCAGGGTGACCGTCCGGTCGAGCATCTCGCCGAGCACCAGGGTCTCGGTGGGCCGCTGCTGGAAGCGGCGCATGTTCACCAGGCCGGTCGTGATGACATGCCCGGCGTCGAGGCTGGTGACCCGGGTCATCGGCAGGAAGATGCGCCGCCGTCCCGGCACCTCGACCACCAGGCCGAGGACGCGCGGCTCCTCGTCGTCGGTCCGCAGGGTCACGACGGCGTCGCGCACCCGGCCGACCTGGTCGCCGATCGGGTCGAACAGCGGCGTGCCGGCCAGGCGCGCGATGAAGACCCTGCTCGGCGCGCCGCTCACAAGGAGCCAGGCTAGCGGCGCCGAGTCGCTCGGCGGCCCAGGACGAAGGGGAGCGGGTCGCGAGTCGCGGCGGGGGAGCCGACCGGCTCGGCCGCGTGCGAGCTGCGCGAGGTCTTGCCTGGGGACTCGAGCAGCCGGCCGGTCGGCTGGAGCCGCAGCACCCGGGACTCGCGGGCCCACCGGTGCGGTTGCTGCTCACCGTCGGCCGGGTTCAGTCGCTTGGCATGAAGCTCGGGCACCACCGTGTCCCAGGCATCGGAGCCGGGGAGCACTGCGACGACCCTGGCCTGGAAGCGGAGCAACCGCCCACCGTTGTCCTTGCTGCGGGCCGTCACCTCGACCTCGCTGCCGTCCGCCAGCCCGGGCAGCGGCTGCTCGTCGCCGCCCCCGACGACGTGGATGGCGTCGTCGACGAAGACGTGCCAGGCCGCTGTCGCGTGGGTTGCGTCGGCGGCGCGCAACCACACCAGGGCGGACTTGCGACAGGTCTCCGCCACGAGGGCCTGCGTCAGCGCAGCGTCATGGTCGACGGTCACGGACCGAGCGTGTCACATGGGAGGCCCCTCGACGGGTGACAATGTGCCGTGCCCGCCGACCAGCTGACCGCTCGCCCGTCCGCGGTGGCCATGCCGCCGAGGACCGACCTGGGGCTGATGACCGTCGCGGTGGTCGCCGTGTCGACCTCCGGGCCGCTGATGGCTGCGATCGTGGCGCCCGCGCTGGCCGTCGCCATGTGGCGCAACCTCCTGGGGGCGGCCGTCGTCGCGCCCTTCGCCGCCCTGACCCGCCGAGCGGAGCTGGCGGCGATGACCTGGCGGGAGCGCCGCTGGGCGGTCATCGCCGGTGCCCTGCTGGCCGCGCACTTCGCCGCCTGGGTGCCCAGCCTGCGGTTCACCTCGGTGGCCTCGGCGACGGCGATCGTCGCCACCCAGCCGGTGTGGGTCGCGATCATCGCGCGGGCCATGGGGCACCACGTGCCCCGCCGGGCCTGGTTCGGCATCGGCCTCTCCCTGCTCGCCGTGGCGATGCTGAGCGGCGTCGACCTCAGCCTGGAGCCGAGGGCCCTGCTGGGGGACGCGCTCGCGCTGCTCGGCGGCATCTTTGCCGCGTGCTACACGGTTGCCGGCGCCGAGGTGCGCCGGACCGTGAGCACCACCTCGTACACGACGCTGTGCTACTCCACAGCGGCCGGCACCCTGCTGATCACATGCCTGGTCCTGGGGGTGGACCTGGGGGGTTACAGCGGTCGCACCTGGCTCCAGCTGCTCGCCCTGACCGCAGGAGCCCAGCTGCTGGGGCATTCGGTGTTCAACCTCGTGCTGCGCACGACCAGCCCGACCGTCGTCTCGCTCATGCTGCTGCTCGAGATCCCCGGTGCGGCGCTGATCGCGGCGGTCGCGCTCGGCCAGCAGCCGCCGCTCCTCGCGCTGCCTGCCGCCGTCCTGCTGCTGCTCGGCCTGGGGATCGTGGTGTCGGCGAGGACGCCGGACATCGAGCCGGCCATCCCCGCGGAGTGAGCGTCGCCGCGCTGCCCTAGCCTGACCCGCCATGGCCGAGACGAAAGCTGAGACCCGTGCACTGCGCTCCCGTCGCTCCTGCCTGGCGGTGCCGGGTAGCAACGTGAAGATGCTCGGCAAGGCCCAGGGCCTTCCCGCCGACCAGGTGTTCCTCGACCTGGAGGACTCCGTCTCAGCGCTGGCCAAGGTGGATGCGCGGGACAACATCGTGGCCGCGCTGAACGAGGGCGACTGGGCGGACAAGACCCGGGTGGTGCGGGTCAACGACTGGACGACGCAGTGGACCTATGGCGACGTCATCGCGATCGTCGAAGGAGCCGGCCCGAATCTCGACGCCGTGATGCTGCCCAAGGTGCAGACCGCGTCGCAGGTGAATGCTCTTGACCTGTTGCTGACCCAGCTGGAGAAGACGCACGGTCTCGAGGTCGGTCGCATCGGCATCGAGGCCCAGATCGAGAACGCAAAGGGCCTCGTCGAGGTCGACGCGATCGCCGGTGCGTCTCCGCGGGTCGAGACCATCATCTTCGGACCTGCGGATTTCATGGCCTCGATCAACATGAAGTCGCTGGTGGTCGGTGAGCAGCCGCCGGGTTACGACGTCGGCGACGCCTACCACTACATCCTGATGCGCATCCTGATGGCGGCGCGGACCTACGACCTGCAGGCGATCGACGGGCCGTACCTGCAGATCAAGGACGTCGACGGCTTCCGTCGGGTCGCCGGTCGCTCGGCGGCGCTGGGCTTCGATGGCAAGTGGGTGCTGCACCCCGGGCAGATCGAGGCCGCCAACGAGGTCTACTCGCCGGCGCAGGACGACTATGACCACGCCGAGCTGATCCTCGACGCATACGAGCACTACACGTCCGAGGCCGGGGGCAAGCGCGGCGCGGTGATGCTCGGCGACGAGATGATCGACGAGGCGTCGCGCAAGATGGCGTTCGTGGTCGCGGCGAAGGGGCGCGCGGCCGGCATGTCGCGTACGTCCTCCTTCGACCCCTCGCAGGGCTGAGTGATGTTCTCCCTCGCCGGGCGGCGGGCTCTGGTGACTGGTGCCGGCAACCCGAGCGGCATCGGTTTCGCCTGCGCGCGGGCTCTGGCTGAGCTCGGCGCCACGGTGCATGTCGCCGCCACCACGGACCGCATCCATGAACGAGCGGCCGCCCTCGGGTCGTCGTCGGCAGGGTTCGTCGCCGACCTGACCGTGGAGGCCGAGGTCGATGCGCTGTACGAGTCGGTGGGCGCCGTCGACGTACTCGTCAACAACGCGGGCATGATCAGCGTCGGCGTGCCTGACGTGCTGACGCCGATGACCGGTCTGTCCGTCGCTGACTGGCACGCCGATCTCGCGCGCAACCTGGACACCGCGTTCCTGGTGACCCGGCGCTTCCTGCCGGCGATGGTCCAGGCCGGGTGGGGTCGGGTGGTCAACGTCGCGTCGACCACCGGCCCGGTCAACGCGATGCCGGAGCAGGCTCCCTACGCGGCGGCGAAGGCAGGGATGGTCGGGCTGACCCGCGCCGTCGCGGTCGAGGTCGCCGCGTCAGGCGTCACGTGCAACGCCGTGGCCCCGGGCTGGATCGCCAGTGGCTCGCAGACCGAGGCCGAAGCAGAGCACGGCGCGCGTTCGCCGACCGGCCGTTCCGGGACACCGGCGGAGATCGCCGCGGTCGTCGCCTTTCTCGCCTCGCCCGAATCGTCCTACGTCACCGGGCAGTGCTGGGTCGCCGACGGGGGCAACAGCGTCCTGGAGTCACGCTGACCGGGCAACTGTCGGTGATTCGGACTAGCGTCTCGAACGACCACCTCGGCAACTAGTGAGGAGCATCCGATGACCTCTCGCCTGAACCCGTACATCAGCTTCAAGGACAACGCCCGCCAGGCAATGGAGTTCTACCGCGGCGTCTTCGGCGGAGAGCTCCACCTCAACACGTTCGGCGATTTCGGGGAGAAGGACGCTCCCGGTGCCGACAACATCATGCATGCCCAGCTCGAGGTCAGCGACGGCTTCGCCCTGATGGCTTCTGACACCCCGCCCGGCATGGAGCACAACCCGGGAAACAACATCTCGATCAGCCTCAGCGGAGACACGACCGACGGTCTGAAGGACTACTGGGACAAGCTCTCCCAGGGCGGGACCGTGGCCATGCCGCTGGAGAAGCAGATGTGGGGCGACGAGTTCGGGATGTGCATCGACCAGTTCGGCATCAGCTGGATGGTCAACATCGCCCAGCCCAAGTCCTGACCCACACCGGCACCGCGGCGGTTGCCCGCCGGGGCTAGAGGCCGAAGGCGCGGCGCATGCTGCGGGTCCGCCGGTCCGCAGCATGGCCGAGTCGCTTGCGGATGCCGAGCATGGACTCGGTGGTCTCCAGCAGGCTGTAGGTGTCGAAGCGGGTCGACGACGTCGTGCCCGGCCCGGTCGTCGGCGAGATGGCGACGGTGACCACATGGCAGGACTCGTCGCGGTCGCGCCGGCAGTTCTGCCCGGCGTGGCCACCCTCGCCCTCGTCCCAGGTGACGAAGACGGCGGTCCGGCCCTCGGCGTAGTCCGGGCCGGCCAGGATGCGCGGGACCATGGTCGACAGCCACCGGTCCCCGGTCGAGATCGGGCAGTCGTGACCGTTGTTGCAC
>JBBRVU010000196.1:0-7323 GCA_038246575.1 Actinomycetes bacterium | reverse complement strand
CGCGCCGTACCTCGGTGGCGCCACCATCGACTTCGTCGACACGATCGAGAAGCAGGGCTTCACCATCGACAACCCGAATGCCGGCGGGTCCTGCGCCTGCGGCGACTCGTTCCACTGACCGTTCGCTGACTCGTCGGTGCGGCCCCCGTGCCGGCGCCGAGCTGCTGAGACATCCGGCCCGGCCCGCGCACCTAGCGGGTCGGGTCGAGCAGTGTCTTGCCCGTCAGCGCGTCGACCACCGATCGTCCGCCGAGCGGCGCGTCGAGGGCGACGGTGCGACTGTGCTCGACGGCACGGTCGATGCACGCGCCCTTTCCGCGGAAGCGCTCCGTGCGGGTCAGCGCAACGGTCTCAGCGGTCTCGGTGGCCGTGACGGTGTAGTCGTAGCAGGCCTCGACGCCGCCCCAGAACGTGACCATGACCGAACGGCCGCCGGCAAGCAGGGTCACGGACGTGAACTGAGACACCTCCTCGTCCGGACCGGGCGAGCCACCTGGACCAGGTTCGGACCCCGGGCTCACGCTGGGCATGCCCGACCCGACGCTTCCCGGCTCGGCAGCAGCCCCGTTGCCGGATCCGGGCACGACCACCGACGAGGGGCCGTCGCCCGGCGTGAAGCGGCCGGTGACCGCAGCGGCCCCGAGGACGATGGCAAGGACGACCCCGGCGACCACCAGCGGCACCGCAACGCGGGACAGCAGTGCGGACGCCATGTCGGTGGGACGCTGGGGGTGGCCGTCGGGTTCCCGGCACGCCCCATCCCGTTGCGTCGAGCGGGCGGCAACCGCTCAGTCGCCGTAGGTGTCGAGCCCGGCCACCAGCGCGACCGCGCCGGACGGGATGGTGATCATGCGCTGCCCGGGCACAAGGGCCATTTGCACCCTGACGTCGGCGCAGTCGGCGACCAGCGCGTCCAGCGACCCCGGGGTGACGTCAGAGACCTCAGCCCCGTAGGAGTCGGACAGATGTTCGGTGCTCACGTGCCTCACACTAGGAACTCCGGACCGGCTTGCCCACGGCTACCGATCGGTAGTCTTTCCAGCCCCGCCCACGCACCCGACCCGAGAGACTCCTCGATGCGCATCGCCGTGACCGGCTCGATCGCCACCGACCACCTGATGACCTTCGACGGGAAGTTCACCGACTCCCTCGTCGTGGACCAGCTGGACAAGATCTCGCTGTCCTTCCTCGTCGAGGACCTCGAGATCCGCCGCGGCGGAATCGCGGCGAACATCGCCTTCGGCATGGGCTGCCTCGGGTTGGACCCGATCCTGGTCGGGGCCGTCGGCCAGGACTTCGCCGACTACAGCTCCTGGCTGCAGCGCCACCGCGTCGACGTGGCCTCCGTGCACGTGTCCGAGCTGCGGCACACGGCGCGGTTCGTCTGCACCACCGACTCCGACCACGCGCAGATCGCCTCCTTCTACGCGGGCGCGATGGCTGACGCCCGCGACATCGAGCTGGCTCCCGTCGCCGACCGCGTCGGCGGCCTCGACCTCGTGTTCATCAGCGCCAACGACCCCGAGGCCATGCTGCGCCACACCGACGAGTGCCGGACCCGCGGCTACCGGTTCGCCGCCGACCCCAGCCAGCAGGTCGCCTGGATGGACGGCGCCGGGATCCGCAAGCTCATCGACGGTGCGACCTACCTGTTCACCAACGAGTACGAAGCGGCGCTCGTCGAGCAGAAGACCGGCTGGAGCGCCGACGAGATCCTCGACCGGGTCGAGACCCGGGTGATCACGCTGGGCGCGAAGGGCGTCCGCCTCGACGTCAAGGACGAGCCCTCGATCCACGTGCCGTGCGCACCCGAGGAGCGCAAGGCGGACCCCACCGGGGTCGGGGACGCCTTCCGGGCGGGCTTCCTGGCTGCCCTGTCCTGGGGCCTGGACCACGAGCGGGCAGCGCAGACCGGAAGCCTGCTCGCTGCGTACGTCATCGAGACGGTCGGCACCCAGGAGTACGAGCTCGGCCGCGAGCGGTTCCTGGACCGGCTCGGTGCGGCCTACGGACCCGGCGCGGTTGCCGACGTGGCCCCGCACCTGAGCTGCCCACGTCCCTGAGCCAGGAGCATCCTGTCGCGCCCGCCGGCCCCGTCGACCCCGGCCCGTCGCCCTGGTCGTTCGACCTGTCCGAGTCTGTGGCGGGAGAGGACTTCCTCGGGGTCGGCGCCGACCTCGAGCCGGCGACTCTGCTCGCGGCCTACCGTGCCGGCGCCTTCCCGATGCCGGTGTCCCGTCGCCGCGGTGCGATCGGCTGGTGGTCGCCGGACCCGCGCGGCGTGATCCCGCTGGACGGGCTGCAGGTGAGCCGGTCCCTGCGCGCCTCCTGCCGGCGCTTCGAGGTGCGCGTCGACACGGCGTACGACGAGGTCGTCTCGGGGTGCGCCGACCCGAGGCGCGACGGTGGGTGGATCCGGTCCGACGTGGTGGCTGCCTACCGTCGGCTCTACGACCTGGGGTGGGTCCACAGCGTCGAGGCCTGGTCGGTCGGTCCGGACGGGACCGAGCGGCTGTCCGGTGGCCTGTACGGCGTCGCCGTGGGCGGGCTGTTCGCGGGTGAGTCGATGTTCCACCGGGAGCGAGATGCCTCCAAGGTCGCACTCGTCGGGCTCGTGGAGCGGCTGCGTGCAGCCGGGGGGGAACGGCTGCTCGACGTCCAGTGGGCCACCGAGCACCTGGCGTCGCTCGGCGCTCGCGAGGTGCCCCGGACGACGTACCTGCAGCGGCTGGGCGCAGCGCTGCACCTGCCTCCGCCACGCCTGCTCGATTGACCCACCTGACCGTCGGCGCGAGGGTGCGCTGGAGTAAGGTCTGACACGTTCAGGCCTGTCCGGGGAACGCCCCGGCACGACCCGCGGAAGAGGCAAGCGTTGCGTCCGTCCGGCACCCACCTCCCGCGTGACTCGCGCGCCCGTCGCGACAGGTCTCTGCGGTTCTCGGCCCTGACCGGCCTGCTCGTGCTCACGGTCACCGGCTGCTCCTCCGAGCAGCTCCCGACGTTCGCCATGCCGGCACGGGACACCACGGATCAGGTGCCGCGGATCCTGTCCCTGTGGCAGGGGTCGTGGATCGCGGCTCTCTCTATCGGTGTGATCGTCTGGGGTCTGATCTTCTGGGCGATCGTGGCCTTCCGGCGCAAGAAGGGCGAGACCGGGCTGCCGCCCCAGACCCGCTACAACCTGCCGGTCGAGGTGCTCTACACGGTCGTCCCGTTCATCATGATCGCGGTCTTCTTCTACTTCACCGCGCGCGACGAGGACCGCATCCTTCAGACCTCGGCGAACCCTGACCACAAGATCTCGGTCAACGCCATGCAGTGGTCATGGCAGTTCACCTACGCCACTGACGGCGGCGGCCGGACGACCGGCACGCCCGGCAAGCCGCCGACGCTGGTCCTCCCTGAGGGCGAGAGCGTGAAGTTCCGCCTCGTCTCCAGCGACGTGATCCACTCCTTCTGGGTGCCTGCGTTCCTGTTCAAGATGGACGTCATCCCGGGCCGGACCAACACCTTCCAGATCACGCCGACGAAGATCGGCACCTACAAGGGCAAGTGCGCGGAGCTGTGTGGCCGTGACCACTCCCGCATGCTCTTCAACGTCGAGGTCATGTCAGCGACGGACTACGCCACCTATGTCGACGAGCTCAAGCAACGCAACGACGCGGGGAGTGCTCAGTGACCATCACCGCCCAGCCCCGTCCGGGCACCGGCGTGCTCAAGCAGCGCCGGAAGGGCCATGCCGTCGTCCGGTGGGTCACCTCGACCGACCACAAGACGATCGGCCAGCTCTACCTGATCACCTCGTTCGTGTTCTTCCTCATCGGTGGCCTGATGGCCATGCTGATGCGCGCCGAGCTGGCCCGGCCGGGCAACCAGCTGTTCACGGGCGAGCAGTACAACCAGCTGTTCACGATGCACGGCACGATCATGCTGCTGCTGTTCGCGACGCCGCTGTTCGTCGGGTTCGCCAACGTGATCATGCCGCTGCAGATCGGCTCGCCGGACGTGGCGTTCCCACGGCTGAACATGTTCAGCTACTGGCTGTTCCTCTTCGGCGGCATCATCGTCATGCTCGGATTCCTCACCCCGGGCGGCGCGGCCGCGTTCGGGTGGTTCGCCTACGCGCCGCTGAACTCCGAGGCGTTCTCACCCGGTCTCGGGAGCGACCTGTGGATCATGGGCCTCGCGCTGACCGGTTTCGGCACCATCCTCGGCGCGGTCAACTTCATCACCACGATCTTCTGCATGCGCGCGCCGGGCATGACGATGTTCCGGATGCCGATCTTCACGTGGAACATCCTGCTCACCAGCGTCCTGGTGCTGATGGCCTTCCCGGTGCTGGCCGCAGCGCTGCTGGTGCTCGAGGCCGACCGGCGGTTCGGCGCCCACGTGTTCGACCCCGCGAACGGCGGTCCGCTGCTCTGGCAGCACCTGTTCTGGTTCTTCGGCCATCCCGAGGTCTACATCATCGCGTTGCCCTTCTTCGGCATCGTCTCCGAGATCTTCCCGGTCTTCAGCCGCAAGCCGATCTTCGGCTACAAGGGCCTGGTCTTCGCCACGATTGCCATCGCCGGACTCTCGGTCACGGTGTGGGCCCACCACATGTTCCCGACCGGTGCGGTGCTGCTGCCCTTCTTCTCCTTCATGTCGTTCCTGATCGCCGTGCCCACCGGGGTGAAGTTCTTCAACTGGATCGGCACCCTCTGGCGGGGCTCGCTGACGTTCGAGACGCCGATGCTGTGGTCGCTGGGCTTCCTGGTGACGTTCCTCTTCGGCGGTCTGACGGGCATGATCCTGGCCTCGCCGCCGCTGGACTGGCCGGTCTCGGACACCTATTTCGTCGTGGCCCACTTCCACTACGTCGTGTTCGGCACCGTGGTGTTCGCCATGAACGCCGGCTTCTACTTCTGGTGGCCGAAGATGACCGGGCGGATGCTCGACGAGCGGCTGGGCAAGATCCACTTCTGGACCCTGTTCATCGGCTTCCACACCACCTTCCTCATCCAGCACTGGCTGGGGGTGATCGGCATGCCGCGCCGCTACGTCGACTACCTCGCCAGTGACGGCTTCACCGGCATGAACATGATCTCGACCATCGGCTCGTTCCTGCTGGGCCTGTCGACGTTGCCCTTCCTCTACAACGTGCTCAAGAGCTTCCGCGGCCCGAAGGTCCTCACCGACGACCCGTGGGGCTACGGCCGCTCCCTGGAGTGGGCGACCTCCTGCCCGCCGCCACGGCACAACTTCATCGAGCTGCCGCGCATCCGCTCCGAGAGCCCGGCCTTCGACCTGCACTACCCCCACATCGCCGCCATGGATGTCCCCACGAACGGCAAGAACCTCCTCGACCAGCTCTACGGAGAGCCCGACCTCGAGGGCGGCGACGGCGGAGCCCGTCCCAATGGGGGAGGGCCGCGGTGAAGATCGAAGGCTGGCTCTTCGCGTCGGGCTTCTTCTTCTTCGGCATCGCGGCGGTCATCTACGGCGTGCTGTCCGGCGAGCCGGTCGGCACAGTGGCGCTGGGGTTCACCGCAGGTCTGGCCTTCCTCATCGGCTACTACCTGCTCTTCACCGCTCGGCGGATCGATCCCCGACCCGAGGACAGCAGGTTCGCCGAGATCGAGGAAGGCGCCGGTGAGCTCGGGTTCTACAGCCCGCACAGCTGGTGGCCGCTGCCGGTGGCGTTCTTCGCCGCCGTTGTCTTCGTCGGGATCGTCATCGGCTGGTGGCTGTTCATCATCGGCGTCATCGGGGCCGCGCTGGCAGTCATCGGCATGGTCTTCGAGTACTACCGGGGCGAGCCCGCGGCCTGATTTGACCCGTCGCTGGTTCAGGTCGGTGGCCAGGCGTGCCGATTCGATATCCGTGGAGCCAGCGCGTACGGTGGACGCTCAAGGGGTGCACCGGTCCGACTTGTCCTGGCGGACGGCACGGTGCGCGGGGCTCACGGGCGGGGAGCGGATGCGCAAGCTCGGCAGACCAGCAGGGTTGGCGCTGGCCGCGTTCGCGCTGGTGGTCTCCACCTCCGGCTGCACCTCCACCGCCTCCAGCGCGACACCGGCCGCCCAGGCGGCGGTCGGCGACGTCGTCAAGGACGCGCCCTCCCAGGCCACCATCGCACTGGCGCCCGAGTCGGCCACCAGCGACGTCTCGCCCGCCGAGCCGGTGGTCGTCACCGTCGCCGCTGGGACGCTGCGTTCGGTCACGCTGACCAATGCCAAGGGCCGCGAGCTGGCAGGCGAGCTCTCCGCCGACCGCACCACGTGGACCGCCACCGACCAGCTAAAGGTCTCCTCGCACTACCGGGTGCTGGCCGATGCCGTCGACGGCGAGGGCCGGGCGACGCAGCGGCTCGGGTTCTTCGCGACCGTCGAGCCGCGCCGCGTGCTCGTGACGAGCATCTCCCCGCTGGACGGCCAGAACGTCGGCGTCGGCATGCCGGTCGTCGTGCGCTTCAACGAGAAGGTCAAGGACCGTGCCGCTGTCGAGCAGGCACTGACCGTCGACACCTCGAAGCCGGTCGTCGGTGCCTGGAGCTGGACGAGCGACCAAGAGGTCCACTACCGGCCCAAGGACTACTGGCCCGCGAACACCGACATCGCCGTCAAGGTGAAGCTGCGCGGCGTCAACGCCGGTCGCGGGGTCTGGGGCATGAAGAGCCGCACAGTCTCCTTCCACACGGGGTCGTCGATGATCAGCGTCGTGGACGTGAAGAAGCGCACGCTCACCGTGACCCGCAACGGCAAGGTCGAGCGGGTCATCCCGGTCACGACCGGCAAGGCCGGGTTCCTGACCCGCGACGGCATCAAGGTCATCCTGGAGAAGCACACGCTCAAGGTCATGGACGCCAGCACGATCGGCATCAGTCAGGGCGACCCGGAGTACTACCGTCTCGATGTCCCTTACGCGATGCGGGTGACCTGGAGCGGCGAGTTCGTGCACTCCGCGCCGTGGTCGGTCGGCTCCCAGGGGCGGGTCAACGTCAGCCACGGCTGCGTGGGCATGGCCCCGAACAACGCCATCTGGCTGTTCAACCAGAGCACGGTCGGCGACATCGTCAAGGTCGTGGGCTCGCCGCGGACGCTGGAACCGGGCAACGGCTACACCGACTGGAACGTGTCCTGGGCCGACTGGACCGCGGGCAGCGCGCTCGACTCCTGACGCGGTGGGTTGCCGGGGTGCATCCGGTCGCTGAGTGGGCAAGGGCTTCCCATGCCTTCCGTCGCGATAGCTGTCCTCACCCGGGACCTGCGCATCCACGACAACCCGGTGCTGGCCGCGGCAGCCTCGGACGCCCAGTCCGTGGTGCCCGTGTTCGTCCTG
>JBBRVU010000195.1:0-7513 GCA_038246575.1 Actinomycetes bacterium | reverse complement strand
GATGGCACCCCGCACCAGCGAACGGTCGCGCGTGGACCCCAGGTCGACGTAGTCCCTCTCGAGCTCCGGGTCCGTCTCGAGCTCCGCCGCAACCTCAGGCTCCACCTCTAGCTCCGCCGCGACCTCCGGCTCCACCTCCACCTCCGGCTCCGCCGCGACCTCCGGCTCCACCTCCAGCTCCGGCTCCACCTCGAGCTCCGCCGCGACCTCCGGCTCCGCCGCGACCTCCGGCTCCACCTCCAGCTCCGGCTCCACCTCGAGCTCCGCCGCGACCTCCGGCTCCACCTCGAGCTCCGGCGCCGTCGCGGCATCCGGGACCGGGAGCAAGACCTCCGCAGCGGCGGCAGGGTCCTCTGCCACGACGACCTGGTCGGGGCCACCGGTGGCGCCGGAGTCTGCAGGCTCTCCGCGGAGAGCCTGCTCGGCCACAACCGCCGGTGCGACCGGCTCTGGCTGATGGCGGCGCTGCCTGGCTCGCTCCTCGGCCTCCGCGATGGCCGCCTCGGTCGCCTGGCGCGCTTCGACGGCCAGGGCGGCCGCCTCCTCCTCCTGCCGGGCGATCAGCATGGCCTCGGCGGCGGCGCGTTCCGCCTCGAACCGGCGGCTCGCGGCTGCGATGAACCTCGCGTCCTCGGCCGAGGACACGTCCTCCGAGAGAGCCGGGCCCTGCAGAGCGGGAGCGTCCAGTGCCTCGGCCAGCGCCAACCGGGCCTCACGCGCGCGCTCGATCGCCATCTGCTCCTGTGCTCGTCGCACCGTGTGCTCGCGGCGCATGAGTGCACGGTCGCGCGATGCCATCCGTTCGCGCAGCGAGGCCTCGCGGCTCGTGGCAATCACCCGTTGCGCGGCCTCGGCCCGCGCCTCCAGCTCGGCCAGACCCCGGGAATCCAGCGTCGAGGAGATAGCCGCATTCAGATTGACCCAGGCATCGTCGAGCCGCCGTCGGCCTTCCGCTCGTGGCACGCGGCGCGCCTGATCAGGCACAGACCCTTCACCGAACCGGGCGCGCGTGGCGCGACTCACCTCGGCTGTCGCGGCGCGGACAGCACCACCCTGGGACGTCCGGAGCAGCACGATGCTGGTCGCGGCGCCGAGGACGAGGAGGCCACCGACCAGGGCCAACAGCAGTGCCTCCGGGCCGGCACCAACCGTCGGTGTCCGGCCGAACTTGACTCCGGCTACGGCCGTGTCGCCACGCCTGGCCAGCGTCGCCGACGCGGACACTCCGCCCTGCGAGACGGTGACGACGAGCGGCTCCACCGCATCTGTCGCCGGAAGGATCAGACGACGGCGGTCAAGGATCGAGGCCGCGGCCGAGGCTCCTGCGGCAACCGGATCGGCCGGCAGCCCTGCCGGTGGGCACCGATCACGTCCACCAGGCAGCGACGCCGTCGACGAGAGGTCGAGGACGTTCAGCGAGACCCCCCGGCGATCGAGCAGCGTGGACAGCCGCTTCCACGTGACGGCGCTGGTCTGGTCCGGGCCGGATGCGACCACCACGATGTCCTGCTGCCGTGCCGGATTGGCCGGAAACTGCTGGAGACCGAGCGAGACCGCATCCCGCAGTGCCGACTTCCCGCCTCTGTCGAGCTGAGACAGGGCAGCGAGCGCCGACTGCGGTCCGCGACGGAAGGGATGAGCGAGCTCGGCGGCCCGGCCAGATGTCACCACTGTGGCGCTGGCCTCCGCCGGCAACCCCTCCAGCAGTGCACGGGCCGCTCGTGCGCTGGCCCGGTGCGACCCCGCTGCCTGTCGCGAGGTGTCGATCACCACGGCCACGTCGACGAGCGCAGCATCGGTCCGCTCGAAGGCCAGGACAGGAACCCGCAGACCGCCCTGCTGGACCGACACCGAGGCCGGCCCCACGACCTGCCCGGCCAGGGCGGCCGGCAGTGCCACCAGTGCCTCGGTCCGGCTGCCGGAGATGGCGACCAGGCCCTCGAGCCCATCGCACGAGGCCGATTGAGCTGGGGAGGGCGCTAGCATGACGGCAGCCGACACCGACGCGCCGACCATCAGGCGCGTCGCCAGCCGTCGGGCTGAGTTCACAGTCCCCCAGACTCGTCTCCGATAAGGATTCAATGTAATCGGTGCCTGGATGCAGGGTGAACTCTTCGTGGGGCCTGGTAGTCAGGCCCCGGCGGCCCTAACCCGTTCGGCGTAACGGCGAGCCGCGGATCGCAGCTCCGCCTCGGGGTCCAAACCGTCGGCCCGAGCGGTCGCCACCAGCCGCATGAGCGCCGAGCCCACGCCGTCGTCGTCGCCGATCTCGGCGCTGACTCCGTGCGACTCGGCCCGGTGCAGCAGCTTGGCCGCCAGTGACAGCGCCGGCAGCGCCAGCGGGACTCCGTCGACGGCCGACGTCCGCCCCTTCTCGGCGGCTTTGGCCGTGTGCCAGTCGGCCTCCACCGCCTCCGCCGTCGTGACCGCAGCGTCCGGTCCGAACACGTGGGGGTGCCGGCGGACCAGCTTGTCGACGATGTCGACGGCGACGTCGTCGACGGACCAGGCGTCATCGACGTCCTCTTCGGCGATCCTCGAGTGGAACATCACCTGCAGCAGCAGGTCGCCCAGCTCCTCCCGCAGATGGTCCCGGTCACCGGTCTCGATCGCCTCCAGGACCTCGTAGGTCTCCTCGAGCAGGTACGTCGTCAGCGACGTGTGCGTCTGCTGGGCGTCCCACGGGCAGCCGCCGGGTGAGCGCAGCCGGTCCATCGTCGCGACCAGGTCGAGCAGCCGGGCCCCGGGCAGGTCGTAGGAACCGGGAAGAACCTCGATCTCCGGTCCACCAGCGTCCGCGCCGTACTGGGCAAGATCGCCGAGAGCGCGGCCGAGTGCGGCGTCTCCGTCGGGGCCCACCAGCCAGACGACCAGCCCGTCGGCGCCCGCCGAGTCCCGCAGCCGCTGCGCCAGGGCGCGCGCGTCGGAGGGGTCTGCCACACCGACCGCGATCCCCTCGGCCTCCAGGTACGGCAGGAGCGGGTTCATTTCCGCGGACAACACCCGGCCGGCCGACCGCAGGGCCGACCAGGCCGGGCCGGCGAGGAGCCCGGGGGCGACCCGTGGCGAGGTAGGCATCAGGACCACCCGGCCGCGGGGCACGCCGGTCAGGTCAGTTCCCCGCGGTGGACAGCTGGTCGACGGTCGTGGACAGGCCGCCTCCGACCAGCGGCGTGACGCCTGACCGGGCGTTCCAGCTGCCGTAGCGGGGGTTGACCTCGATCTGCGCCCGCCGCGAATACCCCCGCAGCTGTGCGTCCGCCTCCGCCAACGCCTCCTGGCTGGGTGCACCGGTGCCGCCCCCGAGCTTGCGGGCGATCCGCTGGAACAACAGCTGGCCGCGAAGCCAGTCGGAGAACTGCGACGGCGCCACCACCTGTCCCTGCTGGGCCAGCGCCGCAGCCAGCTGCTTGCGGCCACCGAGGCGCGTGATCAGCCCGGAGAGCTGGGACGCGACGCGACCGTCGCTGACGCGCACCCCGGCATCGCGGGCCTGAGCCGCCAGCACCCGGCGCAGGATGAGCTGCTGGAGGATGGCGGCCTGTGCCTGACCGGACTCCTGGCCGGGGACTGCGGTGGTGAACTCGCGAGTGAGGTCCTGCAGCTGGTCGATGCTGATCTTGTGGCCGTCGACGACGGCGGCAGCCCCGAGGCGGTCCACCCCGCAACCCGCGACGGCGACGATCGCGACGACTGTCGCGACGAGCCGCAGGACGATGCGGCGGACGTTGGTCATGAGGTCTCCGGGGCTCGCGGTTCGGTCGGCACGGCCGGCTGCGCTGGCAGGACCGCCTCGAGGAGGTCCCGGCACCAGTGCAGGAGCTCGACGTCGCGAAGCGGGCGGCCACCCACCCGAGCCGTCGTCGGCTTCGGCACCAGGATCGTACGTGCCACCGCCTTGACGATCGAGCCAGGGTAGAGCCGCTGCAACCGCAGCTGCTGGCTCTCCAGCAGCTCCACGGGGGCGAGGCGGATGGTGTTGCCTGCTGCCGCCAGCTCTCCCACACCTGCCCGCCGGGCCACGATGCGCAGCCGGGCCACCTCGAAGAGGGTGGCGACCGGCTCGGGGGGCTCGCCGTAGCGGTCCTGCAGCTCGTCGCGCACGGCGACGAGGGCATCTTCGGTGCTGACTGCAGCCAGCTTGCGGTACGCCTCGAGCCGCAGCCGCTCCCCCGGGATGTAGTCGTGGGGCAGGTGGGCGTCGACAGGAAGCTCGACCTTGACCTCGCGGAGCTCCTCCCTGGCCTCCCCCTTGAATTCGGCTACGGCCTCGCCGACCAGGCGTACGTAGAGGTCGAAGCCGACGCTGGCGATGTGGCCCGACTGCTCGGCCCCGAGGACGTTGCCGGCGCCGCGGATCTCGAGGTCCTTCATGGCGACGTACATTCCAGCGCCGAGGTCGCTGTGGGCGGCGATGGTGGCCAGCCGATCGTGGGCGGTCTCGGTGAGCGGCTTCTCCGGCGGGAACAGGAAGTACGCATAGGCCCGGTCCCGGCCACGTCCGACGCGTCCCCGGAGCTGGTGCAGCTGGGACAGGCCCATCACGTCGGAGCGCTCGACGATCAGTGTGTTGGCGTTGGAGATGTCCAGCCCGCTCTCGACGATCGTCGTGCAGACCAGGACGTCCGAGCGCTTCTCCCAGAAGTCGAGCACCACCTGCTCCAGGGTGTGCTCGTTCATCTGGCCGTGGGCCGTCGCGATCCTGGCCTCCGGCACCAGCTCCCGCAACGTGGCTGAGGCGCGGTCGATCGAGGCGACCCGGTTGTGGATGTAGAAGACCTGGCCCTCGCGCAGCAGCTCGCGCCGGATAGCGGCGGCGATCTGGCGCTCGTCGTAGGCGCCCACGAAGGTCAGCACCGGGTGGCGCTCCTCCGGTGGCGTCAGGATCGTCGACATCTCGCGGATGCCGGTGACCGCCATCTCGAGGGTCCGCGGGATCGGCGTCGCGGACATGGTCAGCACGTCCACGTTGGTCCGCAGGTGCTTGAGCTGCTCCTTGTGCTCGACGCCGAAGCGCTGCTCCTCGTCGACCACGACGAGGCCCAGGTCCTTGAACTGCACCTCGGCGCTGAGGATCCGGTGCGTCCCGATGACGACGTCGACGGTGCCGTCGGCGAGCCCCGCCTTGACCTCCGTCGCCTCCTTGTCGCTCTGGAAGCGGGACAGGGCCGCCACCTTGACCGGGAAGCTCGCGTACCGCTCGGAGAACGTCGACAGGTGCTGGTTCACCAGCAGCGTCGTGGGCACGAGCACCGCGACCTGCTTGCCGTCCTGCACCGCCTTGAACGCCGCGCGCACGGCGATCTCGGTCTTGCCGTAGCCGACGTCGCCGCAGATCAGCCGGTCCATCGGGACCGGCTTCTCCATGTCCCCCTTGACCTCGTCGATGGCCCCGAGCTGGTCGGGGGTCTCGTGGTACGGGAAGGCGTCCTCGAGCTCTCGCTGCCACGGGGTGTCGGCGCCGAAGCCATAGCCGGGCGCCGACGTGCGCGCCGCGTAGAGCCGGATCAGCTCGGCGGCGATCTGGCGCACGGCCTTGCGGGCGCGACCCTTCGCCTTCTGCCAGTCCGCGCCGCCGAGCCGGTGCAGGCTCGGCGCCTCGCCACCGACGTACCTCGTGACCTGATCGAGCTGGTCGGTCGGCACGAAGAGCCGGTCACCGGGCTGACCGCGACGCGAGGCCGCGTACTCGATGATGAGGTACTCACGCGTCGCGCCCTGCACGGTGCGCTGCAACATCTCGACGTAGCGCCCCACGCCGTGCTGCTCGTGCACGACGAGATCCCCGGCGGCCAGCTGCAGCGGGTCGACGGCGTTGCGCCGCCGGCTGGGCATCCGGCGCATGCTCTTGGTCGACGGGCCGGCCTGGCCGAGCAGGTCGGTCTCGGTGAGGACCGCGAGCCGCAGCCCGTCACTCACAAACCCGCGCTGCAGCGACCCGCAGCTGACGTGCGCGAGCCCCGGCTCGGGGGGCGCGGACAGCTCGTCGTCGAGTCGCGCCGCGATGTCCTCGCCGCCCAGCACCTCGACGAACCGCTCGGCCGAGCCGTGGCCCTCCGCGAGCAGCACGACCCGCCATCCGTCGCCGAGCCAGCCCTTCACGTCGCCGAGCACCCGGGCGGTGTCGCCGCGGTAGCCCTCCACGGCGCGCGCGTCGACGACCGTGGTCTCCGCGTCCTGCGGCTCCTCTTCGGCGGCGAACGGGCTCAGCGACCACCACGGCAGGCCCTGTTGGGCCGCGAGGGCGCGCACGTCGGCCAGCCCGCGGTAGGCCGCGGAGCCGAGGTCGATCGGGGTCTGGGCGCCGGCCGCGGCGTTGGCCCATGACGCCTCGAGGAACTCCTGACTGGTGGAGAACAGGTCGTGCGAGCGGGTGCGGATGCGCTCAGGGTCCAGCAACACGACGTGGGTGCCCACCGGCAGCAGCTCGGGCAGCAGCACCATCTCGTCGACGAGCAGCGGTGCAAGGGACTCCATGCCCTCCACGGCGATGCCCTCGGCCAGCTGGCCGAAGATGTCAGCGAGCCCGGGGAGCGTGGTCGCTAGCGAGGCCGAGCGCTGGCGCACGTCGTCAGTGAGCAACAGCTCGCGACACGGTGGGGCCCAGACGCCGTCGGGGGCCGGCTCGAGGGACCGCTGGTCGGCCACCGCGAAGAAGCGGACCTCCTCCACTGTGTCGCCGAAGAGCTCGATCCGCAGGGGATGTTCCTCGGTCGGGGGGAAGACGTCGACGATCCCGCCGCGTACGGCGAACTCGCCTCGCTTCTCGACCAGGTCCACCCGGGTGTACGCGGCGGCAGCCAGCCGCCCGACGAGGTCGTCGAGGTCGATCTCGTCTCCGACCCGCAGCTCGACGGGCACCAGATCGCCGAGACCGGCCACCATCGGCTGCATCACCGCCCGCACCGGGGCGACGACCACCGCCACCGTGCCGTGCGTCGTGCTCCCGTCGGCCGGATGGGCCAGTCGCCGCAGCACCGACAGCCGACGGCCCACGGTGTCGCTGCGCGGGCTCAGCCGCTCGTGCGGCAGCGTCTCCCAGGAGGGGAACTCGACGACGGCATCCGGGGGGAGCAGGTCGCGCAGAGCGGAGGCGAGATCCTCGGCCTCCCGGCCGGTCGCCGTCACCGCCAGAACCGGACCGGTGGACCGGTTCGCGAACCCCGCGATTGCGAACGGACGCACGCCTGGGGCCACCGTGAGGTCCAGGTCGGTGCGGGTGCCGACAGCGGACATCGCGCCCCGCAACGCCGGATCGCCGTCACGGTCGTGCAGCAGGATGTCGAGCAGGCCGGTCAGGCTCACGGACGCTCCGAACTGGTCGCGGGCAGCACCTCAGCCCGGAACCGCGAGGCTGCGGGCCGGGCTGGACCAGCGTAATGCTTGTCGGCGAGGGCTCTGGCGGAGCATGCTGTGCAGGGGCCGGTCCGCATACCCCCGCGGTCAAGGCGCCGTGCTGGGCCGACGCGTCGCCCTGCGCCCCCGCGGGGGGGGGGGGCGCGGGGGCCGGGGG
>JBBRVU010000194.1:0-7530 GCA_038246575.1 Actinomycetes bacterium | reverse complement strand
GTGCACGGCCCGGTGCGTCCGGTGTGGTCGCAGGGCTCCAGGGTGACCGCCAGAGTTCCCCCGCGGGCCCGCTCCCCCGCCGTCGCCAGGGCGATGACCTCGGCGTGCGCACCGCCTGCAAGCTCGTGGCGGCCCTCGCCGACCACGGCACCGACTGCGTCGAGCACCACGGCACCGACGTTCGGGTTGGGCCGGGTGGCCTCGCCGCCGGCGGCGGACAGCGCGACCGCGCGGCGCATGGCCGCGACATCGGTCTCGGTGGCCACCCGGAGCTCCCTCATCTCGGGCGCGCTCCGGGTGCCGGCTCGCCACGACGGGTCGCCGACCAGCGGTCGCGGGCTCGCCCCCGTCAAGGGGTCACCCACGACCGGCGTGCTGCCTCCCATCCGGACTTTAACCGTCGGTCCCGGAGTTCCACCGGGTCAACCGGATCGGGAGGACCGGCTGGTTTGCCGGCCACCACCTGACCCGGGTCGCGGACTGTCACCGCCGGTTCGGAGTTTCACCGACCCCGGAGCACGCTGGCTGTGCTGTGCAGTCCAGGGCTGGTCAGCCCCGGACCATCTCAGTGTGCCACGCATCGGTCCCGGGGGCATCAGTCGGCCCGCGCCGCATCTGTGGGCCCGGCCGGCGCCGAACACCAGAGATGCGTCCCGTCGTCTCTGCCAGGAATGAGGCGGCACGCAGCCGGGCACTGTTGCTGGGTGACCACCCTGCCCTGCCGCCGATCAGTGCCGCGGCCATGACGGCGTCTGGTCGGGCCAGGGTCCGGTCGGAGGCGGACGAGCGTGACCTCGACCTCGAGGCGTCCTTCTCGCCCGGGAGCGAGGCCGGCCTGGCCGATGCCTACACCCGATGGTCCCCGCTGGTGTACGCCGTGGCGATGCGCACCCTGGGCAACCGCGACGAGGCCGAGGACGTCACGCAACAGGTCTTCGTCGCCGCCTGGCGGGGACGGACCGGGTTCCGGCCCGAGGCCGGGAGCCTGCCCGGCTGGCTGCTCGGCATCGCCCGGCACAAGATCGCCGACAAGTGGGCCGCCCGAGCGCGCGACCGCCGGATCACCGATGCGGCGATCCGCTGGGCCCCCGACGACCCCGCGCCCTCTCCCGCCGAGGAGGTGACGGCCCGCGTCCTGCTGGCCGACGAGCTCTCCCGCCTCGACGAGCCGGCCCGCCGGATCGTGGCGCTGGCCTTCTACGACGACCTGACCCACACCCAGATCGCGTCGTTGCTGAGCCTGCCGCTGGGCACCGTCAAGAGCCACATCCGCCGGTCCCTGGGCCGACTGCGCCGACGGTTGGAGGTGGACGGTGGCCGCCCATAGTGATCCGGAGGAGCTCGCCCTGCTTGCGCTGCAGCCCGTTGACAGACCCAGCGGCGGACCCGGCGACTCCGACGAGCCGGACGTCGTGCGCGATGCCCACGTTGCCCATCTGGCCGACTGCGCCGAATGCCGGCGCAGCCTGGCCGAGATGCGCGCCGTCGTCGCCACCGCCCGGACCCTGCAGCCCGAGGACCAGCCGATGGCTCCGCCGCCCTCGGTGTGGGAGGCCGTCGTCGCCGAGCTCGGCCTCACCGCCGTTCCCGCGGCGGGGGCACCGGTAGAGGCGGGCCCGGGCGGGCCAGTCCCCTCCGCGGTGCCGGCCGTCGCTCGACGACGCACCATCGGACCGCTTGCGCTCGCCGCTGCCGCGCTGCTGGGCCTTCTGGTGGGAGTCGGAGCCACGTTCCTCGCCGTCCGGGACGACGGCGTCGCCATCGTCTCCAGCACCGATCTACGCCGGCTCAGCGACGGACGCCAAATTGGGGATGCGGAGATCCTGCGGGCCGGGTCGGGTCGGCTGCTCGAGCTTGACGTTCTCGGACTTCCGGCCAGGCCCGACAGCTTCTACCAGGTCTGGCTGCTGGACCGTTCCGGTCAGCGGCTGGTCGCAGTCGGCCTGCTCGACGGCGACCGGGCTCGCTTCACCGTGCCGCCCGATCTCGACGTGAGCGACTACTCCGTCGTCGACGTGTCGCTGGAGCCCAACGACGGCAACCCGGCACATTCCGGTGTGAGCGTCGTCCGTGGCACCCTGACCCGCGACTGACCGGCCGCCGGGGCCCCGGACTTCCCCGAGCTGGAGCAGCCGAGGACGCAGACCCGCCTCAGCCGGCCCACCAGGACGCGGCGGTCGCGGTCGTGGCCTTCTCGCGCAGGGCCGCCACGGCGGCGGACGGGTCGTGCGCTCCGTACACCGCGGAGCCGGCGACGAAGACGTCCGCGCCTGCCTCGGCGCACCGCTCGATGGTCTCGGCCGCGACTCCCCCGTCGACCTGGATCCACAGGTCGAGGTCCCTGCCCTTCACCAGCTCGCGGGCGGCACGGATCTTGGGCAGCACGATGTCGAGGAACGCCTGGCCGCCGAAACCCGGCTCGACGGTCATCAGTAGCAGCATGTCCAGGTCGGCCAGCAGCTCGGCGTACGGCTCGATGGCGGTCGCCGGGCGAAGTGCCAGGCCGGCCCGGACGCCGGCCGAGCGCAGGGTGCGCGCCAGCCGGACCGGCGCTGCGGAGGCCTCGACGTGGAAGGTGACGCTGCGTGCGCCGGTCTCGGCGTAGTCCGGCGCCCACCGGTCCGCGTCCTCGATCATCAGGTGCACGTCCAGCGGCAGCGCGCTGACCTCGGCCAGCCGTTCGACGACCGGCAGCCCGATCGTCAGGTTGGGCACGAAGTGGTTGTCCATCACGTCCACGTGGACCCAGTCGGCCCCCGGCGTGATGCGACCGACCTCGCGCGCGAGGTCGGTGTAGTCCGCCGACAGGATGCTCGGCGAGATCTGCACACCCATGACGGCGGAGTCTAGGGGGAACGGCGCAACAGGCTGAGGTACATCGCGTCCGTGCCGTGCCGGTGCGGCCACAGCTGCACGTCGGGTCCAGGTCCGAGGTGGGGAACGCCGGGCAGGTGGGGCCGGGCGTCCTCGCGCGAAACCTCAGGTCGAGCACCGAGCACGTCGTCCACGACGGTTCGGGTCTCGGCCAGGTGCGGTGAGCAGGTGACGTACGCGACCACGCCACCAGGGCGTACGGCGTCCAGTGCGCTCCCGAGCAGCTCCCGCTGCAGCGCGGCCAGCGCCGGGACGTCCTCGGCGCGACGCCGCCACCGGGCCTCCGGGCGCCGGCGCAGGGCACCGAGGCCGGTGCACGGGGCGTCCAGCAGCACCCGGTCGGCCGAGCCCGCGGCCCACGCCGGGGCCAGCGCGTCTGCCACGACCACCGTTGCATCGGACCCGGCCGTGCGGCGGACCAGCCGGGCTCGGTGCGCAGCCAGCTCAGCCGCCAGCAGAGCACCCTGGCGCTCGCGGGCCAGGGCGCCGAGCAGGGCCGCCTTTCCGCCCGGCCCGGCGCACAGGTCCAGCCAGCGCTCGTCGCGGCCCTCGATCGGGACGGCCGCAAGAGCGAGGGCCACCAGCTGACTGCCCTCGTCCTGCACTCCCGCCCGGCCGTCGCGGACGGCCGCGATGTCGCCCGGGTCCCCGCCCGTCAGCTCCGCCGCGTAGCGCGACCAGCGCCCCGGCCGGGCACCCGCGTCCACGAGCTCGTCGAGGGAGGCGCGGCCGGGCCGGGCCACCAGCATCACGGCAGCGGGGACGTTGTCCGCGGCGAGCAGGGCCTCGGTCTCGACGAGGTCACCCGCGAGGGCGTCCCGCAGGGCCGAGACGATCCACCGCGGATGGGAGTGCACGACAGCCAGGTGCCCGAGCGGGTCGTCCGCCCGGCTGGGCGCCACCTGGGTCAACCAGGTCTCGCGGTCCTGCCGCGCCACCTTCCGCAGCACTGCGTTGACGAATGACGACCGCCCCTCCCCCAGCACCGCGCGGGCCAGCTCGACGGTGGCCGAGACCGCGGCGTGGCCGGGAACGCGCATCGCGAGCAGCTGGTGCGCGCCAAGGCGCAGGACGTCTCGGACCGGCGGGTCCACGGCGGCCAGTGGCCGGTCGACGCAGGCGCCCAGGATCGCGTCGTACGTCCCCTGACCGCGCAGCGTGCCGTACGCCAGCTCGGTGGCGAAACCGGCGTCGCGCCCGTGCAGCTCACGCTCGCGCAGCAGGGCGGGCAGGGCCAGGTTGGCGTACGCGTCGCGCTCGTCCACCGCGCGCATCAGGTCGAACGCGACCCGGCGCGGCAGGTCGGGCTGCGGCTTCCCACGGCGCGGTGGCCGCCGGCGCGGCCCACCACTCCCGGTGCGTCGGCCGGGGTCGGGGCGTGCGGGACCTGTCACGTGCCCAGGATGGTGGCATCCAGGGCCCGTACGCCACGGGCCCAGTCATCGGCCGGCATCGGCTTCTTCCCCGCCGGGCGCACCTCGCCGAGACGCACCGCACGGTCGTCGCCGCACCCGACCACCACCTCGCGGCGACCCACCCGCACCTGGCCCGGCTCGAGGTCGCTGTCCCCGACGGGCTCGACCGGCCCGAGCCCGACCCTTTCGCCCTGCCATGTGGTCCACGCGCCGGGTGCAGGCGTGCACGAGCGCACCAACCGGTCCACGTGCAGCGACGGACGGTCCCAGAGCACCTGGGCGTCGGCCGTGGTGATCTTCGGCGCGAGCGACACACCGTCGGCCGGCTGCGGTCGGGGCACGGCGGCCCCCGACTCCAAGGCGTCCAGGGTTGCCACCAGCAGACCGGCCCCGGCCGTGGCAAGGCGGTCGAGGAGCTCCCCGCTGGTGTCCCGGGGCCGGACCGTCTCGGTCATCACGCCGAGCACCGGGCCGGTGTCCAGCCCCTCCTCAAGAACGAACACGCTGGCGCCGGTCACCTCGTCGCCGTGGCGCAGGGCGTGCTGCACCGGGGCAGCCCCCCGCCAGGCCGGCAGCAACGAGAAGTGCAGGTTCACCCAGCCGTGCGGCGGCAGCGCGAGCGCCACCGCCGGGACCAGCGCGCCGTAGGCGACGACCGGGCAGCAGTCGGGCCCGATCTCCCGCAGCCGGCCGAGGGCATCGGGGAGACGTCGCGGTTTGAGGGTCTCGATGCCGTCCTCGGCCGCCCGCTCGGCCACCGGGGACGCGGAGCTGGTCCGGCCGCGGCCGGACGGCGCATCCGGACGGGTGAGGACGGCGACGACCTCGTGGCTCGAGGCAAGCAACGCGTCGAGGGAGGGAAGGGCCGCCTCGGGTGTACCGGCGAAGACCAGACGCATGAGGAGTGGTGCCCGCCCTAGAGCGCGCGACCGTGCATGGCGTGTGGCGAGAACTTCACCGGGGGCGCGGTCTGGCCGGCCCACTCGGCCTCCCGGATCGCCTTGAGGGCCAGCTTGCGCTGCTCCCGGTCGAGGCGGTCGATGAACAGGATCCCGTCCAGATGGTCGGTCTCGTGCTGTACGCAGCGGGCCAGCAGCTCGGTCCCCTCGATGGTGACGGGCTCGCCGTGCATGTCCTGGCCCCGCGCGAGCACGCTCCACGACCTCGACGTGGGGAAGGCCAGGCCCGGGAAGGACAGGCAGCCCTCGTCGTCCTCGACCTCCTCGTCGGAGAGGTCCAGCACCGGGTTGACGAGGTGCCCGAGCGTGTCGTCGACGTGGTAGGTGAAGACCCGCAGGCTCACGCCGATCTGCGGCGCGGCCAGGCCCACACCCGGGGCCTCCAGCATGGTCTCCTGCAGGTCCTTCACCAGTGTGCGCAGCTCCTTGTCGAAGTCGACCACGGCCTCGGCCGGCGTGCGCAGCACCGGGTCGCCGAAGAGCCGGACGGGCTGGACGGACACGAAGACTCCTCGGGAGACAGCGACACCGCGGTGACGGGACGGCGACCAGTCTACGAAGTCCCGGCTCCGCCCTTCCGCTGTGGCAGTGGATGCGGTCAGATGGGTGGGCCCCCGACCCCTGGAGGACTCCCCATGACGCGCTCCCGACGTACCCTCGCGACGTGCTCCATGCTCGCGACCGGAGCTCTGCTGATCGCCCTGGTGGGCACCTCGCCCGCCGTCGCGAAGTCCTCGCATAAGAAGGACACCAGTCGCTTCTCGACGTTCAACGCCTCGCTGAACCGGTCCAACGCCGGCGACCTCGCGGCCGACCTGGCGCAGCCGTACGACGGCGCCAGCCCGACACCCGGGCGGTCCCAGGCGGCGAACGTCGCGGAGATCATCCAGCGGGTGCGTCCCGACGTGCTGCTGATCAACGAGTTCGACTACGACCCGGCGGCGCTCCCTCTCTTCCAGGAAAACTACCTCTCCGTACCGCACAACGGGTCGAGCCCGATCAGCTACCCGTACCGGTACATCGCGCCCAGCAACACCGGCGTCGCGTCCGGTTTTGACCTGGACAACAGCGGCGGCGAGGTCGGCGGGCCCAACGACGCGTTGGGCTTCGGCTTCTTCGAGGGCCAGTTCGGGATGGCGGTCTTCTCGAAGTACCCCATCGCGACGTCGAAGGTCCGGACCTTCCGGAACTTCCTCTGGAGGGACATGCCGGGCGCGTTGCTGCCCGACGATGCGGCGACTGCTGCTCCGGCCGACTGGTACTCCACAGCGGAGCTCGCCGTCCTGCCGCTGTCGTCCAAGAGTCACTGGGACCTGCCACTGCGCGTGGGGCGCACGACGGTGCACTTCCTGGTGAGCCACCCGACACCGCCCGTCTTCGACGGTGCGGAGGACCGCAACGGTCGGCGCAACCATGACGAGATCCGGTTCTGGGCCGACTACGTGCGCCCCGGCACGTCCCGATACGTCTATGACGACACCGGGCAGCGCGGCGGACTGCGCCCGGGCGCACGCTTCGTGATCGCGGGCGACGAGAACAGCGACCCGCTCGACGGCGACAGCATCCCGGGCTCGACCCAGCAGCTGCTGGACAATGCCCGGGTCAACAGCGGCCACGCGCCCATCTCGGCAGGGGCGGTGGAGGCCTCCCGGCTCCAAGGTGGGGCCAACCTGACCCACCGCAGCGACCCGCGCTTCGACACCGCCGACTTCTCCGACTCGGCGCCGGGCAACCTGCGGGCGGACTATGTCCTGCCGTCCAAGGCCCTGCGGATCCGGGGCTCGGGCGTGTTCTGGCCGACGACCGGCAACCCACTGTCAAGGCTCACGGGTCAGTTCGACCGCGCCCTGCTCAACGGCTTCCCGAGCTCGGACCACCGCCTGGTCTGGGTGGACGTCAAGGTGTCGGGCAGCGGGCATGGCCACGGTCGTCACGGCCACCGCGGCCACGACAAGAAGGGCTGAGGGCGCCAGTTCCGCAGATCGTCGAAGACTGGGTACGCCGCGACGACAGGGTCGAGGTGGTGGTGCTGACCGTGCGGGACGGGGTCAGCATGATCCGCCACCGTCAAGGAGCCCCAGCCGGTTGAGGTCGCGCCGGAGCGCGTCGGGGTCGACGAAATGCACGGTCTGCAGGCCGATCGCGCGGGCGGCGTCGATGTTGGCCGCCGAGTCGTCGATGAAGACCGTGGCGGTCGGGTCGAGGCCGAAGCGGTCCAGCATCAGGTCGAAGATCGCCGGGTCGGGCTTGGCCAGTCGCTCCTCCCCGGACACCACGACGGC
>JBBRVU010000193.1:0-7569 GCA_038246575.1 Actinomycetes bacterium | reverse complement strand
GTGCCCGGCCGGTTCAAGGACTACATCGCGATGCCCAAGTTCAACATGTACCAGTCGCTGCACACGACGGTCATCGGTCCCGAGGGCAAGCCGGTCGAGCTGCAGATCCGCACCTTCGCAATGCACCGGCGCGCGGAGTACGGCGTGGCGGCGCACTGGAAGTACAAGGAGGACTCGTCGGCTCCCACCGGGGTGGCGACCGCGCGCGGCCGCGCCGCCGAGGTCGACGACACCGGCGCGAACGACATGGCCTGGTTGCGTCAGCTGCTGGACTGGCAGAAGGAGACCGAGGATCCGGGGGAGTTCCTCGAGAGCCTGCGCTTCGACCTCAAGTCCGCCGAGGTCTACGTGTTCACGCCGAAGGGCGACGTCATCGCGCTCCCGGCGGGCGCCACCCCGGTCGACTTCGCCTACGCCGTGCACACCGAGGTCGGGCACCGGTGCATCGGCGCGCGGGTCAACGGCCGCCTGGTGGCCCTCGAGTCCACCCTCGACAACGGCGACCTGGTCGAGGTGTTCACCTCCAAGGCGGTCGGCGCCGGTCCGAGCCGCGACTGGCTGGCGTTCGTCAAGAGCCCTCGCGCGCGGAACAAGATCAAGGCCTGGTTCTCCAAGGAGCGTCGCGAGGAGGCCATCGAGCAGGGCAAGGACGCCATCGCCAAGGCGATGCGCAAGCAGAACCTGCCGATCCAGCGGCTCGCGACGACCGAGCTGCTCACCGCGATGGCCCACGAGCTGCGCTACCCGGACATCTCCGCGCTCTACGCCGCCATCGGTGAGAGCCATGTGTCCGCACAGTCGGTCGTCTCCCGGCTGGTCGAGTCGCTCGGCGGCGAGGACGGCGCGAGCGAGGACCTCGCCGAGGTCACCACGCCTGGTGCCCGGACCCGCCGGCCGCGGACGGCGAACGACCCGGGAGTCGTGGTCAAGGGGACCTCGGACATCTGGGTGAAGCTGGCGCGCTGCTGCACGCCCGTACCGGGCGACGCGATCGTGGGGTTCGTCACCCGGGGGAGCGGTGTGTCGGTCCACCGGGCCGACTGCGTCAACGCCGTGGCACTGGGTGCCGACGCCGACCGGATGGTCGAGGTCGAGTGGTCGCCGTCAGCGTCCTCGGTCTTCCTGGTGGCCATCCAGGTCGAGGCGCTGGACCGCTCTCGCCTGCTCTCCGACGTCACCCGGGTGCTCTCCGACCAGCACGTCAACATCCTCTCGGCATCCGTGACGACCACCCGGGACAGGGTGGCCATCTCACGGTTCACCTTCGAGATGGGTGACCCCAAGCACCTCGGTCACGTGCTCAAGGCCGTGCGCGGGGTGGACGGGGTGTTCGACGTCTACCGCGTCACCAGCGGCAAGGCCTGACCGTCAGCGGCCGACGACGGTGATCTCGAACGCGTAGTTGTCGGCCCGGTACACGTGCCGGCCGAGCTCGACCGGGCGCCCGGTGTCGTCGTACGTCGAGCGCTCCATCGTCAGCAGGGCCGCCCCCTTGCGCGTCTCCAGCAGGCGGGCCTGCCGGGCGGTGGCCGTGCTCGCCCCGATGCGCTGGTTCGCGATCCGCAGGTGCACCCCGTAGGACCGCAGCAGCGCGTAGAGACCGTGCGACGCGAGCAGGTCGTCGGTCAGCGCGCCGAGGTCGGTCGGCAGCCAGTTGCTCATGATCGCCAGCGGTTCGTCGCGAGCAGAGCGCAGCCGCTCCAGGTGCACGACCTGGTCTCCGACGCCGAGGCCAAGGGCCGCAGCGACCGACTCGTCGGCGCTCACCGGGGCGCACGCCAGCACCCGGGTGGCCGGGCGCTGGTCGGAGCCGGCCAGGTCGTCGAACAGACTGGACAGCTCGACCGGTCGCTTGACCGTGCCGTGCACCACCTGGGTGCCGACGCCACGTTTGCGGACGAGCAGGCCTTTGCGCACCAGCTCCTCGATCGCCTTGCGCAACGTGGGACGGGACAGGCCGTAGCGGTCGGCGAGGTCGATCTCGTTGTCCAACCGCTGCCCTGGACTCAGCTCGCCGCGGTCGATGGCACCCTCGATCTGACGAGCCACCTGGTAGTACAGCGGCACCGGGCTGGAGCGGTCGATCACCAGCGGCACGTCGGTCACCCGCGACATGTCCAGCTCCCTCGCGCCGTCGTTGACTCCCACACTGTGTCCGCGTACGGAAAAGATTGTCAAGACATAAGGACGAAGTGTTGACACCCGACGGGCTGCCGGACCATGCTCCTGTCGACCCCTGCGACGCACGGCTCGGTGCGTGCCGCCGGGACGATCGCCTGACGAGAGGCTCTGCGAGATGCGCATCGGACTCGCGGGAGTGGGACGCATCGGGGCCTTCCACGCGGCCACCCTGCGATCCCTGCCCGAGGTCGACACGTTGGTGGTGGCCGATGCCGCGCCAGCCCTCGCCCGTGAGGTTGCTGCCGCCGTCAGCGCGGACTGCGTCGACTCACCGGAGGCGCTGCTCGAGGCCGGCATCGACGGTCTGGTCATCGCCGCCAGCACCGACGCCCATGCGCCGCTGATCATGGCCGGGGTGGACGCCGGCGTGCCGACCTTCTGCGAGAAGCCGGTGGCCAACACCGTCGATGGCACCATCGCCGTGCTCGACAAGCTCGGCGGCTCCGACGTGCCGGTTCAGATCGGGTTCCAGCGTCGGTTCGATGCCGGCTACATCGAGGCCAGGCGCGCGGTCGCCGCCGGTGACCTCGGCTGGATCCACACCATGCGCTCCGGGACGCTGGACCCGGCGCCTCCGGGCGCGGCGTACATCGCCACCTCCGGCGGGGTCTTCCGCGACTGCAGTGTCCACGACTTCGACAGCATCCGCTGGGTCAGCGGTCATGAGGTGCGCGAGGTCTACGCCGTGGGCGCCAATCGCGGCGAGGACTACTTCACGGAGCACGGCGACGTCGACGCAGCCGCTGTGGTCCTCACCCTCGACGACGACACCTTCGCCCTGGTCTCGGCCACCCGCTACAACGCCCGTGGCTACGACGTACGCCTCGAGGTCCTCGGGTCGAGGGACAGCCTCTCGGTCGGCCTCGACGACAGGCTGCCGCTGCGCTCCGCAGAGGCTGGGGTGACCTTCCCCGCAGGGCAGCCCTACTCGATGTTCATGGAGCGCTTTCGCGACGCCTACGTGGCCGGGCTGACCGCCTTCGTCGACATCGTCGCCGGGCGGGAGCGGGTCTCGTGCACCGTGTCTGACGCGCTCGAAGCCTTCTACGTCGCGGAGGCGTGCGGGCTCTCGCTGGCCGAGCACCGCCCGGTCCTGGTCGACGAGGTGCGCAGATGACTCCGGTCGTCGACCGCCTGGCCGGCGTGATGGTGCTGGCCGCCGTCAGCGGGGCGTCGACACCTTTGCGTCCAGCGGATACGACGGCTGGTACGTCATGGAGCAAGGACACCGTCCTGCGCGGGCTCGCGACGTGAGCGGGACGGGGGCGCCCGGTCCGGCCGGAGTCGCCGGCGCCGCGTACGACGTCCTGACCATCGGCCGGGTCGGGGTGGACATCTACCCGCTGCAGGTCGGCGTGGGCCTCGAGGATGTCGAGACGTTCGGCAAGTTCCTAGGCGGCAGCGCCACCAACGTGGCTGTTGCCGCCGCCCGGCACGGACGCCGCAGCGCGGTCATCACGCGGACCGGCGCGGATCCCTTCGGGCGCTTCGTGCACCGGGCACTCGCGGAGCTGGGGGTCGACGACTCGTTCGTCTCAGACGTTCCCGACCTTCCGACGCCGGTGACGTTCTGCGAGATCTTCCCGCCCGACAACTTCCCGCTCTACTTCTACCGGCTCCCGGTCGCACCGGACCTGCTCATCGCAGCGGACGAGCTCGACCTCGCGGCGATCCGTGAGGCGCGGGTGTTCTGGGCCACCGGCACCGGCCTGTCGGCAGAGCCGAGCCGGTCGGCCCACGCGGCGGCGTGGGAGGCGCGCGCCCGGGCACCGCACACGGTGCTCGACCTGGACTACCGGCCGATGTTCTGGTCGGCCCGCGAGAAGGCCACCGAGGTCGTCGGGCGAGCACTCGAGCACGTCACGGTCGCCGTCGGAAACCTCGAGGAGTGCGCGGTGGCGGTGGGGGAGTCCGACCCCGACCGGGCAGCCGACGCCCTGCTGGAGCGCGGGGTTGAGCTCGCCGTGGTCAAGCTGGGACCCCGCGGGGTGCTGGGCCGGACCCGCGACGAGCGGGTTGTTGTGGAGCCGGTCCAGGTCGAGGTGGTCAACGGTCTCGGGGCCGGCGACGGCTTCGGCGGGGCGCTCTGCCACGGGTTGCTCGCCGGCTGGCCGTTGGAGCGCATGCTGCACTTTGCCAACGTCGCCGGTGCGATCGTCGCCTCGCGCCTGGAGTGCAGCACCGCGATGCCCAGCACATCCGAGGTGGAATCTTTCATGGAGTGTGGTGCGCATGACTGAGCCGGACTTCGAGGGGCTGCGCGAGCTGCGGGCCCATCGACCGGAAGCGGTCGCGGAGGCCTGCGAGCGACGCCAACGGCGGTCCCTGCTCGACGGAACGGGGCGGCTGATGCTGATCGCCGCGGACCACACCGCTCGCGGCATGCTCGGGGTCCGTGGCCGGTCGGACGCCATGGCCGACCGCTACGGCCTGCTGCGTCGGCTGGTGACGGCGCTGGCTCGACCCGGGGTCGACGGGGTGCTCGGCACAGCCGACATCCTCGAGGACCTGGTGCTGCTCGGAGCCTTGGAGGACAAGGTCGTCATCGGCTCCATGAACCGGGGCGGCCTGCAGGGCTCCACGTTCGAGCTGGACGACCGGTTCACCGCCTACGACGCCGAGTCCATCGACCGCGCCGGCTTCAACGGCGGGAAGACGCTGACCAGGATCGACGTCGACGACCCGGGAACCGTTGCGACCCTCGCGGCGACGGCCCGGGCGGTCGACGAGCTGGCGGCGCGCCGCCTGCCGGTGATGATCGAGCCCTTCATCTCCCGACGCCGTGACGGCGCCGTGAGCAACGACCTGTCGACGGCGGCGGTCGTGCGCTCGGTCACGATCGCCTCGGGGCTCGGTGGAACGAGCGCCTACACGTGGCTGAAGCTCCCCGTGGTGGCCGGCATGGAGCAGGTCATGGCGGCGACCACGTTGCCCACTCTGCTCCTCGGCGGGGACCCCGCCACGTCCCCGGAGGAGACCCAGGCGTCCTGGCGCAAGGCTCTGGCCCAGCCGGGAGTCCGCGGCCTGGTTGTGGGCCGGACCCTGCTCTATCCGCCTGACGACGACGTCGCTGCGGCGGTCGACGCGGCGACGGCTCTGGTCAAGGCCGGAACAGGCGGCCGGTGATTCCGTCCGCGCTGCACCACCCGGCCGGATCTCTGGCCGCCGCACCGTGGTCGCTGTCCCATCGCCCGGAGGCGGCGACGTGGTCGTACGGCGGGCTGCGGGTCGTCGAGGTGGCGGCTGGGGCGTCAGTGTCGGCCCGGCTCGGCCGTCAGGAGAACTCGGCCAGGGTCTTCTCGGCCTCGACCAGCCAGCTGCGTCGGGCCTCGGCCGCCTCGACGGACTCGGCAGCCTTCTTCTCGTCCCCGGCGGCGCGTGCATCCTCGGCGGCCTTGTCCAGCGCAGCGATGCTGGACGTCAGCTGGGCGATCGTCGCTTCGGCTCGGGCCCGCGCCTCCGGGTTGGACCGGGCCCAGGCCGACTCCTCGGAGCCGCGTACGGCCTCGTCGACCGCTCGCAACCGGCCCTCCACGTCGTCGCGGGAGTCCCGCGGCACGTGACCGATCGCCTCCCACCGCTCGTGGACGCCGCGCAGAGCGGCACGCGCGGAGCGGAGATCGGTGATGGGCAGCAGCCGCTCGGCCTCGGCCACCAGCGCCCGCTTCTTCTCCAGGTTCTCCCCGAGCTCCGCGTCACGAGCGGAGAACACCTCGCTGCGCGCGCTGAAGAAGGTGTCCTGCGCGGCGTGGAAGCGGCGCCACAGGTCGTCCTCGACGTCGCGGCGGGCACGGCCAGCGGCCTTCCAGCGCGTCATCAGGTCGCGGAAGGCCCGAGCGGTCTCCTTCCACTCCTTGGAGCCCGCGAGACCCTCGGCCTCCTTGACGATCTTCTCCTTGGCCACGGCGGAGTCGGCGCGGTGCTCGTCGAGCTCCGCGAAGTGGCCGCGGCGGCGCTTGTCGAAGACGGTCCGCGCGGCGCTGAACCGCTTCCAGAGCGCGTCGTCGCGCTTGCGGTCCAGCCGTGCGACTGCCTTCCACTCGTCGAGCAGCGAGCGCATCCGGTCGCCGCTCTTCTTCCAGTCCTGCGAGTCGGCGAGCGACTCGGCCTCGGAGACGATGCGCTCCTTCTCCGCGGCAGCGCGCTCGCGGGCCTTTCCGCGCTCGGCGTCGCGACGGGCCCGGCGCTGCCCCACGGCCGCGGTCAGCTCGTCGAGCCGGGCGAGCAGGCCGGCGAGGTCGCCGACCGCGTGGGCGTCGGTGACGGACTCCCGCAGGTGATCGATCGCGGTCTGGGCGTCATTGAAGTTGACTCCCGATCCCACGACGCGCTGCTCCAGCAGCCGGACCTGGCCCTCGAGCTCGTCGAACTTGCGCCCGAAGTAGGCCAGTGCCTCGTCGGGCTCGGCGCCGGGGTAGGAGCCGACCGGCCGCTCCCCGTCAGGCGTACGGACGGATACCGTCCCGTCCTCGGCCACCGTGCCCCACGCGGCCGGGTTGGACGGTGGGGGCACCGCGGCGGCCGCAGCGGTGGGCGGCGGCCGGACCGCCGAGGGTGGCGGGACGGCCGGCGGCGCAGGTGTCGGCGGCGTCGGCGTTGGGGCCGCGGGAGTCGGCTCCGGGGTGACCGTACCCGGCAGAGGCTCTGCCGCTGCCTCGGCTGCGGGCTCGGCGGCTGCCGTGGTCTCGGGCTCCGGCTCGGGCGCAGCCTCCGGCTCCGGTGCGGGCGCTGCCTCCGGCTCCGGAGCCGGCGACTGCGGTTCGTGCTGCTCGCTCACGTCATGCCTTTCCGATGCTGACCTTGTCGATGGTCACCGGCGTCGCGGGCTTGCCGTCGCCGCCACCACCCTCGACTCCCTTGTCCGCCACGGCCGTCACCACGCCGAGGCCCTTGGTGATGGTGCCGAAGATGGTGTAGCTCGAGGGCAGGGTCGTGTCCTTGTAGACGAGGAAGAACTGGCTGCCGTTGGTCCCCGGCCCGCCGTTGGCCATGGCGACGGTGCCTGCCGGGTAGTTGTTCTCGCCCTCGGCCGGGAGGTTCTCCTCGCCGAACTGGTACCCCGGCCCGCCGCTGCCAGTGGCGGTCGGGTCGCCGCACTGGAGCACGAAGATGTTCGCCGTCGTGAGCCGGTGGCAGCTTGTCCCGTCGAAGTAGCCCTTCTCCGCCAGGTGCCGGAAGCTGGTGGTGGTGCAGGGTGCCTGGGCGGCGGCCATGTCGATGGTGATGTCGCCCTGGTTGGTGGACACCGTCGCGGTGAACGGTGTGGTGGCGGTCTTCTTGTCGTACGTCGGGAGGCCGACGTCCTTCGCGGCCGGTTGGCCGGTCGTCTCGGTGTAGGTGCAGCCGTCGGCCGCCGAGGCGGAGGGGCTCGGTGACGCCGAGGTCGGC
>JBBRVU010000192.1:0-7637 GCA_038246575.1 Actinomycetes bacterium | reverse complement strand
GGGCCGGGACGGTTCGACGGGCTGCCCGCCCCCGGACGAGCTGTGGATTTCCGGTGTTGCCATGGCTGAGTCCTCCTTGGTGTCCGTGACAGACCCCTGCTACTTCCACGGGGCCTCCACTAGGAGGTGTGCACACGACCCCCCCAACACCAGGTGTGCAGGTCAACGACCTGAACACGGCCAAAACAAGCCCGACCTTCCAAGCTGGCCATGCCGGTTCGATCCCGGTCACCCGCTCCATGCTCTGACCAGCACGAATGCAAGACGATCGGCTAGCCCCATGGGCGGCGAGCGGCGAGACGATGCACGAGCAGACGGATGAGTTCGGCCGTCCGATCCGGCGCGAGTTCGGGGATCACGTGGCTTGTCCCGAGTGAGCTTCGAGCTCGCAGGGCGCTGACGAACCGGCCGGTGGCTCGAGCCATGCACTCCCCCGGGCCTTGGCAGGCGGGATGGTCAGGCCCTCATGCGCTTCGTTTCATAAGCCCACATGGCGATCTCGACCCGGTTCCTCGTGCCGAGCTTGTTCATGAGGCTCGCGAGGTGTGTCTTGACGGTGCTGAGCTGGATGTGGAGCTCGTCGGCGATCTCGGCGTTCGTCAGTCCCCGAGCGACGGTGACCAAGACCTCCTCCTCCCGCGCGGTGAGGGGTTCGATCGGCTGGGCCAGTGGCTGGCTCGAGCGTGCGTCCGCGAACGCCGCCAGCAGGCGCACCGTGACACTGGGAGCGATGAGTGCCTCGCCGTTGGCGGCTGCATGGATCGCCTGGGTGAGCAGCTCAGGTCCGGCGTCCTTCAGGAGGAATCCGCGGGCGCCTGCCTTGAGCGCGCCGTGGACGTACTCGTCGAGGTCGAACGTCGTGATGACAACCACGGCCAGGGGTTCCGCGACGTCCGGCCCGGCGAGCGCCCGCGTCGCCTCGAGCCCGTTGAGCTCGGGCATGCGGATGTCGAACAGGCACACATCGGGACGCAGCTCGCGAGCGAGGGATACGGCTTCGCGGCCGTCCCGCGCCTCGCCGACGACCTCGATGCCGGGCTGAGCGTCAAGGATCATGCGCAGCCCGGTCCGGACGAGCTCCTGGTCGTCGGCGACGAGTACGCGGATGCTCATCGGCTCGGTCCCGCCCGAGGAAGCACCGCGTCGACCACCCAGCCATGGTCGTGCGCTGGGCCGGCAGCGAGGGTTCCGCCGAGGAGTGCCGCCCGTTCCGTCATCCCCACGACGCCATAGCCGGCACTGACGCTGGACGCAGCCACCTGGTCGCCGTCGTCACGGACCGTCAGGCGTACGACGTCCTGATCTCCCCGGACCTGCACGTCGATGCTTGTGGCGTTGCGTGCGTGCCGCAACGCGTTCGTGACCGATTCCTGGGCGATGCGGTAAATGGCTGCCCCGACCGCCGGGCCGAGGTCGTCGAGGTCGCCCGTGAGGTCTACCTGAACCCGTGGCTCGTCGTCGATGCCGCGGGCGAGTCGCTCGATGTCGGCCACGCCGTTCTGCGGGCCGAGGTCGGCATCCTCGCGATCGCGCAGCGCGCCGACCATGGTCCGCATCTCGGCGAGGGTACGGGAGCCTTCCTCCTCGATGACCTGGAGCGCATCGATCGCTGCGCTGGGGTCCGACGAGGCGACGACACGTCCAGCCTGCGCACGGATGACCATGGCCGACACGTGGTGCGCCACGGTGTCATGCAGCTCGCGTGCGAGCTGCTCGCGCTCGCGCAGCCTCATTTGATCGATCTCGCGAACTCGCGAAGTCGTCCCGAAGCGGACCATGGCTCCGAGGACCGCGGGAAACATGAGGAACACGAAGCCTGCCGCCGCTTCGCCGAAGCCGTTGTAGTCGGCCGCGATCCCGAGCAGGCCGGCGACCACGACGATCGACAGCCCGACGATGACCTCGCGACCAGACCCCCATCGGGTCAACGCGTAGGGGAGCAGAACCACGTAGATCATCGTGTACAGGCCCACAGATGCGTCCGGACCATCGATCAGCGTGGCGAGATTCAGCACGATGACTGCGCCGAAGGTCACGGCGACGGCAGCAAGCGGGTGCGTCCGCCGCCACAGCAGTGGGAGCACCAGCGCCGCCGCCAGCACGAGCGCGACCGGACGCCACGCGACGTCCGTACGGAGGATGCCCTCGAGTACGGCGGTGAGCAGCAGGACAGCGACCAGTGCCCAGTCCCGCCACACCCGCGGCGGCGCCGCAGCAGCTCGCGGTTCGTCTCGCAGAGACCTGACCACGCTCCTGATCACGACCCCAGCCTAGGGATCCTTCGGCGTTGCGCCTCGGCCGAAAGGACCAGACGCACACCCTTCCGGAGAACGAGAAACCGGCCGCCCTGCGGCCGATGTGCCGTCCCCGTGGCATCGCCACGCTGACGGACATGGCGGTCGCTCGGTCGCCGACGACTCAGGAGGACGACCGATGATGTCGCAGTCTCTGTACCGTCTGGGGCATCTGGCTGCCCGCCGCCCATGGGTCGTGATCGGCTGCTGGCTGGTCCTCACCGTCGTCGTCGTGGGGGCCTCCGGCACCTTCGGTCACCGTCTCAAGGACTCCATGCAGGTGCCGGGACTCGACTCCCAGCAGGCAAGCGAGCTGATGGCCGACGCCGGAGCGGGTGATGCCGGCCTGACGGCTCAGGTGGTGGCGACTCCGCTCGACGAGCACGCTACGTTCCTCGACTCGGCCGAGGCGAGGTCTGCACTCGCGCAGCTGCAGGCCGCCGCCGCCACACTGCCCCACGTCCTGGGGACGACCGACGTCGTGTCGGCAGACGGGCGCGTCGCTCTCATCCGGCTGCAGTACCCGCTCGTGGACAAGCTCTCAGCCGAGGACCTCAGCAACCTCAAGGCATTCGGTGCCGAGGCAGCGGCGGGGTCCCCGCTGCGGATCGAGATGGGTGGCGACCTCTTCTTCGCCTTCGAGCAGTCGCAGCCCGCCCTGGGCGAGCTCATCGGTCTGCTCGTGGCCGCGCTCATCCTCTTCATCGCCTTCGGGTCCTTGCTGGCCACGGCCCTCCCGCTGGGCACCGCAGTTCTCGGGCTCGCCGTCGGTGTCAGCTCGATGTCGCTGATTGCCAACGTCATCGACATCCCGAGCTGGGCGCCGGTCCTCGGGGCCATGGTGGGGCTTGGCGTCGGCATCGACTACGCCCTGTTCATCCTCACCCGACACCGTGACTACCTCGCTCGTGGTTTCCCGGTCGAGGAGTCGGTCGGCACAGCGCTGGCCACGGCCGGCAAGCCTGTGGTGGTGGCCGGCGGCGTTGTCGTCGTCGCGATCCTCGGGCTCGTCGTCGCCGGCGTCCCGTTCATGACCGCGGGTGGGATCGCGATCTCGGTCGTCGTCCTCGTCATGATGAGCATCTCGGTCACACTGCTACCTGCGTTGCTGGGTCTCGCCGGACATCGCATCAACCGGCGTGGACGCCGACGGGGCCGCCGCGGCGCCGACGGTCCGGTCAGCCCAGGCTGGTCGCGATGGATCAGTCACGTCACCCGCAACCCGTGGCCCTACGCGGTGGGAGTCACCGTGCTGCTGCACGGTCTGGCCGCCCCCGTGGTGGCGCTACGTGCGGGCATCCCCGACGACGGTGCGCTGCCGCAGGGCCGTACCGAGCGCCAGGCCTACGACCTCATCGTTCAGGGGTTCGGTCCGGGGAGCAACGGCCCGGTGGTGTTGGCCATCGACATCGCCGGCGATGCAACTGTGGTCGACCCGCTGGTGGCGGCGTTGCGGGTTGACCCGGGGATCGCCTCGGTCGGTGTCCCAGAGATGCATGCCGATGCCGGTGTGGCGGTCGTGGTCGCGATCCCGACCACGGGGCCGCAGGACGCCGCCACGCACGACACGGTCGAGCGGTTGCGCACACAGGTGCTGCCCAGCGTGCTCGCAGGCAGCCCGGCGCGCGCACACGTCGGTGGTCAGACAGCGAACTTCGCCGACGTCGGCGCACGCGTCAACGAACGGCTCCCGGTGCTGATCGCCGCGGTGCTCGCGATGTCGTTCGTCCTCCTGATGCTGGTCTTCCGCTCGGTACTGGTGCCGCTCAAGGCCGTGGTCCTCAACCTGCTCAGCGTCGGTGCGGCGTACGGCGTGATGGTCATGGTGTTCCAGTGGGGTTGGGCCGGCGGTCTCATCGGCCTCGAGTCGACCGTGCCGATCGTCTCCTTCATCCCGATGTTCATGTTCGCGATCCTCTTCGGGCTCTCCATGGACTACGAGGTGTTCCTCCTGTCGCGGGTCCGCGAGGAGTACATCGCCACGGGCGACAACCAGACGTCGATCGTCAACGGCATTGCTTCGACCGGGCGAGTCATCACGTCGGCTGCGCTCATCATGATCTCGGTGTTCCTCGCCTTCGTCCTCGGTGAGGACGCAGCCGCGAAGATGTTCGGCCTCGGGCTGGCTACGGCAATCTTCATGGACGCGACCCTCGTGCGCATGGTTCTCGTGCCGGCGACCATGACGCTCCTTGGCGACGCCAACTGGTGGATTCCCGGGTGGCTCGACCGACGGCTCCCCACCGTTGGTGACAAGGAGGTGGACCTCGCATCAGATCAGCTCGCGCTCTCCTCCTGATCCTTCGCGGCCCGGGGTTGCGGATTCTCGACGTCCCCGCCGGACCAGGGCGCGTGAGGTGGGCGGGCGCATCCTCGGCGGGCATCCGTTACCTCGTCGGACCAGCCGACCAGGCGACGAAAGGACAACCTGATGCAGACGAAGGGAAACCGCGCAGCGGCGTCGGAGGGCATCAAGATGCCCGTGCAGATCAAGCTCGCTTCGCTCTGGGCGAGCTTCATGTTCCTGTACGCCTACGTGGACATCCTGGGGTTCTACCAGCCCGGTGTCATCGACGACATCCTGGTCGGAAGGGTCTGGGAACTCGAGATCACCCAGACCTGGGCGGTCGGAGCATTGGCCCTCATGGCGATCCCGATCTCGATGGTCTTCCTGTCGGTGACGTTGCCGGCTCGCGCGAACCGCACAACGAACATCGTCGTGGCCCCGCTGTACCTCGTCGTCTCGGTCAGCAACGCTGTCGGGGAATCGTGGGCCTACTACTTCGCACTTGCAGCCGGCCTCGAAGCGGCGATGCTCGCGCTCGTCCTCCGGTACGCATGGACGTGGCGCCGGAGCTCCTCTCCTGACGACTCGGGGCTCAGTGCCGAGCTGATGCAGCCGTGACCTGCCACTCTCGGGACGTGGCTGTCGGCAACAACAGGGCAGGAGCGGCGGCGGCGCTGACTTTCGTGGTCGCCTCGCTGTCCGGCTGCATCGCGCCCGACGTCGAGGTGATCGGGGCGCTGGGGGTGACCGTGGACGAGGAGCAGCGGCCGGTCGTCGTGGTGCAGGCGTGCGAGGGGGCGGCCGCCGGGGTGGACCTGTTCTTCGACCGTGAGGGCCTGGCCGTCGACGAGGAGAACGAGCAGGTCGCGGCTTGGATCTCGAACGCGCCGGTGTCAGGGAGCAGCGAGCTGGTCCTGCACGCGCCCGCCGGCCCGTGGGCGGGGGAGGCAGTCAGGGTGGTTGTGCACCGTGGGTACATCGCGACGGCGGTCGGCGAGGGGGACCGTGAGGTGCTCGGTCAGGTGGCCTTCCGTGACGTGGATCTTGCCACTATGGAGCCTGGGATGGTCTACACCAACGACGCCGACCCGGACGTGCGGGAGCTCGTGAGGCGCAGCGCCGAGGACTTCACCGCCGACGTGTGCAGCCATCCATGAATCTCGGACTGGCCGTGGGGAGCCATGGCTCCCCGTAGGACGACGCGTGGCGACTAGCTCGCCCAAGGCGGCACGATGCGCGTCCCGTCCGCGGTGACGGCCTCGAGGCCGGGGGTCGTGGTGACCCAGGCCGAAGCGCCCGCCGCACCGGAGTCGACGCGCAGCTCGGCGTCGGCGGGCACCAGGACGACATCACCGACGCGGACCGCCGAGGTCACGCCGTCAACGCTGACGCTCAGCTCACCGGCGAGGACCAGGAGCACCTCCTCCCGGCTGGGTCGGTGAGCGACGCCCCGGGTCTCGGCCGGCACGTCCAGCCGCCAGGCACTGAGCTGGGTGGAGCCTCTGGTCGGGTTCACGTACGCGGAGAACCGGCTGCCGTGGGTCTCGAACAGCACCGGGTCGTCGTGGCGGAAGACGGGCATGACTTCTCCTCGATAGACAAGTACCTTGTCTGTATGCTCAGCGATCCCGCCCCCTGTGTCAACCTCGATGCCATGGGCGCGGACCAGGACTGGCGGACGGCGACCTCGGTGCTGCGACTGGCAACACAGCTCGTCGACGGCATCCAGGACGGGTTGGCCCGGCGCGGGTTCGACGACGTCCGGCCCGCCCACGGCTTCGCCTTCGTCCGCATCAGCTCCGGCGACGCCACCATCGCCGACGTCGCCAAGCACCTGGCGGTGACCAAGCAGGCCGCCAGCCAGCTCGTCACTGCGCTCGAGTCGCGGGGCTACGTCACCCGCCGGGAGGATCCACGCGACGGTCGGGCGCAGCTGCTCGCGCTCACGGCCCGCGGACGTGCTTGCACGGTCGGCGCCGAGCATGCCGCCGCCGAGACCGTCGCCGGCTGGCGGGAGTCACTGAAGCCGTCCCAGTTCGCCGCCCTGGACAAGGCCCTCGCGGTGATCGCCGAGCCCGGTGCGCTGCGACCTGCCTGGTAGCGCCGGCCCATGGTTTGCTCAGCCATAAGCCTCGCCTCTCTTCCTCTGCCGATCCGGAGCCCAGACCATGTCCCTGACCTCCTTCGAGCGTTACCCGCTGCTGTTCGGCTCCTCCCCCGTGCACCCGCTCGAGCGGCTCACCGCGCACCTCGGCGGCGCCACCGTCTGGGCCAAGCGCGAGGACTGCAACTCGGGCATCGCCTACGGGGGCAACAAGACCCGCAAGTTGGAGTACCTCGTCGCCGACGCGCTCGCCAGGGGCTGCGACACCCTGGTGTCGATCGGCGGCGTGCAGTCCAACCACACCCGCCAGGTGGCCGCCGTGGCCGCGCGCGTCGGCCTCAAGTGCGTCCTCGTGCAGGAGAGCTGGGTCGACTGGCCAGACGCGGTCTATGACAAGGTCGGCAACATCCTGATCAGCCGTCTTGCCGGTGCGGACGTCCGGCTGGTCCGAGCCGGCTTCGGCATCGGTTTCAAGGAGAGCTGGGAGCAGGCGCTGCGCGAGATCGAGGAGCGCGGCGGCACGCCGTACGCCATCCCCGCGGGCGCTTCCGACCACCCCCTGGGCGGGCTGGGATTCGCGTCCTGGGCCCATGAACTGGTGGAGCAGGAGCAGACCCTCGGGGTCTTCTTCGACACCGTCATCGTGTGCGCGGTGACCGGGAGCACGCAGGCCGGGATGGTTGCGGGGTTCGCCGCCCTCACCGAGGCAGGTGGTCGCCCGCGCCGGATCCTCGGGATCGATGCGTCCGCCAAGCCGACGGAGACCCGCGACCAGGTCGCGCGCATCGCGCGCGCCACGGCCGCTCTCATCGGCGTCGGTCGCGAGCTGCGCTCCGACGAGATCGAGCTCGACGAGCGCTACCACGCGGGGACCTACGGCATCCCGGACGACTCGACGCTGGACGCCATGCGGGTCGCGGCGCGCACCGAGGGGATGGTGACCGACCCGGTC
>JBBRVU010000191.1:0-7734 GCA_038246575.1 Actinomycetes bacterium | reverse complement strand
TGCTGTGCGCGGCCGGGTCCAGCAGCCCGTCGGCGAGCGCCTGCCGGGCCGCGGTGACTCCGCCGTCGCTGAGCTCGGCCAGCGGGTGGCCCTCGCGCAGCCGGATGCCCAGCAGCAAGCGCTCGGCCCGCTGCTGCGCGGACGTGAGGACCTCGCGCGCCTGGGCTGGGCTGGTCCCGGCGGCAAGGCGGGCGGCGTACGCCGTGGGGTGCTTGACGTTCCACCACCGGGTGCCGCCGACGTGGCTGTGCGCGCCGGGCCCGACGCCCCACCAGTCGTGGCCGTGCCAGTAGCCCTCGTTGTGCCGGGCGCGCTGGCTGTCCTCGCGGGCCCAGTTGCTGACCTCGTACCACCTCAGGCCGGCGGCGGAGAGCAGCTCGTCGGTCGCCAGGTAGCGATCTGCCAGCTCGTCGTCGTCGGGCGGCGCCACCTCTCCGCGGCGGACCCGGGCGGCGAGCCTGGTGCCGTCCTCGACGATCAGGGCGTACGCGCTGATGTGGTCGGGCCGGCAGGAGAGTGCGGCCGCGACAGTTGTCTGCCAGTCGGCCGCCGACTCCCCCGGCGTGCCGTAGATGAGGTCGAGGCTCACCCCCTCGAAGCCGGCCGCACGGGCCCACTCGACGACGAGCGGCACCCGGTCGGGGTCGTGGGTGCGGTCCAGCGTCTGCAGCACGTGCGGGACCGCGGACTGCATCCCGAACGAGACCCGGGTGAAGCCGGCTGCGCGCAGTCGGGCCAGGGAGTCCCGGTCGACACTGTCCGGGTTGGCCTCGGTGGTGACCTCGGCGCCGTCGGCGAGCCCGAACTCGGCCCGGATCCGCGCCAGCAGCGCGGCCAGGTCGTCAGCCGGGAGCAGGGTCGGGGTGCCGCCACCGACGAAGACCGTCGCGACGGGGAGGTCCACCTCCCCCAGCACGGCGCGGGCCAAGGCGATCTCCGCCAGGGCGGTGCCGGCGTACGCCGCCTGCGACGCGCCGCCTCCTAGCTCGGTCGCGGTGTAGGTGTTGAAGTCGCAGTAGCCGCAGCGGACAGCGCAGAACGGCACATGCACGTACGCACCGAACGGTCGCGTCCCGAGGCCCGCGAGCGACGCGGACGGCAGGGACCCGTCGCTCGGGACGGTCTCTCCCTCGGGCAGCGTGGACGGCACGGCCCCAGTGTCCCTGCACGGCTCCGACGGCCGGACGCGCAGGCCGGCGTCGCCCGACGGGTCAGGCGGAGGGGTACATCTCGTCCAGCAGGGCTTGGTGCCGGCGCTCCACCGACCGGCGCTTCACCTTCAGGCTCGGGGTCAGCTCGTCGTTCTCGATCGTGAGGTCGTGATCGAGGATCCGGAAGTCCTTGATGGTCTCCCAGCGGTTGAGCCGTGCGTTCATCGACTCGATGCCCTCGGCGACGCTGGCCCGTACGTCGGGACGCGAGGCGAGGGTGGCGTAGTCGCCCTCGATCCCCCGGTGCGAGGCCCAGCCGGCCAGGGAGTCGGGGTCCAGTGCCACCAGGGCGGTGACGTAGTTGCGACCGTCCCCGTGCACCACGATCTGGCTCGCCAGTGCACAGGAGCCCTTGAAGATCGACTCGATGACCTGGGGCGCTACGTACTTCCCGCCCGAGGTCTTGATCAGGTCCTTCTTGCGATCGGTGATCTTCAGGAAGCCGTCCGCGTCGAGCTCACCGATGTCCCCGGTGTACAGCCAGCCGTCCGCGCTCAGCGCCTCGGCGGTCTGCTCCGGCAGGTTGTGGTAGCCGAGCATCACACCGGGACCTCGAACGAGCACCTCACCGTCGTCTGCGATGCGCACCTCGGTGCCGGTGAAGGGGTAGCCCACGGTGCCGAACCGGTAGTTGTCCGGCCGGTTGACGAACGTCCCGGCGCTGGTCTCCGTCAGGCCGTAGCCCTCGAGGATCAGGATGCCTGCCGCGTGGAAGAACTCGGCCACCTCGCGGGACAGCGACGCACTGCCGGACACGAGGAAGCGCAGCCGGCCGCCGAACCTGGCCCGCAGCTTGGTGAAGACCAGCTTGTCGGCCACGGCGTGCTTCGCCGCGAGCACGGCACCCGGCTCGCGACCCTCGAGCCGCAGCGCGGAAACCTCGCGACCGACGCCCATCGCCCAGCGGAAGATCTTGAGCTTGGCGCCGCCTTCGTCCTCGGCCAAGGTGACGACCCGGCCGCGCACCTTCTCGAAGACTCGCGGGGCCGCGGCCATGAACGTGGGCGACACGGTCGCCAGGTTGTCGATGATCCTGTCGACCCGACCGTCCACGGCGGCTGCCGACCCCGTCGCGACCTGGGCCGCGAGCAGCACCTTGCCGAAGGAGTGCGACAGGGGCAGCCAGAGGTACTGCACGTCGTCCGCCGACAGCAGGCCGGCCGACTCGACGGCCATCCCCTCGTAGGTCCAGCAGTCGTGGGTGAGCCGCACACCCTTGGGGCGGCCGGTCGTGCCCGAGGTGTAGATCAGGGTTGCGAGCTGCTCGGGTTGGGTGCTGTCGACGCGGGCGGTGACGATGGCAGGATCGGCGCGCAGCGCCTCGGCACCGAGGCTGGCGAGATCATCGAGTCCGATGACCCAGTCGCCGTCGCCGGCACCGTCGAACACGATGACCTTGACGAGGTCGGGCAGCTCACTGCGATGGGAGCGCAGCTTGGCCACCTGGGTGTCGTTCTCGGCAAAGGCGATGCGGCTGCCGGAGTCGGCCAGGATGTACGCGACGTCCTCGGGGTTGCTGCTCGGATAGACAGTGGTCGTGGCCGCACCGACCGACAGGATCGCGAAGTCGGCCAGCGCCCAGTCGACCCGGGTGGCCGCGATGATCGCCACCCGCTCCTCGGCCTGGATCCCGAGCGACACCAGTCCCGCCGCGAGCGCCTCGACCCGGATGCCGACCTCGCCCCAGGTCATCGACGTCCAGCTGGTCGCCCCGCCGCCGTCGTCGTCGACCGGTGACCGGTAGGCCTCCCGGCCGGGAGTCGCAGCGACCCGGTCGAGGAACATCCGGCCGACGGAGGTCGGTCGCTGGGCGAGCGTCTCGTGCTCGGGCGTGACGGCGGTCACCGGGACGTACCTCCTGGTCGGGCCGGACTGCGGGGCGTCCCCGACGCTAGCGTTCTTCTCCGGCCCGCCGGGGCCTTGCCACAGACTCGTGACCTTCGCGGACGTCGGCGCCGCCGGTCAGCGAGCCCGGGCGGCGAGATCCGTGCGCGCGACGTCCTCGAGGATCGGGTTGAGCCCGGGCATCTCGAGCAGCCGCTCCAGCTTGTCGGATGCGGCGCGCCGGATGACCAGCGTCTCCCCGATCGTCACCCCGTGGTCCGGCCGGTGCACAACCTCGACCTCGTCCCCCGCGGCCACGGTGCCCTCGGTGAGCACTCGCAGGTACGCACCGGGTGCACCGCCGTCAGTGAACCGCTTCACCCAGCGGGGCTCGTCCATCCAGCCCTGGAAGGTCGCGCACGGGATGCGCGGGCAGCTGACCTCGACGAGCAGTCCGGCATCGCCGATCCGCCACCGCTCGCCGATCTGCGCGCCGGTGACGTCGAGCCCCTCGGTCGTGAGGTTCTCCCCGAACTGCCCCGGCGTCAGGTCGCGCCCGATCTCGGCGGACCACCAGCGCAGGTCCTCGACGGCGTAGGCGTAGACCGCCTGCTCGACGCCGCCGTGGTGGGCGGTGTCGTACTGCTGGTCACCCTCGAGGCCGAGCCGGGCGACCGGGACCCGTCCGGCGACCGGGCGCTTGTCGATCGCGGTCAGGTCGAGGCTGCCCCGGACGTCGGGGATCAGCGCCTGCATGACGTTCACCGACGAGACGAGGGAGGGCACGTGCTGACGCTACCTGCCGAGCGTGCCTACTTCTTGCCCTTTTCGGCCGCCCCGTCGGTGGACAGCGCGGCGATGAACGCCTCCTGAGGGACCTCGACGCGGCCGACCATCTTCATCCGCTTCTTGCCCTCCTTCTGCTTCTCCAGGAGCTTGCGTTTGCGGGTGATGTCACCGCCGTAGCACTTGGCGAGCACGTCCTTGCGGATCGCGCGGATGCTCTCGCGTGCGATGACCCGGGCACCGATGGCCGCCTGGATCGGTACCTCGAACTGCTGGCGCGGGATGAGCTCGCGCAGCCGCTGGGTCATCTGCACGCCGTAGGCGTAGGCCTTGTCCTTGTGCACGATGGCCGAGAACGCGTCGACGCCCTCGCCCTGCAGCAGGATGTCGACCTTGACCAGCGCCGCTTCCTGCTCGCCCTCGACCTCGTAGTCCAGCGACGCGTAGCCGCGGGTCTTGGACTTGAGGTTGTCGAAGAAGTCGAACACGATCTCGGCCAGCGGCAGTGAGTAGCGCAGCTCGACGCGCTCCTCGGAGAGGTAGTCCATGCCGAGCAAGCTTCCGCGGCGGGTCTGGCACAGGTCCATGATCGTGCCGATGTAGTCGCTCGGCGCGAGGATCGTCGCCCGCACCACCGGCTCGTGCACCGACGCGATCTTGCCGTCGGGGAACTCACTGGGGTTGGTCACGACCTGCTCGCTGTCGTCGTCCATCTCGACCCGGTAGACGACATTGGGGGCAGTCGCGATGAGGTCGAGGTCGAACTCCCGCTCGAGGCGCTCGCGCACGATCTCCAGGTGCAGCAGACCGAGGAAGCCGCAGCGGAAGCCGAAGCCCAGCGCGGCCGAGGTCTCGGGCTCCCACACCAGCGCGGCGTCGTTGAGCTGGAGCCGGTCCAGCGCGTCGCGCAGGTCCGGGTAGTCGTCGCCGTTGACCGGGTAGAGCCCGGAGAACACCATCGGCTTGGGGTCCTTGTAGCCGCCCAGCGGTGTCGACGCAGGCTTCACCGCGGTGGTGACGGTGTCACCGACCTTCGACTGGCGGACGTCCTTCACGCCGGTGATCAGGTAGCCGACCTCGCCGACGCCCAGACCCTCGGACGGGTTGGGCTCCGGGGAGATCACACCGATCTCGAGCAGGTCGTGCTGGGCCTTCGTCGAGAGCATCAGGATGCGCTCGCGGGAGGACAGGTTGCCGTCGATCACCCGGACGTAGGTCACGACACCGCGGTAGACGTCGTACACGCTGTCGAAGATCATCGCTCGGGCCGGCGCATCGGGGTCGCCGACCGGTGACGGGACCAGCCGGACGATCTCAGCGAGCAGCTCGCTGACTCCTTCGCCGGTCTTGGCGCTGACCTTGAGCACGTCGTCCGGGTCGCAGCCGATGATGTGCGCGAGCTCCGCGGCGTACTTCTCCGGCTGCGCGGAGGGCAGGTCGATCTTGTTCAGCACCGGGATGATCTGCAGGTCGTTCTCGAGCGCGAGGTAGAGGTTGGCCAGCGTCTGCGCCTCGATGCCCTGTGCCGCGTCGACGAGGAGCACGCACCCCTCACACGCGGCCAGCGAGCGCGACACCTCGTAGGTGAAGTCGACGTGGCCGGGAGTGTCGATCATGTTCAGCGCATACGTCCGGCCGTCGCCGTCGGTGTAGGGCAGCCGGACCGCCTGGCTCTTGATCGTGATGCCGCGCTCGCGCTCGATGTCCATCCGGTCGAGGTACTGCGCGCGCATGGTGCGGTCGTCGACGACGCCGGTCAGCTGCAGCATGCGGTCGGCCAGCGTCGACTTGCCGTGGTCGATGTGGGCGATGATGCAGAAGTTGCGGATGACCGCCGGGTCGGTGCGGTGGGGCACCTGGGCGGTCATGTGCGAGGGGCTGGCGGGCACGCAGATCCAATACTTGCTCGTACGGGCGGGAGGTCCACGCGGTCCGTGGACGCCACCCATCCTCCCACGCGAGGGCGGACTGCCCGCTGCCCTGCGCCTGCGCTGGAAACCCGGTGGTCCCGTTCGGCGCCCGGCGGGGATGATCGCCTGATGTCCCGGACGGCGCCCGAAGCCGCCGGCACCCGCATCCCCTGGGAGGCGGTGCCGGCCCACGTGCGTGGCGCCGTCGAGGCCGCGCTCGGCTCACCGGTGGTCTCCGCCGCGACCCAGCACGGCGGCTTCTCCCCCGGCGCGGCCGCGCGGGTGGTCTGCGCCGACGGCCGCCGTGCTTTCGTGAAGGCGTGCGGCCCCGAGATCAACCCGGACACTCCGGACCTGAACCGCGCCGAGGTCACGGCGCTGGGGGTGATGCCGGCATCCGTGCCGCACGCCCGGCTGCTCTCGGCGTACGACGACGGGCAGTGGGTGTGCCTGGTGCTCGAGGACGTCGACGGGCGGCGGCCTCGGGTGCCGTGGACGCCGGCGGACGTGACGGCCACCTCGAGCACGCTCGAGCGGGTGGCGGCGACGCGGGCGCCGCATGAGCTGCCGCCGTTCGCCGATGCCATGCCCGCTCTCACGGTCCTCGAGTCCAGCGACGACGCGGCGCTGCCTGCCGAGGTCCGGCGCCGGGTCCCAGGGCTCGCGCGCCACCTGGCCACGGCGCGCGAGGTGACGCGGGGGGACAGGTTGGTGCACTGGGACGCCCGGGCCGACAACATCCTCGTCCGGGCCGGCCAGGCGGTGCTGCTCGACTGGGCGTGGGCCTGCAGGGGTGCGCCATGGCTGGACACCCTCATGCTGGCCGCCGACTTCCGGATGCAGGGCGGACCTGACGCGGACCAGTTCCTCGCGACCTCGCCGCTGACACGTGACATACCGGGCGAGCAGCTGGCCTCGGTGATCGCCGTGCTGGCCTGCTTCTGGCTGGAACGGGCCGGCCAGCCTGCGCCCAGGGGTCTGCCCACGATCCGCGCCTGGCAGCAGCACTGCGGCTCGGCCTGCCTCGAGTGGCTCGAGACCGGCACGCGCTGGGCCTGATCCCTCTGGTGCGACCGGGAGTTGCCCTGCGGATGCTCTGCGGGAATGCGCTGCAAATCAAGGCTTTGCTTGACCCGCGGCGCTGGACGACCCATATGGTCGAGGCGCCTACCGGCGTCACAACCCTCGCCCTCCACACGACGGAGTCGTGCATGCGTTCGAGTCGAGCTGTGTCCCTGTCCCGCCTCGCCGCTCTGGTGGCCGCCCCCCTCCTGTTGGCTCCTCTGGTGGCAGCCAGCCCGGCCGCAGCGGCGTCGCCCAACCTGGTGATCAGCCAGGTCTACGGAGGGGGCGGCAACAGCGGAGCGACGTTGACGAACGACTTCATCGAGATCTTCAACCGCGGCACAGCCACGGTGAGCGTCACTGGAAAGAGCGTGCAGTACGCATCAAGCACAGGTACCTCTTGGGCAGTCACACCGCTGTCCGGCTCGGTGCCCGCTGGCGGCTACTACCTGGTGCAAGAGGCGGCGGGAGCCGGTGGATCGACGCCGCTCCCGACGCCCGACGCGTCTGGCAGCATCGCAATGAGCGGTACCAACGCGAAGATCGCCCTCGTCAACTCCACGTCAGCCCTGGCATGCAGCTCGGACTGCGATTCCAGCGCGAGTGTTATCGACTTCGTCGGATATGGATCTGCTAACGACTTCGAGGGTTCGGGTGCGGCTCCAACCTTGAGCAACACCACCGCCGCACTGCGCAATGCAGCCGGCTGCACCGACACGGACAACAACAACGCCGACTTTGCGACCGGTAGCCCCGCGCCACGCAACTCCGAGTCGCCGACGCACATCTGCAACGGAGGCGATGCCGCGCCGACGGTGGCCAGCACCCTTCCGGCGGACGGCACGACCAACGTCCCGGTGGACAGCGACCTGACGGTCACGTTCAGCGAGCCGGTCAACCTCAGCGGCAACCCGTTCAGCCTCGCCTGCACCAACGGC
>JBBRVU010000190.1:0-7818 GCA_038246575.1 Actinomycetes bacterium | reverse complement strand
GCCCATCAGCTCGCCGGCGGTGGTGGACCGGGCCAGGTCCATGTCCCCGGACTGGCCGGGACCCGCGCCGCGGCGGCCAGCACCCGCATCGCCTCGCCCTCACAACGCCGGCCCAGCTCGGTCACCAGCCCCAGCTGAGCCGCCTGCACCGCAGCGATCCGCAGGGGTGGACCCCAGTGCCCCGTTGCCGTCGCGGTGACCCGACTGGTGATCCATGACCCGACGCTAGACCGACCCCCGACACAACCCCTTGTCACGAGCCCCGTCGCCTCAGACGTACGTGGGGGTCGGGTCCACACCCCGCGCATCCCGCCGTACCCGGCGGCGGTTGCGCAGGCTCTCGAAGGTGAGCAGGGCCAGGGCCGCCCAGACCAGCGAGAAACCAGCGAGCCGGGACGCGGGCATCGGCTCGTTGTACAGCAGCACGCCGATGAGGAAGTGCAGAACGGGCGTGAGGTACTGCATCAGCCCCAGCAACGACAGCGGCACCCGTCGCGCCGCCGCCGCGAAGAACAGCAGCGGGATCGCCGTCACGACACCCGCGGTCATCAACAGCAGGCTGGGCCCGACACCGGAGTACGCGAACTGTCCCTGGCCGCGCGAGGCCAGCAGCGCCAACAACGCCACAGCGGGCAGGAACAGCACCGCCGTCTCGACGGTGAGTGACCCGACAGCCCCCACCTGCGTGCCGACCTGCTTCTTCAGCAGGCCGTAGCCACCGAAAGACGCCGCCAGGCCCAGGGCGATCCACGGCGGCCGCCCGTAGTCGACGGTCAGGACCAGGACGGCAACCGTCCCGAGGCCGACGGCCACCCACTGCAGCGTCCTCAGTCGTTCACCGAGGACGAGGACCCCGAGCAGCACCGTGACGATCGGGTTGATGAAGTAGCCCAGTGACGTCTCGACGACCCGCTCGCTGTTGACCCCGAAGATGAACAGGAACCAGTTCGCCGCGATCAGGACCGCCGCGGCAATCATGCGCCCGACGAGCAGCCGGTCGGAGAGCAGCGGTCGCAGCCACGACCACTGCCGGGTCACCGCGAGGACTCCGAGCACGAAGACGAGCGTCCACACCACCCGGTGGGCCAGGATCTCGAGCGCACCAGCCGGTTGCAGCAGCGGCCAGTAGAGCGGGAAGAGCCCCCAGATCAGATAGCAGGCGAGGCCGTACGTCATCCCCCGCCGTTGGTCCGTCACCGACGAACGCTAACAAGTCGCCGTGGCAACGCCGCCGGCCGCCACGGGCTGAGATCAGTCGACCGTCCAGGTGTCCGCGCCGGCCAGCAGTCCGGCCACCTCGATGTCGCTCACCGGACCGCCCTGGGTCTCGGTCGCGCGCTGGAGCTGCTCGCTCATCAGGTCGTCGTAGACCGGACGGTCGACCGAGCGGAAGACGCCGATCGGGGTGCGGGCCAGCGAGATGTCGGCCAGCCGGGACAGGTCGAACGCGTGCGAGGGGTCCATCGCGTGCGCGTCGTGGACCACGATCTCGGACGGGTCGACCGACGCCACGTCGACGACCTTAAGCGACGAGTCGTGCGAGCGCACCACGCCGTACTGGCTCTCGGTACCCCAGGTGATCGGCTCGCCGTGCTCGAGCCGGATCGTGAAGTCGTCGCGGGTGTCCGGGTCCTTCAACGGCTCGAACGCCTCGTCGTTGAAGATGTTGCAGTTCTGGTAGATCTCGACCAGCGCCGTGCCGCGGTGCGCAGCAGCCGCACGCAGCACCGACGTCAGGTGCTTGCGGTCGGAATCGATCGAGCGCGCGACGAACGACGCCTCCGCACCCAGGGCGAGCGACACCGGGTTGAACGGCGAGTCCAGCGATCCCATCGGCGTCGACTTGGTGATCTTGCCCAGCTCGGAGGTCGGGGAGTACTGACCCTTTGTGAGCCCGTAGATCCGGTTGTTGAACAACAGGATCTTCAGGTTCACGTTCCGCCGCAGCGCGTGGATCAGATGGTTGCCGCCGATGGACAGCGCGTCGCCGTCACCGGTCACCACCCACACCGACAGGTCCTGCCGTGACGCGGCCAGCCCTGTCGCAATCGCCGGGGCACGCCCGTGGATCGAGTGCATGCCGTAGGTGTCCATGTAGTACGGGAACCGCGACGAGCACCCGATGCCCGAGACGAACACGATGTTCTCCCGAGCCAGACCGAGTTCGGGCATGAACGACTGCACCGCGGCGAGGATCGCGTAGTCGCCGCAGCCGGGGCACCAGCGCACCTCCTGGTCGGTCTTGAAGTCCTTCGCCTTCTGCTTCTCCCGCGCTTTCGGCACGAGGGACAGCGACGGGAAGCCGTTCGGTGTCTCGGTCACTGCAGTTCCCCACTTACGTTGGTGATGACCGTCGCCAGCTCTTCGGCCCGGAACGGCAGTCCCCTGATCTGGTTGTAGCCCATCGCGTCGACGAGGTACTTTGCGCGCACCAGCATCGACAGCTGCCCGCCGAAGCCGTAGCCGAGGTTCATCTCCGGCACCAGCACCTTGTCGTAGCGCCGCAACACGTCACCCAGGTCCAGCGGGAACGGGTTGAGGTGCCGCAGGTGCGCCTGCGCCACGTCGATGCCCGCCGCTCGGACGCGCCGGCACGCCGCCCCGATCGGGCCGTAGGTCGAGCCCCAGCCCAGCACCAGCACCCGAGCGTGCCCGGACGGGTCCTCGACATCCGTGGGCCCGATCGTTGCGGCGATCGCGTCCACCTTCGCCTGCCGGGTGCGGACCATGAAGTCGTGGTTGGCGGCGTCGTAGGAGATGTTGCCGGTGCGGTCGGCCTTCTCCAGACCGCCGATGCGGTGCTCGAGGCCCGGCGTCCCCGGCACCGCCCAGGGGCGGGCGAGGGTGTCGGGGTCGCGCAGGTACGGCAGGAACATCGGTTCCCCGTCCTCGGTGTCATCGACGGTCGCGTTGGGCCCGCTCGCGAACTCGACGGTGAGGTCCGGCAGGTCGGTCACCGAGGGCACCCGCCACGGCTCGGAGCCGTTGGCCAGGTAGCCGTCGGAGAGCACGATGACCGGCACGCGGTACGTCGTCGCGATCCGAGCGGCCTCCAGCGCGGTGTCGAAGCAGTCCGACGGCGACCGCGGCGCCACGATCGGCACCGGGGCCTCGCCGTTGCGCCCGAACATCGCCTGCAGCAGGTCGGCCTGCTCGGTCTTGGTCGGCATCCCGGTCGACGGTCCCGCCCGCTGGACGTTGATCACTATCAGCGGCAGCTCGAGCGACACGCCGAGCCCGATCGTCTCGGCCTTCAGTGCCAGGCCCGGGCCCGACGTGGAGGTCACCGCGAGCGACCCGCCGTAGGCCGCGCCCAGCGCCGCGCCGACCGCGGCGATCTCGTCCTCGGCCTGGAAGGTGCGCACGCCGAAGCGCTTGTGCTTGCTGAGCTCGTGCAGGATGTCCGAGGCCGGCGTGATCGGGTAGGACCCGAGGAACAGCGGCAGCCCGCTGCGCCGGGAGGCGACTACCAGGCCGTACGCGAGCGCCAGGTTCCCCGAGATGTTGCGGTAGGTGCCGCTGGGCAGCTTCGCCGGCTTCACCTCGTACGACACCGAGAAGTCCTCGGTCGTCTCACCGAAGGACCAGCCGGCCTCCAGCGCCCGCACGTTGGCGTTCATGATCTCCGGCCGCGACGCGAACTTGGTCCGCAGGAAAGCCAGCGTTCCCGCCGTGGGCCGGTGGTAGAGCCACGACAGCAGGCCGAGCGCGAACATGTTCTTGGCCCGCTCGGCGTCCTTCTTCGAGATGTCGAACCCCTTGAGGGCCTCGACGGTCATCGACGTGAGCGGGATCGGGTGCAGGCTGTACGCCTCCAGCGAGTCGTCCTCGAGCGGGTTCTCCTTGTAGCCGACCTTGGCCAGGTTGCGCGGAGTGAACTCGTCGGTGTTGACGATGATGTCCGCGCCGCGCTCGAGATCGTCGATGTTGGCCCTGAGCGCGGCCGGGTTCATCGCGACCAGAACGTCGGGCCGGTCGCCAGGGGTCATGATGTCGTGGTCGGCGAAGTGCAGCTGGAATGCCGAGACGCCCGGCAGCGTGCCTGCCGGCGCGCGGATCTCGGCGGGGAAGTCCGGCAGTGTCGACAAGTCGTTCCCGAACGACGCCGTCTCGGTCGTGAACCGGTCCCCGGTGAGCTGCATGCCGTCGCCGGAGTCGCCGGCAAACCTGATGATCACCCGATCGATCTGCCGTACGTCCTTGGTCACGCCTACAGGTTACGACCTCGTAGGTTGGGCGTGCCCCTAGACTCCCTGCGACATCGAGGAGGCGCTGGTGGAGGGCTTCTACGGCGGGTACGGCTTGGTCGGCCTCGTCTTCCTCGCCGGGGTCGCCTTCGTCACCGTGGCCTTCACGGCCAACCGCCTTCTGCGCCCCACGGTGCCCGGCGGGGACAAGGCCGTGACCTACGAGTGCGGGGTCGACCCGGTCGGCGAGGGATGGGCCCAGAGCCACGTCCGCTACTACGTCTTCGCCTACCTCTACGTCATCTTCGCGGTAGACGCGATCTACCTCTTCCCCTGGGCGACGATCTTCGCCGCGCCCGGCTTCGGCGCGACCACACTGGTCGAGATGTTCGTGTTCATCGGCTTCCTCGCCGTCGGGCTGCTCTACGCCTGGCGCAAGGGGGTGCTGACATGGCGGTAGACCTGCCGCACCCCACCGTCGGCGTCCTGTCGCGCGCGGCGCCGGAGCCGATGCGGGTGATCCTCAACTGGGGCCGCCGGTACAGCCTGTGGGTCTTCAACTTCGGCCTGGCGTGCTGCGCGATCGAGTTCATCGCGTCGTCGATGTCCCGCCACGACTTCATCCGGCTCGGCGTCATCCCGTTCGCGCCGGGGCCGCGGCAGGCCGACCTGATGGTCGTCAGCGGCACCGTCACCGACAAGATGGCGCCGGCGATCAAGCGGCTCTACGAGCAGATGCCTGAGCCGAAGTACGTCATCTCCTTCGGCGCCTGCTCCAACAGCGGCGGGCCCTACTGGGACTCCTACTGCGTGACCAAGGGGGTCGACCAGCTCATCCCGGTCGACGTCTACGTCCCGGGCTGCCCCCCGCGCCCCGAGGCGCTGCTGCAGGGCATCCTCAAGCTGCAGGAGAAGATCGCCGCCGAGTCGCTCGGGGAGCGCTACCGGCCGCACCCTCCCGCCGGACCGATCCGGTCGGTGCCTGTCGATGAGTGACCAGCTCGATCCCGGCTCCGTGGTCGCGGCACACTTCGGTCCGGAGGCCCGCGAGGAGACGGCGTACGGGCAGGTGACCGTCGATGTGCCGCCCGCCGAGTGGGTCGCCGCGCTGATGACGGCGCGCGACGAGCTGGGGTTCACCTACTTCGACTGGCTGACCGGGGTTGACCAGTCAGACGACCCCGAGGCACCCGGGTGCGACGTCGTGGCCCACCTGTGGGCCATCCAGCGACGCGAGCACCTCCTGCTGCGCACCCGGCTCCCGGCCGCGGTCCTGGCGCTCGGCACCGCTACCGGCGTGTTTGCCGGGGCCTCGTGGCACGAGCGGGAGACGCACGAGATGTTCGGTATCGACTTCATCGGACATCCCCACCTGGTCCCGCTATTGCTGCCGGACGGGTTCGAGGGTCACCCGCTGCGCAAGGAGTTCGTGCTCGCAGCCCGCGCCGCGAAGGCCTGGCCAGGGGCGAAGGAACCGGGGGAGTCCGACGCCGAGACCCACGGTGCGCCGTCGCGGCGCAAGGTCCGACCGCCCGGCGTGCCCGACCCCGGGACCTGGGGCCCGCGGCCGGAGCCCAGCTCGTGATCGAGGCGCTGGAGGTCGCCCTGCGCATCGTGCTGGTGCTCGGCGCGTTCCTCACCGTCCCGCTGCTGGTCGGCCAGACCGAGCACAAGGCGATGGCTCACATGCAGAGCCGGCTCGGTCCTATGTACGCCGGCGGCTTCCACGGCTGGGCCCAGCTCGTCGCCGACGGGGTGAAGTTCGCCCAGAAGGAGGACATCGTCCCTGCGGCCGCCGACCGCACGGTGTTCAAGCTCGCCCCGGCCGTCGCCCTGATCCCGTACCTCCTGGTCCTGGTCGCCGTCCCGATCGGCCCAGGCCTGGTCGGTCACGACCTCGACGCGGGGCTGTTCTTCGTGCTGGCCGTGATGGGTGTCGGGATCCTCGGGTCGCTGATGGCCGGCTGGGCCAGCGCCAACAAGTTCTCGCTGCTGGGTGGCCTGCGCACGGCCGCCCAGCTGATGGCCTACGAGCTGCCGTTCCTGCTCGCTGCCGCGTCGGTCGCGATGGCAGCCGGCACTCTGTCGCTGCCCGGCATCGTCGAGGCATGGAACCCGTGGTGGCTGCTGTGGCAGCTGCCCGGGGCAGTGGTGTTCTTCGTCGCCGGGCTGGCCGAGCTGCAGCGGCCGCCCTTCGACATGCCGGTCGCCGACTCCGAGATCATCTTTGGCGCGTACACGGAGTACACCGGGCTGCGGTTCGCGCTGTTCCTGCTCGCGGAGTACGCCGGCATCGTCGTGATATGCGCCCTGACAACTGTGCTGTTCCTCGGTGGCTGGAAGGGTCCGCTTGACGCCTCGCTGTTCGGGGTGGTCGGCGTGGTGTGGACGTTGCTCAAGACGATGCTGCTGGCGTTCGTCGTGATCTGGCTGCGGGTGTCCTACCCGCGGATGCGCGAGGACCAGCTGCAGCGGCTGGCCTGGCAGGGTCTGGTGCCGGTGGCTCTGGGCCAGCTGGCGTTGACGGGAGTGGTTGCGGTGGTGGTCGCATGAAGATTCCTGGCGCGGGTCTCGCGAAGGGGCTCGCCGTCACGATGCGCACGATGACTCGGCGGTCGGTCACGGCGCAGTACCCCGACGTCAAGCCGGAGCTGCCCCCGCGCAGCAGAGGCGTCATCGCGCTGCTGGAGGAGAACTGCACCGTGTGCATGCTCTGCGCCCGGGAGTGCCCGGACTGGTGCATCTACATCGACTCGCACAAGGAGACAATCCCCGCGCCCGAGGGCGGGCGCGAGCGTCAGCGCAACGTGCTGGACCGCTTCGACATCGACTTCTCGCTGTGCATGTACTGCGGCATCTGCATCGAGGCCTGCCCGTTCGACGCGCTGTTCTGGTCGCCGGAGTTCGAGTACTCCGAGCTCGACATCCGCGACCTGACCCACGGCAAGGAGCGCCTCGGCGAGTGGATGCTCACCGTCCCACCGCCGCCAGCGCACGATCACCACGGGGTGCGCGGCAAGGAGGTCGACGCGGCGTACAAGGCAGTGGAGAAGGCGCAGGAGAAGGCGGAGGTTGTGCCCCCGAAGCCCGAGTCCCCAGCGGCGACACCGGAGCCGTGACGTTGGTCTCCGTCCTGTTCGGGCTGCTCGGCGTCGTCGCTCTCGGCGCCGGGCTGTTGGTGGTGACCACCCGCCAGCTCGTCCACGCCGCCCTGTGGCTGGTGGTCTGCCTCGGTGCGGTGGCCGGCTGCTTCCTGCTGCTCTCCGCGGAGTTCGTCGCGCTGGTGCAGGTGCTCATCTACGTCGGTGCGATAGTCGTGCTGCTGCTGTTCGGCCTGATGCTGACCCGGGCACCCATCGGACGGTCCGACGACCTCGACGCCCCGGTCGGGCAGCGGTTGCTCGCCGCCCTCGTCGCCGGCGGCCTGGCCGCGGTGGTCGTCGTCGCATGCCTCGATGCGTTCGGCGGGGAGCGGCTCGACCTGGGCGACGATGCGGTGGCCGGGTCATCGAGTGCCGCCGGGGCTGCCATCTTCCGCAGCTGGGTGTTGCCGTTCGAAGCACTGTCGGTGCTGCTGCTCGCGGCTCTCGTGGGCGCGATCGTGCTGTCCCGCCGCGAGATCGGTGCCGGG
>JBBRVU010000189.1:0-7840 GCA_038246575.1 Actinomycetes bacterium | reverse complement strand
CCACCAGGGCGAGAGTGACCAACAGGGAGACCAGGACAGTCACCACACCGGCGACCACGAAGAGCGTCGCCAGACGGTGCCGGAGTGACCCCCCCGTCACCGGCCGGCCCACGACAACATCAGCACCGCGACATCGTCGATCAACTCGCCGCCGTTGAGCTCGGTGACCTGCCTGAGCATCTCCTCGAAGAGGGCGGGGCCGTCCAGCCCGGAGGCCAGGATCCCGGGGATGAGATCTCGCAGGCCCCCTTCGCCGAGCCGGCGTCGCGTCGCCGGCTCGTCGAACCCCTCGATCAGGCCATCGGTGTAGAGCAGGAGCCGGGCGCTGGGGCCCAGCGGGCGGTCCAGGCCGACCCAGCCTCCGTCGTCGAGCACGCCGAGGGCCACGCCGGTCGCGTCCGCCGGCACCGGCTCGATCTGGCCGCCCTCCAGGATGAATGGCGCGGGATGTCCGGCCAACCAGAAGCGGGCGACACCATGGCGCGGCCGGACCCGGACCATCGCCACTGTTGCGAACACCTCGTCCGAGGACCGTTCGTTGACCAGCATCGACTGCATGGAGGCGAAGATGGTGTCCGGGTCGGCCCCGGCGAGGATCAGGGTCCGCCAGGCGATCCGCAGGCAGACTCCCAACGCTGCCTCGTCCGGCCCGTGGCCGGCGACGTCACCGATGACGGCGAAGATCGAGCCGTCGGTGCACTCGACGGCGTCGTAGAAGTCGCCGCCGAGCACCGCCTCCGCCCCGCCCGGCCGGTACTTGGCAACGACGTCGACGCCCGGCGAGACGAGCGCCTGCGGCAGAAGTCCCCGTTCCAGCCGAGTGTTCTCGGCGGCGCGCACCTCCGAGGCGTACAGCCGACGCACCGACTCGTCGGCTCGCTTGCGTTCGACGGCGTAGCGGATAGCCCGGGTGAGCAGCTGGCCGTCGATGGCGCCCTTGACCAGGTAGTCCTGAGCTCCGGAGGACACGGCCTCGGTGCCCCGGTGCTCGTCATCGAGTCCGGTGAGCACGATGACCGCGATGGTCGGGGCCAGGCCGAGCAACCGCCCGAGTCCGTCGAGTCCACTGGTGTCCGGCAGGCCAAGGTCGAGCAGGACGCAGTCGACCGGACCGGCCAAGCTCACCTCCGCCTCGGCCAGCGACCGGGCTCGCAGCAGCTCGACGGCCGTGGCGGTCTCCATGAGGTACTCCTCGACCAGGAAGGCGTCGCCGTCGTCGTCCTCGACGAGCAGCACGCGCAGGCTCCTCGTCGGCGCTGCACCGGCCAGCGGAGCCCCCGGCAGCTCGGTCCGAGTCGCGGTGGCGTCGGCGACCACGCCGGACGCCCTCAGCGCGTGTCTCCCGGGAAGGGGGCTGGAGCCGCGCCATCGAGCTGCTCGATGAGCGCGCGGAGGTACCACCTGCGGAAGGTCACCACGTCCGCTGGGGCCTCCAACGTCAACAGCACACCGTCGCGACAGAACTGGTCCGTCTCATCGAGCATGGCGTCGAGCAGCCCACCGACCTTGGCGACCGAGGTCGGCATCGTCAGGGTGAAGTCCCGGACGGTTTCCCCGCGCGCCAGCGCCTGGTCGCGTTCTGCCTCGTGCTCATGCTGGGAGGCGTAGCGCCGGCCCAAGGCATCGACGAGCCGCAACAGCCGGGTGGGGATGGCGTCGGGATCCGCTGGTGTGGACGCGGCGAGCAGCGCGAACTCGCGGAAGACCTCGTCGTAGTGCTGGCTGGCCCGCACACCGAGCTGCAGCGGGTAGTCGAGCAGGTGGATCTCGACGTTCGGGTCGTCCGGACTTCCTGGCTCGGGCAGATCGCTCTCGTCGTAGCCGACTGCCGGGTCAGAAGTCACTGACCGCGCCTTCCGCGAGCAGGTCGTCTGCCGTGAACGACTCCCAGGCCGCATCAGAGGGCTGACCCACTTCGAACCACACGGTCTTGCCGGAGTCGGCGCTCTCGACGCCCCAGGCGAGGGCGAGATGGTCGAGCAGTCGCAGTCCTCGACCCGTCGCGGACAGCGGCGAGAAGTTGTGCATCCGAGGCGGCACCGGCGACCTGTCGTGGACAGCGATCCGCACGTTGGACTCGTGGTCCTCCACGACGAGACGGAACGGGCTGCGGGCATGGAGCACCGCATTCGTGACGACCTCGGAGGTGAGCAGCACCGCCGTGTCGACGTCCGCTTCGCTGTGGCGCAGCTCGACGCGGACGAAACGACGCGCCACTGGCACGCTGTCTGTCGTCGCGGGAAGCTCGAGCGCGCTCACGCACCCCAGGTTAGCGGGTGGGGGCAACGACACCCGGTCACCGCTGGCGGTCGCGTCGCTCCCGGGCGTCCATGTCCGCCGCCTCCTCCGGGGTGGGCGCCGAGCCACCCAGGCGAGCGGGTTGCCACCAGGTGTCGTCCGATCCACTGGGGCGGTCGGGATAGCTCTCCTGTGCCTGGTGCAGCAGCTCCTGCATCCGGATCCGGAGCCGCTCCGCCGCCGCATCGGCCGCCTCGCCACGGACGACGGTCAGTGGTTCACCCACGGACACGGTGATGGGGACGTTCGTCCGTCCCAGCCGTCGCGCCCTGCCCTTGGTCCAGACGCGCTGTGAGCCCCAGATCACGGTCGGCAGCACCGGCACCCGTGCTCCGGTCGCCAACCGGACGGCGCCGGCCTTGAAGTCCTTGAGCTCGTAGGACCTGCTGATCGTTGCCTCCGGGAAGACACCGACGACCTCACCGTCACGCAGTGCTTTGAGTGCGGCGCGGAACGAGGCCGAGCCGGAGTCCCGATCGACCGGGATGTGGTGCATCCCGCGCATCAGCGGTCCGCTGAGGGGGTGGCTGAACACCTCCTGCTTGGCCATGAACCGCACCAGCCGGCCCGACGGCCTCGCGGCCAGCCCGGCGTACGAGAAGTCGAAGTAGCCGATGTGGTTGATCGCCATGATCGCGCCGCCGCGGCGCGGCACGTGCTCGCCACCGGTGATCGTGAAGCGCAGGCCCTGCAGCGCGAACGTCGCGCGGGCAAGCGCGATGATCGCGGGGTAGACGAGGTCTCGGGGCGGGCGAGACGGGTCCGCGCCCGATGGGCCGTCGATGTCAGGACTCGATCTCGAGCGCGTCCAGCAGCCCCTGCACCTCGGTGACGATGTCGCCGGCGCCATTGACCGTGTAGCCCGGGTTCTCCGGCGGCTCGTAGCCCTGCCCCACACCGGTCATGTTGGGCAGGTTCCCTGCGGCTGCCTTGGCGTAGAGGCCCTTCGGGTCACGTTCGATGACGACCTCGGCCGGCGTGTCGACCCACACCTCGAGGAAGTCCCCCTCGGCGAAGAGGCTCTTGGCCGCGCGCCGGTCGGCGCGGAACGGCGAGACGAGCGACACGATGACCACGAGGCCGGCATCGAGCATCAGCTTGGCGGTCTCGGCGACCCGCCGGACGTTCTCCGCCCGGTCCTCGGGCGTGAAGCCCAGGTCCTTGTTCAGCCCGGTGCGGACACCGTCGCCGTCGAGGACGTACGTGTGCAGACCGAGGCCGTGCAGCGATCCCTCGAGGGCGTCGGCGACCGTCGACTTGCCAGCCCCCGGCAGGCCGGTCAGCCAGACGACGCGCGGGCGCTGGTTCTTGAGCTGGGCCCGAGCCTCCTGGTTGACCGTGAACGAGTGCGGTGTGACGTTGTGGGCGCGACGCAGCGCGTGGCGCACCATGCCCGCCGCGACCGTGTCCCGGCTGACCCGCTCGACGAGCAGGAAGCCGCCGGTGTCGCGGCAGAGCTGGTAGGAGTCCAGCGGCACGGGGGTGTCGGTGGAGATCTCGACGTGACCGATGTCGTTCATCTTGAACGTACGGGCTGCCATCTCCTCACCGGTGACGACGTCCCGGCGGCCACGAATCGCGGTCACGACGGCCGGCACCGCGAGCGGCCCGGCCATCAGCAGGTAGGACCGGCCGTGACGCAACTCCTCCTCGCCGGTCCAGACCAGATCCGCGGCGAACGCCACCGCTGGCCGTGGGAACTGGTCGGTGGCGAGACCCTCGGCCGGTGCGACCAGCAGGTCACCCCGGGTCACGTCGGTCTCGGTCTCAGTGGTCAGCACGACCGCCTGCCCGGCCACCGCGACGTCGAGGTCGCGATCGCCCACGACGATGCGCTCGACGATGGTCGACGTCCCGCCGGCGTTGACCACCACCTTGTCTCCTGGCCGGACCTCGCCGGCGACGACGGTGCCCGCGTAGCCGCGGAACCCGTCGGCCCGCACGATCGACTGCACCGGGAAGCGGAACGGCCGCGTCCGGAGGTCCCCGGCAGGGGACGGCTGCCAGGTCACGAGTGCCTCGAGAACGCTGGGGCCGCGGTACCAGGTCATCTTCTCGCTGCGCTCGATGACGTTCTCCCCGGTCAGTGCGCTGACCGGGATGGCGGTGACCTCGTCGAAGTCGAATCGAGCTGCCGCCGAGCGGATCTCACCGGCGAACTTCTCGAACGCCACGTGCTGGTAGTCGACGGCGTCCATCTTGTTGATCGCGATGATGATGCTGCGGACACCCATCAGGGCGCAGACGGTGAGATGGCGGTGGGTCTGCTGACGCACGCCGCGCGCTGCGTCGACCAGCAGGATGGCTATGTCCGCAGTCGAGGCCGCGACGGCCATGTTGCGGGTGTACTGCTCGTGCCCGGGGGCGTCGGCGATCACGGCCCGCCGGCCCGACGGAAGGTAGAGGTGGCGGTAGGCCACGTCGATGGTGATGCCCTGCTCGTGCTCGGCCTCCAGGCCGTCGGTGAGCATGGAGTAGTCGACCTCCCCCTTGGGGATCGTCGAACCGCTGCGGCGGGTGTTGCGTGCGTAGTCGAGGATGTCGTCGGGAACGCTCTCGGTCTCGGCGAGCATGCGGCCGATGAGCGTGGACTTGCCGTCGTCGACCGATCCGCAGGCGACGATGCGGACGATGGGATGCTCGACGAGGGCCTGTTGGGCCAGCTCGGTGCCTGCCCCGGCAGGGGCCTTCGAGGTCGTGGTCATCAGAAGTAGCCCTCTGCCTTCTTGCTCTCCATGGACCCGCCGCCCTCGCCGTCGATGAGCCGGCCGGCGCGCTCCGAGCGCCGGTCGACGAGCATCTCGGCGAGCAGGTCGTCGAGGTTGTCGGCCTCGGACTCGACCGCCGCGGTCAAGGGGTAGCACCCGAGGGTCCGGAACCGGACGCTGCGCATCTGCGGCTCCTCGCCCTCCTTGAGCGGCAGCCGGTCGTCATCAACGGTGAGGAGCTGGCCGCCGCGCTCGACGACGGGGCGTGGCTTGGCGAAGTACAACGGCACGACGTCGATCTGCTCGCGCTGGATGTAGCGCCAGATGTCGAGCTCGGTCCAGTTCGACATCGGGAACACGCGCATCGTCTGACCTTCGGCGAGCTGGGTGTTGGCGGTGCGCCAGAACTCGGGCCGTTGCTTGCGCGGCTCCCACCGGTGACCGGGCTCGCGGAGCGAGAACACCCGCTCCTTGGCCCGCGAGCGCTCCTCGTCGCGGCGCGCTCCCCCGAACGCGGCGTCGTAGCCACCTTCGTCGAGCGCCTGGCGCAGGGCCACGGTCTTCATGATGCGGGTGTACTCGTGGGCACCGTGGGTGAAGGGGGTCACGCCCTCGGCGACGCCCTCCTGGTTGGTGTGCACGATCATGTCGAGCCCGAGGTCGCGGGCCGTGCGGTCGCGGAACTCGATCATCTCGCGGAACTTCCACGTCGTGTCGATGTGCAGCAGCGGGAACGGGATCTTCTCCGGAGCAAACGCCTTGAGGGCCAGGTGGAGCAGCACGGTGGAGTCCTTGCCGATGCTGTAGAGCATCACCGGCCGCCGGAACACCCCCGCCGCCTCACGAAAGATGTGGATCGCCTCGGCCTCGAGCGCGTCGAGGACCGCATCGGGGGCGACCGCGGTCTCGGCGGCGGCTGACGTCATGGGTGCGGAGCCTCTCACGGGGTCGGGAACGGCCATTGTGCCCGCGCGGCCACCTGGGGCCCAAACCCGCCCGCCCGGGGAGGTGCCCACCCCTGGACGCTTTCCGGGAATGCGCGGCGCCCCCACCGCTGTTGCGACGCTGTCGGTGGGGGCTGCCAGGTTGGCGTTCGTCACCACCAGCACCACCCCTGCCAGCAGCAACGGAGAGATCGTGACCGAGATCACCAACCCAGCACACCCGCCGGCGTCGCACGCGGCCACCAGCGCGCCCGACCCGCGCCGCTGGCTGATGCTGGGGGTCCTCGCCGTCGCGCAGCTGATGATCGTGCTGGACGCATCGATCGTGAACATCGCGCTGCCCTCGGCGCAGCAGGAGCTGGGAATCAGTGATGCCGACCGGCAATGGGTGGTCACTGCCTACACCCTGGCTTTCGGCGGGCTCTTGCTGCTGGGCGGCCGGATCGCCGACTACACAGGCCGCAAGCGGACCTTCATCATCGGTCTGCTCGGCTTCGCCGGCGCCTCCGCGCTGGGCGGGCTGACCCCGAACCAGGAGCTGCTGTACGCCGCGCGAGCCCTGCAGGGCGGGTTCGCGGCCCTGATGGCGCCCGCCGCCCTGTCCCTGATCACGGTGACCTTCACCGCCCCCAAGGAGCGCGCTCGGGCGTTCGGCGTCTTCGGCGCGATCGCCGGTGGTGGTGCGGCGATCGGTCTGGTGCTCGGCGGTGCGCTCACCGAGTACGCCGACTGGCGCTGGTGCCTCGGGGTCAACGTGCCGATCGCTATCGGCACGGCGCTGGCCGCACTCCCGCTGGTGCACGAGAGCAAGGCCCACGGCGACACCCGCTACGACATCCCCGGCGCCGTGCTCGCGACCCTGGGCCTGGTCTCGCTGGTCTACGGGTTCACCCAGGCCGCCAAGGTCGGCGTGGGCTGGACCGCCGGGAGCACGCTGGGCTACCTCGCCGCGGCCGTCGCGCTGCTCGTCGCGTTCCTCGTCCTGGAGTCCCGCGTCAAGAACCCCTTGCTCCCGCTGCACATCCTGCGCGACCGCAACCGTGGTGGGGCCTACCTGGTGTTCCTCCTGGTGGGCGCCGGCTTGTTCGCGATGTTCCTGTTCCTGACCTTCTACCTGCAGGCCGTGCTGGGCTACAGCCCGCTGCGCGCGGGCTTCGCGTTCCTGCCGTTCAGCGGCGGCATCATCGTGTCCGCCGGGATCGTGTCCCAGCTGCTCCCCCGGACCGGCCCGAAGCCGCTGATGATCGTCGGCCTGATCATGGCCACGACCGGCATGCTCTACCTCACCCAGCTCACGCCGACGACTGCCTACGCCACCCATGTCCTGCCGTCGATGCTGATCATGAGCGTCGGCATGGCCGGCGTGTTCATCCCGGCGTCGAGCACGGCCCTGGTGGGCGTCAGCGGTCACGATGCCGGCATCGCCAGCGCGGTGCTCAACACCTCGCAGCAGATCGGCGGCTCGCTGGGGCTGGCCTTGCTCAACACGCTCTACGCCGGCGCAGTGACTGACTTCATGACCCGGAACAAGCTGCAGCCGGTCGAGACACCCTTCGGGGTCCAGCCCCCGCCGGACGCACTCGTCCACGGCTACGCCGTCTCCTTCTTCTGGGGGGCCGTGCTGTTGACGGCCGCACTGGTGGTGGCAGCCTTGGTGATCAATGCGCGCCGTGATGACGTCCCCGCCGAGCCCGAGCTGGTCGCCGCTGCCTGACCGGCTGCGGCGATGAGCCGGCGGGTGGCGATGAGCCGGCGGGTGGCGGTGGCGGCGCCCAGCGGGTCCAGCGCGGCCGCAGCGCTGCGGGCAGCCGAGCTGGGGGGCGGCGCCGTCGATGCCGCGGTGGCGGCCGTGCTCGTCGCGATGGTGACCGAGCCCGGGATCGTCTCGCT
>JBBRVU010000188.1:0-7853 GCA_038246575.1 Actinomycetes bacterium | reverse complement strand
CGACCTCAACGCGACGAAGACCCCCGGGGCAGACAGCCCGAGGCACGCGAAGATGAGCAACGGCCCCAAGGGCCAGCTCCGCCCCGGGGCCTCCGCGATGCCGCAGGACGTGCGCCTCAGCCCGGACGGCCGGTGGTTCCTATCCGCCGACATGTTGCGCAACGGGGTCTGGGTCATCGACGCGAAGACGTTCACGATCAGCCGGTTCATCCGCACCGGCAAGGGCGCGCACGGCATCTACCCCTCACGCGATGCCACCCGGCTCTTCGTCTCCAACCGCGACGAGGGCACGATCAGCGTCCTGGACTCCGCCACCCTCAAGCCGGTGACGCGGTGGAAGATCCCCGGCGGGGGCTCCCCCGACATGGGCGGGGTGACCGCCGACGGCAAACAACTCTGGCTCTCCGGCCGCTACCACTCCCGCGTCTACGTCCTGGACAGCAGGACCGGCAAGCTGCTCAAATCGATCCGGGTCAACGCCGGCCCGCACGGCCTGTCGGTATGGCCCCAGCCCGGTTCGTACTCGTTGGGCCACACCGGCAACATGCGCTGAGCCTGCCCCGGCTCCCGCGCCGCTGGATGACCCTCGCCCCCCCGGAGTTGTCGAGGACGTCGCGTGGGCATTTCGCCCCGGCTCGACGCGAAGGCTGCCCGCCATGGATCGCCGTCGCGGATGCACGCCGAGGCAAGGAGGTCCCGGCCGCGCGTCGCGGCCCACGGGCTCTCATCGTGGTCTCATCGTGGCCAATGCAGTGTTGAGGGATGACGACCTATACGACTCCAGTGTTGATACGCCGGCCTCTTCGGACAGTTGGTGTGGCCGTCCTCGTGGCGGGCGTGACCGCCTGCAGCGGCGGGACCAGCTCAACCATCTCCGCCGACAGCCCGCCCACGCCGACGACGACGGCCAGGCCCTCCGCGACCACCTCCTCCTCTGCGCCCATGGCCACGACAGACGCCCCCGTTCCGGTGGAGAGCAACCCGCCTGGGGACATCCCGGACAACCTCGCGTTCGTCAGCTACACCAACAAGGCCGGGCGTTACTCCTTCACCCATCCTGAGGGGTGGGCCCAAACCGGCACAGGCACCCGGGTTGCGTTCACCGACAAGTTGAACGGCGTAGCCGTCGACAGCACGAAGGCCAACAAGGCGCCCACCACCTCGAGCGCCACGTCGGACGATGTCCCGAACTTGCAGAACTCGGTGCCGGCCTTCGAGTTGCGGGCCGTCAGCGGTATCACTGTCCCGGGCGGCCAGGGGGTGCGCATCGTCTTCCGCCGCAACTCTGACCCCGACCAGGTGACCGGCAAGGTCTACCGCGACGAGGTCGAGGAGTACCTCGTCTACAAGGCGGGCCGTCTGGTTCGCATGGACCTGTACGGTCCGGTCGGCGCCGACAACGTCGACGCCTACCGGACCATGTCGCACAGCCTGACCATCCGATGAATGCACGGCTGCAGGACGCGACCCCTCGGCTCCCAAGCCACGCTGCGCCGGTGCTGGAGGCGCGCGGACTGCACCGGTTCTTCCGCCGAGGAGGCGACGAAGTGGCTGCCCTGCGCGACGTCTCACTCACCCTCCTGCCCGGTGAGATCGTCGCAGTCGTGGGTCCCTCGGGATCAGGTAAGACCACGTTGCTGAACGTCCTCGCTGGCCTGGACGACCCGGACGGCGGATCGGTGCAGGTCGCCGGGCGACAGCTGAGCCACGAATCGCCCTCGGCGCAGGCTCGCCTGCGCGGAGCGCTCATCGGCGTGCTCACCCAGACAAGCGGGCTGGTTGAGCACCTCGACCTCTTGGACAATCTGCGCCTGGCCGCCTCGTTTCGTCGCTGTGCTCCAGGGGCCAGCGCGCTGCGCTCCCTGCTGGCTGACGTGCAGCTCAGCGAGCATGCCCACGCCCGTCCCTCCACCCTGTCCGGCGGTGAGACGGCCCGCGCCAACCTGGCGGTCGCCCTGGTCGGCGCCCCCCGGCTACTGCTGGCTGACGAGCCAACCGCCGAGGTGAGCAAAGCAGAAGAGGCGTCACTCTTGCTGCTCCTTCGCCGGCTGCAAACCGATGAAGGAGCCACGCTGCTCGTCACTCACTCCGCCGCCGTGGCGGCGGCCGCCGACAGGACCGTGCACCTGCTGGACGGGCGCGCATCATGACCGTGACTGACCTGTCCCCGCTGGTCTGCGCCCGCGGCGTGGGCGTGCGATACGGGGCCAACCAGATCCTGCACGACGTCGACCTTGACGTCACCGCCGGCTCTCAGCTGGCCTTGACGGGCCGCTCCGGAAGTGGCAAGACCACGCTGCTCCTGGTCCTCGCCGGCCTTCTGGAACCCTCTGAAGGCACTGTGGCGTGGCCGGGGCTCGCAACCAGCCGCACGGACCGACGTGGACAGATCGGGATGGTGTTCCAGGCCCCGTCGTTGATGCCCGAGCTCACGGCACTGCAGAACGTCATCCTTCCACTGCGCCTGAGGGGGACCGATCGCCAGGACGCCGCGGCGGCTGCCCTGCTCGCCCTGGGCAACGTCGCGGCCGCGGACCTTGCCGAGGCACTCCCATCCCAGCTCTCCGGAGGGCAACAGCAGCGCGTCGCCATCGCACGGGCACTGGCTGGTGGCCACCGGTTGGTGCTTGCCGACGAACCCACCGGCGCCCTGGACCGGGCCCACGCCCGAGAAGCAGCATTCGCCCTGCGCGATGGCGTCACCGCAACCGGTGGCGGGCTCGTGGTCGCCACCCACGACCCGGAGCTCGCAGAGCTGTTCGACCAACAGCTCTCCGTCGCCGGCGGCAGCATCCGTCACAGGGTGTGGTCACGATGAGAACCACCCGGTGGCTGACCGGGCTCCTGAGACGTCGCCCCCTGGAGATGTTCGTCGCCGCCGTCAGCATCGCGCTGACTGTGGCCTTCGTGGCATCTCTCGGAGCGTTCGTCACCCAGAGCCACACCGCGCTGACAGTCCGCGCGGCCGCCTCGGTCCCAGTCGACTGGCAGATCCAGGTCACGCCTCAAGGTGACCTGGCCACCGTGACCCAGGACGTGCGGGCGCTGCCGAACCTGCGCGCCGTCGAGAACGTCGACGTCGCGCACGTGCCTGCCCTGCAGTCCACCGGCCCGCAAGGCACCCGCAGGACCGGTGCTGCCTACGTGGTGTCGATCTCGCGGGGGTACGCCACGACCTTTCCCGGTGAGCTTCGGCATCTGCTGGGCTCGACCACTGGTGCGATGCTCCTGCAGCAGACCGCCGCCAACCTGGCCACCAAGCCGGGCGATCAGATCACCGTCTACACCACCTCCGGCAGCCGCGCGCTGCGGATCGACGGGGTCGTCGACATGCCGGCGGAGGACTCCTTCTTCCAGGTCGTCGGACTCGCACCCGGCGCCGGCGTCAGCGCCCCCCCGGACAACGTCGTCCTGGTACCCCCTGCCGTCTTCCGCTCCGTGATCGGCAACACCACCGTGGTGCACCAGCTGCACGCCAGCTTCGCCCACGAAGGGCTCCCGTCAGACCCCGAAACAGCCGCCCTAGCGATCCAGGGCCGCGCCAACCACTTCCAGGCAGCGGTCGCTGGCGGAGCCCTGGTGGGAGACAACCTCGGAACCGCCCTGACCGTAGCCGCAGAGGATGCCCAGTACGCCAACCTGCTCTTCCTTCTATTGGGGCTACCGGCGCTGGCTCTGGCAGCAGTCGTGGCCGGACTCGTGGTGTCGTTGCGCTCCGACCGGCGCCGCCGCGAGATCGCGCTACTGCGGCTGCGCGGGGCATCGACCCCTCAAGTGGCTCGCATGGTCGGCGGCGAAGCCGTGGCCATCGCCGCCGTGGGCGCGCTGTTGGGGGTTCCGCTCGCGCTGCTCGCCATCAACGTGGCACTCCCGGCCGGCACGTCCCTGGATCCGGGGTGGACCCTTGCGGCGGTAGCCGCAGGGCTCGCACTCGCACTGGCGACCCAGGAAAGCTCGGTCCTGCGGCTAGCGCTGGGTCGTGATCGCACCAGCGTCGCCGCCGAGGCCTCCCGCGGTCAGCGCAACGGAACACCCTGGCCGCTCAAGGCAGGCCTGGACATCGTGCTGCTGTCCACCGCCGCCCTGTCGTTCGCGTTGACCGCGCGCAGCGGCTACCAGGTGGTGCTCGCCCCCGAGGGCATCCCGCAAACCCAGGTCAACTACGCGGCCCTGGCCGGCCCGGTCCTGGCCTGGCCCGGCCTGGCGCTCCTGGTCTGGCGCATCACCTCCTGGGCGACTGGGCGACGCACCGGCCGGTGGTCCCGCGACCGCCCCGGGACCGCCCCCGAACTCGAAGCCGCAGCACTGCGCCAACGACGCCGGATCATCGCCCGCGGAGCCGTAGGTCTCGCGGTGGCCCTCGGCCTGGCCACATCCACGGCGATCTTCACCTCCACCTACGACACCCAGGCCCGCCTCGACGTCGCCCTGACCGTCGGTAGCGACGTGGCGGTCCTCGCACCGCCCGGGTCCGAAGTAGGCCCCCAAGAGTCAGCCACGATCGCCCAAGCATCGGGCGTGAACGCGGTCGAACCCCTCCAGCACCGGTTCGGCTACGTCGGCCCAGACCTACAGGACCTCTACGGCGTACAAGCCAAGACCTTCGCCCGGGTGGGCCCGCTCCAAGATGCCTTCGTGCCGGGATCGACGGTCACCACGACCCTCGCCGCCTTGCAGGACACCCCGGACGGGGTCCTGCTGTCTGCAGAGACACTGCACGACTACCAACTCCACCCCGGCGACCTGATCAAGATCCGCCTGCAGTCCGGACCACACCACACCTACCGACCAGTCGACTTCCACGTCGTAGGACGGGTCACCGAATGGCCCACCGCCCCCAAGGACAGCTTCATCGTGGCCAACGCCGACTACATCACCCAACAGACCGGGTCCGACGCGGTCGGAACCTTCCTGGTCTCCACCACGACACCGGCCGCAACAGCCGCATCCGTCACGTCGCAGCTGTCCGGGCCCATGGCCGGGGCCCGTGTCCAGGACATCACCTCCGCGAGCGCACAGGTCACCAGCGCTTTCGGACTGGCTGGGACTGACCTGTCCGGGCTATCCCGCCTGGAACTGGGGTTCGGGGTGCTCCTGGCCCTGGCCTGCTCCGGGCTGGCCCTGGCCGGAGGCATCCTCGAACGACGACGTGCCCTGGTGCTGCTGGCAGCGCTCGGCGCCACCGCGCGTCAACGCGGCCGCTTCCTGTCCACCGAGGCACGAGCGATGGTGGTGGCCGGCATGCTCGGAGGGGCCCTGATCGGCACCACCATCGCGGCCATGCTCGTCAAAGTCCTGACCGGCATCTTCGATCCCGCACCCGCCGCCGCCACCATTCCGTGGGGATACCTGACCTTCTTGGTCGCACTCGTCGCCGCAGTGACTGTCCTGGTCGTGGCCGGCGTCGGAAGGGTGGTCGCCCGAGCCGGGCCCAACGAGCTGAGGGACCTGTGAGCCGGCGCGGCCCTCGTGACGAGCACGACACAATAGCCTTCGACGGGGAGGTCGCTCGGTGAAGCTGCTCGTGATCGAGGACGACATCCGGATGGCCGGGCTGTTGCGCCGCGGGTTGGCGCAGGAGGGCTGGGCAGTCGACGTGGTCAACGACGCCGTCGATGCACGCCATGCCGTGGCCAGCACACCCTACGACGCGGTGGTCTGTGACGTCGGGCTCCCCGGTACGGAGTCCGGCCTGGACTGGTGCCGCTGGTTTCGCAGCCAAGGCAACTGGACCCCGGTGCTGATGCTCACCGCGCGCACCGGCGTGACTGACCGGATCGCCGGACTCGACTGCGGCGCCGACGACTACCTCGGCAAGCCCTTCGCCTTCGGCGAGCTCGCCGCCCGGCTCCGGGCCCTATTGCGACGCGGTGTCACCGAGCGGCCGACCACCCTGACCAACGGCAACCTGGTGCTTGACCCCGCCGAGCACCAAGCCCGCTGGAAGGAACAGCACATCGACCTCTCGCCGCGAGAGTTCGCCCTGCTGGACTACTTCATGCGACGCCCGGGCGATGTCCTGCGGCGCAGTGAGATCCTGGACCATGTGTGGGACTACGCGTATGACGGAACCTCCAACGTCGTCGACGTCTACGTCCGCTACTTGCGCAAGCGCTTGTGCGAGGCGGGCTGCCCCGAGCTGATCGAGACCCTTCGCGGCGTCGGGTACCGCCTCGTCGACCTGTCGTGAAACTCGCCCCGCGCTCCTTGCGCAACCGTCTGGTCCTGGGCGCCGCGGCTGTCGGCCTCGCCTTCGCCGTGCTCTTCGGAATCGTCGCCACCTGGCGGGTCACCAACGCCGAGGACCAGGCGGTCCAGGCTGCCCTGCAGACCCGGGTCGAGTTGGCACGAGACGAGGTCGGCGCAGATGGCTCGATCATCCAGGACGCCGGCAGTCCCAAGACCGACCTGGTCCAGGTCATCGGCCCGGACGGCACGGTCCGGGCCAGCAGCCCAGCGCTATCGGCTGCCCCCGCCCTGATCGACGTGGCGAACGTTCAAGCCTCCTCGGCCGAGGTGGAGAGCCGTCTGGCGCTGCAGCGTCCAGACATCGACCTCGCACTGCTCGCCGTTCCGATCACCCTGACCGCGAAAGCCGGATCTCCAGCCGGCACCGGCGCCCTGGTCGTGGCCGTTGACGCCGAAGGATTCAATGCTGCCACCGACCAGCTCCTTGGGCTGCTCATCGCGGGCCTCGGAGCCGTCGTCCTAGCGATGACCGCCCTGTCCTGGATCCTCACCGGCCGAGCGCTCAACAGTGTCACCCGCATCACCGAGGACGCCGAGACGGTCAAGCCCCGTGACCTCGCCTCCGGACTCCCCGTTCCCAACGGCGACGCCGAACTCACCCGACTGGTCGAGGCACTGAACCGGATGCTGGGCCGCCTGCACAGCAGTCACGCCGCCGAGCTGGCCTTCGCCGCCGACGCTGGTCACCGGCTACGAACCCCCATGGCGACACTACGCGCCGAGGCCGAACTCGCCCTGCGCGAGAGCGACCCGGCCGAACGGACCGCTGCGCTCCAACGCATCGTCGAGGACGCCGACCAGCTCACCTCCGTCGTCGACCGGATGCTCGCCCGCAGCCGGGCACACGACCGCGGACCAGAGCCCGTGCTCGACGTCCTGACCGCCGCCGAGGGTCGCTGGCAGCGCCAGGCCGAGCTCTCGAATGTCACCCTGTCCATCCATGTCGGCCCTGACTTGAAGCCGACCACCAGGTCCTCCGAACTCGCCGAGATCGTGGAACCCATCCTCGACAACGCCGTGCGGCACACCCCCGCGGGCGGCGCCGTTGACATCGACGTCCACGTTGAAGGCCGACCCGGTACCGCAGTGCTCGTCTGCGTGTCCAACTCCGGTGACACCATCCCCGCAGACATCGCCCCCCATATTTTCGATGCCTGGGTCAGCACCCGCGACGCGAGCATCGCAGGCGGCCTGGGTCTATGGCTGGCACGAGAGACCGCCCGGGACGTCGGCGGCGAGGTCACGGTAATCGAGGATGGACGCCACCCGACGACCTTCCGGGTCCGGCTGCCCGTCATTGACCGCCCGTAGGGCCGAAGGGCCAAGGCCGCCCGTGGCCCATCGGCGGTTGCACTTGAGGCGCTGGTCGTGAAAAGGCGCATCTTCGCCCTCATCTATCGCCGACGCCTCCGACCCGACCGACCTAAGGGCCTGTCAGTTTTCAACACGCGCATTGTTGGGGTGGATTGTGTAGTTCCACTCGCCGTGGAAGTCGTGTCGCTGGAGGGTGCCCGTGGCCTCGAGGTCGCGCATGGCCTGGTCGGGGATCTTCACGCCCAACGGGTAGGTGTTCGTGTCGAGTTCGGCGTGGACAGACAGCCCGG
>JBBRVU010000187.1:0-7894 GCA_038246575.1 Actinomycetes bacterium | reverse complement strand
GAGCTGCCCGAGTGGCTGCGACCGCTGGCGCTGGCGGCGGTGGACGTCCGGCCGGAGCAGCTGAGCGCGTTCCTGCCGCCCGAGGAAGGCGGCCGCGAGTCCGCAGTGCTCATGCTCTTCGGGGAGGACGAGGCAGGCACCGGGTCGCCCGGCTGGGACAGCGCCGACGTGCTGCTCATCGAGCGCGCCCATGACATGCGCAGCCATGCCGGACAGGTGGCGTTTCCCGGGGGGGCGATCGACCCCGGCGACGACGGAGCGGTCGACGCCGCAGTGCGCGAGGCGGTCGAGGAGACCGGGCTGGACCCAGCCGGAGTGGCGGTGTTCGGCACTCTCCCGGCGCTGTTCCTGTCCGTGAGCGACTTCGTCGTCACCCCGGTGCTCGGCTGGTGGCGCGCGCCGTCGCCTGTCAGTGTCGTGGACACCCGCGAGGTCGCCTCTGTGCATCGGGTGCGCCTGACCGATCTGCTCGACCCGGCCAACCGGTTCCGGGTCCGGCACCCCAGCGGTTACGTCGGGGCCGCGTTCCGTGTCCACGACCTGCTGGTGTGGGGCTTCACCGCTGGTCTGCTCGACCGGATGCTGCGCCTGGCCGGATGGGAGCGGCCCTGGGACCCCGAGCGCTTCGAGGAGCTTCCGCTCGATCTGGTCGGCCGGGAGGTGCGCCGGTGAACTGGCTCGACATCATCCTGCTGATCTCGGCACTGTCCTTCGCCTACTCCGGCTACCGGCAGGGCTTCGTCGTCGGAGTCCTCGCCTTCGCCGGCTTCATCGGCGGCGGGGTCGGCGGCTTGATCGTGGTGCCGCGCCTGGTGGCCCGGTTCGATCCGGGCCTGATGCAGACCCTGATCGCGATCGGGCTGGTGCTGCTGGCCGCCACCATCGGTCAGGTGCTGCTGGCGTGGATCGGCTCGCTGCTCCGCGATCGGCTGACCTGGCGCCCGGTGCGCGTGGTCGACGCCGGGATGGGCGCCCTGGTCAGCGTCCTCGCGATGCTGCTCGTCTCCTGGTTCCTTGCCTCGGCGCTGCGGCCCGGGCCGGTCCCGGAGCTCTCGCGCCAGATCAGCGACTCCCGCGTCATCACCGCCGTCGACCAGGTGGTGCCCAACGAGGCCCACACGTTGTTCTCCTCGTTCCGCAGGGTGCTCGACGACAACGGCTTGCCGCGGGTGTTCGGCGGGCTGTCGCCGGAGACGATCCGGGCGGTCGACCCGCCGAGGCAGGGCATCATCGGCACCAACGCCGTACGCCGGGCCGGCACCAGCGTGGTCAAGGTGATGGGCACCGCGAGCAGCTGCAACCGCCGGCTCGGCGGCACCGGGTTCGTCATGTCCCCACGGCACGTGCTGACCAACGCCCACGTCGTGGCAGGGGTCGACGACCCCGAGGTGCAGATCGGGGGGGACGGGCGCAAGTACTCCGCCCGCGTCGTGCTCTACGACTCCAACCGAGACCTCGCGGTCCTGTTCGTCCCCGACCTGCGGGCCACGCCCATCCCGCTGGATGCCTCCGGCGAGCGCGGCGACCAGGCGGTCGTCGCCGGCTTCCCCGGTGGTGGCTCCTACCGGCTCGAAGCCGCCCGCATCCGCGACACGATCAATGCCCGCGGCCCGGACATCTACCAGCGCCGGCAGGTCACGCGCGAGGTCTTCTCGCTGTACGCCGACGTCGAGCCGGGCAACTCCGGTGGTCCGTTGCTGAGCCTGGACGGTCAGGTCTACGGCGTCGTGTTCGCCAAGTCCCTCGACGACCCGCAGACCGGTTACGCCCTGACCGTCGACGAGACCCGCCCGGTCATCGAGGAAGGCCGCGACGCCACCGCTGCCGTCGCCACCGGTGCCTGCGCCTGATCGGGCTCAGCCGAGCAGGGACAGCTGGCGCACATCGCCGGGGTCGTCGGCCAAAGCGTGCGCGGTGGCGATGATCGCCGCGAGATCCAGGCCGTGCGGCGGGGCATCGGCGTACGGCGCGAGCAGCCCGGCACCCCGGCGGAGCAACGTGGCCGCCCCGGTCGCGTTGCCACGAGCCCGGTGGGTCAGGCCCACCGCCAGCTGCGCCAGGCCCTGCCACAGGTCGCGCTCGTCGGCCGGGGCCGCCTTCCAGGTGCCCTCGAGCACCTCGTGGGCATGGAAGGGTCGGCCGGCGGAGAGCAGTCGCTGCGCCTCGGCCAGCGACTCACGCGGCGGGAGGACGAGATCCTCGGGCACGCGCTCCACGCCCGCGGTGCCGTGGGGGAGCGGGCGACCGAGACCGTCCCGGGGCCGGGCGTTGTGGGCCCGTCCGGCGGGGTCCCGATCGCGGCCGTCAGTCATGGGCGCACGACCCCGCTCTCCTCGGGGGCCGGCTGGTCCAGCCACGACAGCAGCAGCCGGTTGAACTCCTCGGGTGCCTCCTCCGGCACGAAGTGCCCGGCCTGCGGGACGACCTCCCACCGGTAGGACGCCTCGACGTAGCGGGCGGAGCCGCGAGCGCTCGCAGCGAGGATGGTGCCGTCCTGGTCGCCGTGCACGTGCAGGGTCGGCACGGTCACCGGACTCGCCATCCGACGCGCGTAGCGCAGGCCGTCGGCGCGGGGCAGTGAACGGACCGCCCACCGGTAGGACTCCAGAGCGCAGTGGGCGACGCCGGGGATCCGCGCCGCCTCGCGGTAACGGGCCTCGGTGTCGGCGTCCGGGAAGCCGGGTCCGCCCCAGCCGGACAGCAGGTCGGCAACCTGTTGTGCGCCGTCGGCCACCAGGCCGCGCTCGGGGAGCACCGGTCGCTGGAAGGCCAGGACGTGGGAGCTGGCCCTGATCTGCCGGGGCTCGGTCAGGTGCGCGCGGCGCAGCCGCCGCGGGTGCGGCATCGAGACCGCGACGAGGCGGCGCACCTGCCGGGGGTGGATCACGGCGAGCGTCCAGGCGACCAGCCCGCCGAGCCCCTGACCCACCACCACTGCGTCGCGTTCACCGAGGGACCGGATCACTCCGGCCGCGTCCTCCGCGAGGGTCCGCGGGTCGTAGCCGCGCGGCGGCTTGTCGCTGGCACCGAAGCCGCGCAGGTCCATGGCCGCAGCGCGGTAGCCCGCCGCCGCCAACGCCGGAAGCTGGTGCCGCCAGGCCCACCAGAACTGCGGGAACCCGTGCAGCAGGAGCACGAGAGGCCCCTCGCCCTGGACCGCGACGTGGAAGCGCGCGCCGTTGGCGGCGACCATCTGGTGCTCCCACGGGCCGGGCACCCGCGAGACGGCTGCGTCCGGCGGCTGCTCAGGTCTCCCGCGGCTGCGCACTGATCACGATCCTGCGGTGTCCCCGTTCGAGCGCGGGCTCTTGAGGAACGCCGCCGTCTCCTTGCCGGTCCGGATCGCGCGCTCGGGCGGCCCGACCTTGCTCACGGCCTTCTTGCCGACGAAGGCGAGGATCCCCGCGACGACCAGATAGATGACGGCGACCACGAGGAACGCCAGTGCCGGGTGCAGACCGGCGGCCACCAGGCCGTACGCGAAGGCGATCGAGAGCAGGATCACGGCCAAGAGGGCGAGGAACCCGGCGGCGCCGAACATGGCCCCGCCCTTGGCGCCGTTCTTCATGTCGACCTTGATCTCGGCCTTGGCCAGCTCGACCTCGTCGCGGACGAGGGCGGACAGGTCGCGGCTCGCCGTGACGAACAAGGCCCCGAGCGTCTCCTCGGGGGGTCCCACGGGGGTGTCGGATCGCGGTGCGCTGGCGGTCATGGTCGGGCCTCCTGCAGCGGGCGGGCAGTCGTCATGGAGGTCAGTCTCCCCCACGATCGGCCGGTGACGCCTCCCGATGATGCCGGGACCGCTTCCGCAGCAGTACGCCGGCCAGCACGGCTGCCAGCAGGGACGCGGCCAGGACCCCTACCTTGACGTTGTCCAGGCGGTCTTCTCCCGGGAACGCGAGGTCGGTGATGAGCAGGGAGACGGTGAAGCCGATGCCGCTGAGGAACCCGACCGCGGCGATGTCGCCCCAGTGGATGTCCGGGCTCAGCTCGGCCCGGGTCAGGCGCGCGGTCAGCCACGTGCCGCCGAAGACCCCGAGGAACTTGCCGGCGACCAGGGCGATCACGACGGCGACGGCCGCGGTGTCCCGTGCGGCGGCCCCGAGAGCGTCGGGACGGACGCTCACACCGGCCGAGAGCAACGCGAACAGGGGCACCGCGACGCCGGCCGACACGGGTCGGACCAGGTGCTCGAGATGCTCGGCCGGGGAGTGGTCGTCGCCCGGGTCGGGTCGCACGCGCGTCGCCAGGCCGAGCGCCACGCCCGCGATGGTCGCGTGCACCCCGCTCTCGTGGACGAGCCCCCACAGCACCAGCGCGAGCGGGATGACGAGGACGGCCGGCGTGGTGCGCAGCCTCACCAGCAAGAGGTAGAGGCCGAGCACGGCACCGGCGCCGGCGAGAGCCAGCAGGTTGATGTCGTCGGTGAACCCGATCGCGATGACGAGGATTGCCCCCAGGTCGTCGACGATCGCGAGTGTCAGCAGGAACGCTCGGACCTGGGTCGGCAGGGCCGAGCCCAGGACGGCCAGCACGGCCAGGGCGAACGCGATGTCGGTCGCGATCGGCACCGCCCAGCCCTTGACCGCGTCGGCGTCACCGATGACCAGTGCGAGGTAGAGCCCCGCCGGCACCACCATGCCGCTGATGGCGGCCACCATCGGCAGGATCGCCTCCGACGGCCGTCGCAGCTGGCCGACCACCAGCTCACGCTTGAGCTCGAGACCCGCGACGAAGAAGAAGATGGCGAGCAGTCCGTCGGCCGCCCACGTCTCCAGGTCGAGGTCGAGGTGCAGGGCGCTCGGCCCGATCACCACATGACGCAGGTCGTCGTACGACTGGGCCCACGGGGAGCTGGCCCAGACGACAGCGACGGTGGCGGCGACAAGCAGGATCGCGCCGCCGACGGTCTCCTCGCGCAGCGCCTCGGCAATGAACTTCTGCTCGTTGAGGGGCAGCGCGTCGAGGACGGCCCGGCGCGCGCGCTTGGGTGCGGAAGTCATCTCAGGCGAAGAAGAAGTACCGCAGGTAGAGGTACGGCCACGCGATCAGGATCGTCACGAACGCGGTGACCATGCCGTACTTCGTGAACTGCCAGAACGAGATCGGGTGACCGTTGCGGGCGGCGATGCCGAGGACCACAACGTTCGCGCTCGCGCCGACGGCGGTCGCGTTGCCACCGAGGTCCGCACCCAGCGCCAGCGACCACCACAGCGAGTCCGACTGCGTGGCGCCGCCACCACTCTGGACCAGGTCCTGGACCAGGGGCGACACGGTGGCGACATAGGGGATGTTGTCGACGATCCCGGACAGCACCGCCGAACCTCCCAACAGCACGGTCGAGGCGAGGAAGTAGTTCTCCCCGACCGCCTCGGTGACCTGCTCGCCGAGCTTCTCGATGACGCCGACCTCGACGAGGGCGCCGACCATCACGAACAGACCCATGAAGAACACGAGCGTGGGCCACTCGACGTCCTCGAGGAACTCCGGCGGATCGAGGCGGGCGACCGCGACGAGCACCCCGGCGCCGACGAGCGCGACGATCGAGGGCTCGATGTGCAGCGCCGAGTGCAGCACGAAGCCGACCATGACGCCGGTGAGGACGATCAGCGACCGGATCAGCAGGCCCTTGTCGCGGATGACCTCCTTCTCGTCCAGCGCCATCACATCGGCGACCCGCTCTTCGTCGTAGTGGAAGGCCGAGCGGAACATCACCCGGCACATGAGGACGAAGACGGCCAGCAGGACCACGACGATCGGGCCGAGGTTGATCAGGAAGTCGTTGAAGGACAGGTCGGCCCGACTGGCGATGATGATGTTCGGCGGGTCGCCGATCAGCGTCGCCGTGCCACCGATGTTGGACGCCAGGACCTCGGCGATGAGAAACGGCACCGGCGGGACACCGAGTCGCTCGCAGACCAGCAGGGTGACAGGGGCGATCAGTAGGACCGTCGTGACGTTGTCGAGCAACGCCGACGCGACCGCCGTGATCAGCACGAGCAGCACCATGATCGCGTAGGGCTTGCCCTTGGCCCGCTTGGCGGCCCAGATCGCGACGTAGTCGAAGACGCCGGTCTGCTTCAGCACGCTGACGATGATCATCATGCCGAGCAGCAGGAAGATGACGTTCCAGTCGACGCCGGTCTCTTCGCTGAAGAAGGCGGTCTCGGCGTTGACGACGCCGATGAGGACCATGAAGGTTGCCCCGCCCAGTGCGGCGGCAACCCGGTGGATGCGTTCGGTGGCGATGAGGATGTAGGCGCCGATGAACCCGGCGACCGCGAGGACTGTGATCACAGGCTCAGGCGTCCGGGAGCAGCTGGTTGAGAAGGCGGCGCACCGAGATCGCCCCGAGCACCTTGTCGCCGTCGACGACCGCGACGACCGGGCTGTGCATGCGCGCCATCACCGCGGCCACCTCGATCGTCGTCGCGTCATGGTCGACGATGGGCAGCTCGTCGATGTCGTGCTTCTCTGGCAGCAGGTCGCGCACGGTCGCGTCCGAGAGCTTCGCGCACAGCTCGTCCGAGGCCTCCTCGCTGAAGACACGTGCGAGCCGGGGGTCGTCCTTGACGTAGGTCGGGATGAGGAAGTTCAGCACCTGCGACCCCGGGAGCACGGTGTAGGGGTGGCCGTCGCTGTCGGTGATGATCAGCCCGGGCAGCTTCTCGCTGCTGAGCATCCGGGCCGCCTGCATGGCGGGGGCGTCCAGGGACACCGTGGGGAACTCTTGGGCAAGATCGCGCGCACGCATCGTTAGAACCTCCAGGAGCCGGCTGGGCATGACAGGTGGACCTGCCGACCAGGCTTCCCGGCGCACCGGTGGCAACCCTATCGGTAGTGCGCGGCGGCCTACTCCTCGTCCTTGGCCGCGCCCTTGTCCAGGCCCTGGCTGATCAGGTTCATCACCGTCGGGTCGGTCAGCGTGGTCACGTCGCCCATGTCCCGGTGCTCCGCGACGTCACGCAGCAGCCGTCGCATGATCTTGCCGGAGCGGGTCTTGGGCAGCTCGGACACGACCAGGATCTGCCGTGGCTTGGCGATCGGCCCGATCTCCTTGGCCACGTGGTTGCGCAGCTCGGTGGCAGTGGACTCGCCCTCGTCGGCCGCCGCCCCGCGCAGGATGACGAAGGCGACGATGCCCTGACCGGTGGTGGGGTCGGTGGCGCCGACCACCGCGGCCTCGGCGACCTTGGGGTGGGACACCAGCGCGGACTCCACCTCGGTGGTGGACAGGCGGTGGCCGGACACGTTCATCACGTCGTCGACCCGGCCCAGCAGCCAGACGTCACCGTCGTCGTCCTTCTTCGCACCATCACCGGCGAAGTACACACCGGGGAACCGCGACCAGTACGTGTCCCGATAGCGCTGTTCGTCGCCCCAGATGCCGCGCAGCATCGCCGGCCACGGCTCGGTCAGAACGAGGTAGCCGCCGCCGCCGTTCGGGACCGGCTTGCCGGTGTCGTCGAAGACGTCGGCACTGATGCCCGGCAGCGCCCGCATGGCCGATCCCGGCTTGGTAGCCGTCACGCCCGGCAGCGGGCTGATCATGATGGCGCCGGTCTCGGTCTGCCACCACGTGTCGACGACCGGGCACCGGTTGCCGCCGACGTTCTCGCGGTACCACATCCAGGCTTCCGGGTTGATCGGCTCGCCGACCGACCCCAGCAGGCGCAGTGAGCTCAGGTCTTGTCCGTCCAGCGGCTCGGGGCCCCACTTCATGTACGTGCGGATCGTGGTGGGTGCGGTGTAGAGGATCGACACCTTGTGCTCGGCGATGAGCTTCCACCACCGGTCCTTGGCGTCCGGGTGCGGCGTCCCCTCGAAGATGACCGAGGTGGCTCCGTTGGCCAGCGGGCCGTAGACGATGTAGCTGTGCCCGGTGACCCAGCCG
>JBBRVU010000186.1:0-7969 GCA_038246575.1 Actinomycetes bacterium | reverse complement strand
TCCGGCGCGTGCTCCACCGTGGCGGCAAGCGCCGCAGCCCCCGGCTCGAGGACCTCGCGCAGCAGCAGGGCGTCGGTCATCTCCTCGCCCATGTCCCGCGCGATCTCCCGAGCGTCACGCTGGTCGCGCCGCCACTCCTGCGACGACAGGACGAACGTGCCGCCGGACCGACCACGCCGGGACTCGACGAAGCCGGCCTCGGCCAGGGCCTTGATGGCCTCCCGCAGCGTCGGGCGACTCACACCCAGGCTGCTCGCCAGCACCCGCTCGGTCGGGAGCTGCTCGCCGGCCGCCACCTGTCCCAGCTTCACGGCCTGCAGCAGGCGCTCGACCGTCTCCTCGTAGGCATTGCCGCCACGGAGCCGCCGGAACGCCGGTCGCTCAGGTCGGGCGTCTCTGATCGGTCAGCCCGTCGAGGTGGGCGGTGTCGTGGACCGATCCGACGGGGGCGTCCCCGCGCCGCTGATGTCCGCGACGTGAGTGCTCCCGTAGCCCTCGGTCTCCAGGTGCGCGCCGCGCTCGCCGCCGGTCATCGCGAACTCCTCCTCCGGGGAGAGGATGAGCTTGTGCCGCCCGGACACCGCAAAGTAGAGGATGGCCAGGGCGAACCAGATGGCGACTCCGACGACACCCGGGCGGTAGTCGGCATTGAAGAACAACGAGATCAGCGAGACCGCCGCGATGACGCCCGCGACGATGGCGCCGATCTCACCGACCGGGCTGCGGTAGGGGCGCTCGATGTTCGGTCGGTTCCGCCTCAACAGCACGAAGGACACCATCTGCATGACATAGCTGATGACAGCACCGAACACGGCCATCGTGAGCAGGGCCGCACCCACGCTGTCCGAGCCCGAGTACTTGAGGATCAGGGCCAGGATGTAGCCGATCACCGCTCCGGTGAGCAGCGCGACGTGGGGGGTCTGGCGCGTCCCGTGCGTGACTGAGAGCGCGTGCGGGAAGTAGCCCGCGCGAGAAAGCGAGTAGATGTTTCGGCCGTACGCGAAGATGATCGTGTGGAAGCTCGCCACCAGGCCGGTGACGGCGACGAGAGCCAGCAGCGATGCCGCAGTGCCGTTGCCGAAGATGGTCTTCAGGCCGGCGAACAGCGGCTCGTCCGAGGATGCGAGCTCCCCTGACCCGGGGGCGATCCCGGCGCTGAGGAACAGTGTCAGGAACGCCGCAACGATGAGGGTGAACAGCCCGTAGATGGTGCCCCTGGGGATGTCCCGGCGTGGGTCGTGGGACTCCTCCGCCGCGAGGGGCAGCTCCTCGATCGCGAGATAGAACCAGATGGCGAACGGGATCGCGTAGAAGACTCCCTTGATGCCGGACGGGAACCACCCGCCGACCGAGTCGATGGCCTGGGCCTGGAAGTCCAGCTTGGTCAGGGCGCCGATCCAGAAGACGACGAGGATGGCCAGCGCGGCGAGGCAGATGAACACCGAGAAGCGGAAGGACGCCTCGACGCCGAAGACATTCAGGCCGACGAAGAGGCCGTAGAAGATCGCCCACCAGATCGGTGCCGGCATCGAGAAGCCGAAGAGGTCATCGGTGATCGAGTCCATGTAGCCGCCGATGCCGACCACGATGACGGCCGGCGTCACGATGTACTCGATGCTCTCGGCGACGCCGGTGACGAAGCCGCCCCACGGTCCCATCGCGGTGCGACCGAACGAGTAGGCCCCGCCGGTGTGCGGTAGCGCGGGAGACATCTCGGCGATCGAGTAGCACAGCCCGATGTACATCAGCGTGATGACCACCGTGGCCACGAGCAGGCCACCGAAGCCGAACTCCAGCCCGAAGTTCCAGCCGAAGAAGTCGCCGGAGATGACGGCTGCGACACCCAGTGCCCACAGCGACCACACGCCGGCGTGCCGGCGGAGGGTCCGCTTGGCGAAGTAGTCCTGGTCGGCTTCCCGATACGTGACGGAGGAGCGGCGCTCAGCCATGCGTGTCCCTTCTCGGCCCCGGACAGCGGTAGTGGTGGGAACGTAGACCTCGCCGGCTCAATGGGTCAAGGATTTCCCATTGTGGTTATGGTGACGTCGCTGTCACTGGCCAGGGTGTCCGAGAGAAGGAGTTCCCGTGGGCGCTGAGATGGGTCGGCTTTCAGTCGACGAGCTGCGGGCCGACGTGGAGTCCGGTGCGGTCGACACCGTCCTGGTCGGCTTCACCGACATGCAGGGCCGGTTGCAGGGCAAGCGCCTGCATGCCGAGTACTTCATGGACGAGGTGCTCGAGCACGGCACCGAGGGCTGCAACTACCTGCTCGCGGTCGACGTCGACATGAACACCGTCGACGGCTACACGATGTCGTCCTGGGAGCGGGGCTACGGCGACTTCATGTTCGTGCCAGACCTCACCACGCTCAGCCGCGTTCCTTGGCACGAGGGCACCGTGCTGCTGATCGCCGACCTGAAGTGGGAGGACGGCTCGGACGTCGTCGCGTCCCCGCGACAGATCCTCAAGAAGCAGACCGCGCGGCTCGCCGACCGGGGCCTGGTGGCGCTGGCCGGCACCGAGCTGGAGTTCATGGTCTTCCGTGACACCTTCGAGGACGCCTGGCGCGGCGCCTACCGCGACCTCGACCCGGTCAACCTCTACAACGTCGACTACTCGATGCTAGGAACGGCGCGGGTCGAGCCGCTGCTGCGCCGCATCCGCAACTCGATGGCCGGCGCGGGGATGACCGTCGAGTCGGTCAAGGGCGAGTGCAACCTCGGCCAGCACGAGATCGCGTTCCGCTTCGACGACGTCGTGCGCACGTGTGACAACCACGTCGTCTACAAGACGGGCGCGAAGGAGATCGCGGCGCAGGAGGGGATGTCGCTGACCTTCATGGCCAAATTCGACCAGCGGGAGGGCAACTCCTGCCACATCCACCTCTCCTTCCGCGGCGCCGACGGTTCCTTGGTGCTGGCCGACGACTCACCCTCGGGCGACCACGGCATGTCGACGCTGTGCAAGCAGTACATCGCTGGACAGCTCGCCACGCTGCGCGAGCTGACACTGTTCCTCGCCCCGAACATCAACTCGTACAAGCGCTATGTCGAAGGGTCCTTCGCGCCTACGGCGGTGCGGTGGGGCTGGGACAACCGGACCTGCGCCCTGCGGATGGTCGGCCACGGGCCGTCGTTGCGGCTGGAGAACCGGGTGCCCGGTGGTGACGTGAATCCGTACCTGGCCAGTGCCGCGCTCATCGCCGGCGGCCTGCACGGGATCGAGAACGAGCTCGAGCTCGAGGACGCCTTCGGCGGCAACGCCTACACCTCGGACTCCGAACGCGTCCCGGCCACGATGCACGAGGCGCTCGAGCTGTGGCAGGGCAGCACCATCGCCCGTGAGGCTTTCGGCCAGGAGGTCGTCGACCACTACTCGAACATGGCCCGCGTCGAGCTGGCTGCCTACGACTCCACCGTCACCGACTGGGAGCGCTTCCGGTGCTTCGAACGCATGTGACCACTCCCCCTCCCCAGTTGATCATGCAGCAATGGGGATCTTGCGTATCACCCCAGGTCAGCGCCCCCTCTCTCCCAGTCGATCATGCAGCAATGGGGATCTTCGATGACTGACACCGCGTACGACGTCGTGAGCCCGGCGACCGAGGAGGTCGTCGAGACCGTTGCGCTGACCAGCGCCGGGCAGACCGACGCCGCCATCGCCCGAGCTCGCACGGCGTACGAGTCCTGGCGCGCCGTGTCGCCGGGCGACCGGGGACGGCTGCTGCGCCGCTTCGCCGAAGCGGTCGACGCCGATCTCGAGAACCTGGCGCGCCTCGAGGTCGCCAACGCCGGTCACACGATCAGCAACGCGCGCTGGGAGGCGGGCAACGTTCGCGACGTCCTGACCTACTACTCGGCCGCGCCCGAACGACTGCTGGGTGCCCAGATCCCCGTTGCCGGCGGCATCGACATCACCTTCAAGGAGCCGCTGGGCGTCGTCGGCGTCATCGTCCCGTGGAACTTCCCGATGCCGATCGCCGGCTGGGGGTTCGCCCCTGCCCTGGCGGCGGGCAACACGGTGGTCCTCAAGCCGGCGGAGGTCACGCCCCTATCGGCGATCCGGCTGGGTGAGCTCGCACTCGAGGCAGGTCTGCCGAAGGATGTCTTCCAGGTGCTGCCGGGCAAGGGGTCCGTCGTCGGAGCGCGATTCGTCGAGAACGCTGGCGTCAACAAGGTGGTCTTCACCGGTTCTACCGACGTCGGCAAGGCCGTGATGGCCGGCTGCGCGGCGCAGGTGAAGCCGGTCACGCTGGAGCTCGGCGGCAAGAGCGCGAACATCGTGTTCGCCGACGCCGACCTGGAGCAGGCCGCAGCCACCGCGCCGTACGCCGTCTTCGACAACGCCGGTCAGGACTGCTGCGCTCGCTCGCGGATCCTGGTGCAGCGCTCGGTCTTCGACCGCTTCCTCGAGCTGCTCGAACCGGCCGTGCTCGGCGTCAAGGTGACCGACCCGTCGAGCGACGATGCCGAGATGGGGCCGCTGATCACGGCAGCCCACCGCGACAAGGTGTCGTCGTACGTCGTTGACGACTCACCCGTTGCCATCCGGGGAACGGCCCCGGCCGGCAAGGGGTTCTGGTTCCCCCCGACAGTGCTCGCCCCGGTCGATCCGGGGGACCGGGCTGCGACCGACGAGATCTTCGGTCCGGTCGTCGTGGTAATCCCGTTCGACGACGAGGCGGATGCGATCCGGATCGCCAACGACTCGCCGTACGGCCTGTCCGGCTCGATCTGGACGCAGAACCTCGGTCGTGCTCTCCGCGTCGCCCGCGCCGTGGAGACCGGGGCGCTCAGCGTCAACTCGCACTCGTCGGTGCGCTACTGGACGCCGTTCGGCGGCTTCAAGCAGTCGGGCCTCGGCCGTGAGCTCGGCCCGGATGCGCTGGACGCGTTCACGGAGGTCAAGAACGTCTTCATCAACACGGACTCGTGAGGAGGGCGTAGTGAGCAGACGCTTGCAGGACCGAGTGGCTGTCATCACCGGCGCGGGCAGTGGGATAGGGCTGGCCACGGCCCGCCGGTTCGCCGAGGAAGGCGCCCGCGTCGTGTGCGCCGACTTCGATGAAGCCGCGGGGAAGGCAGCGGCAGACGAGGTCGACGGCCGGTTCATCCAGGTGGACGTGGCGGAGGCGGCCGAGGTCGAGGCCCTCTACGCGCAGACCGTCGAGGCCTTCGGCGCGGTCGACATCGCCTTCAACAACGCCGGCATCTCCCCGCCGAGCGACGCCTCCATCCTGGACACCGACTTCGACACCTGGGAGCGCGTGCAACGGGTCAACCTGACCTCGGTCTACCTCTGTTGCAAGTACGCGATCCCGCACATGCAGCGGCAGGGCAAAGGGTCGATCATCAACACCGCGTCGTTCGTCGCCGTGATGGGTGCCGCGACCTCCCAGGTCTCGTACACGGCGTCCAAGGGCGGCGTGCTCGCGATGACCCGCGAGCTCGGTGTGCAGTTCGCCCGGGAGGGGATCCGGGTCAACGCCCTGTGCCCGGGCCCGGTGAACACGCCGCTGCTGCGGGAGCTGTTCGCAAAGGACCCCGAGCGCGCCGCGCGACGACTCGTGCACATCCCGATGGGCCGCTTCGCTGAGGCGACGGAGATCGCGGCCGCCGTGGCCTTCCTCGCCAGCGACGACTCGTCGTTCATGACCGCCACGACGTTCCTCGTCGACGGCGGGATCTCCGGCGCGTACGTCACGCCGCAGTAGTCACGCTGCAGACACCGGCAGCGGGGGCACGGTGTCAGCCGGTGGCGCGGGCGCCGACGCGCAGGCCGCCGAGCAGCTCGTCGGTCGCACCGGCCACGGCGGCGACGGCCGCCTCGAACGCCTCGGCGTTGGCGGGACTCGGCGAACGGAAGCCGCTCACCTTGCGGACGTACTGCAGGGCGGCTGCGCGGACGTCGTCGGGACCCACGGCCTCGACGTAGGGCGGGCGCAGCGTCTTGATGCTCCGGCACATGAGCCCGAGCCTAGTCACCGCCGGTCAGCCTGAGCCGCACACCGCGGACGACCAGTCCGACGGCGAGCACGCTCAGGCCGATGGTCAGCGAGGTCACCGGCAGGGTGACGACCAAGGTGGCGCAGCCGAGCAGGCCGACGACGTTGACCGCACGCGGCCAACGACGCTCGCTGGCCGGTTGTCGCAGAGCAGCCAGGTTGGCGACGGCGTAGTAGACGAGCACGCCGCAGGAGGAGAAGCCGATCGCTCCCCGCAGGTCGGCCGCCAGCGTCAGCCCGACGACGGCCGTCGCGACCGCGAGCTGGGCAGCTCGCGGCACCTGGTGGGTGGGATCGACGGCAGCCAGTCGACCGGGCAGGTCCTGTTCGCGGGCCATCGCCAGGGTGGTCCGCCCGACCCCGGCGAGCAGCGCGAGCAGGGCACCCAGCGCCGCGGCAGCTGCACCGACCCGCACCAGCGGCACCGCCCACGCTGCGCCGACCGCCTGGACCGCCGCGGCCACCGGAGTCGTCGATGTCGGCAGGTCGCCGCCCAGCACCGCAAGCAGCGAGCTGCCCACCGCGAGGTACACGACGATCGTCAGGCCGAGAGCCACGAGGATCGCCCGGCCCAGGATCTCTGGCCGCCGGACCTCCTCGGCCAGCGTCGCGATGCGGGCGTAGCCGGCGAAGGCGAAGAACAGCAGGCCGGCGGACTGCAGGATGCCGCGCAGGTCGCCCTGGACGTCGAGTGGGGGCACCTCGGGACCGCCCGCGGTGTAGCGCCAGGAGAGCCCGACCACCATCGCCAGCGTGAGCAGCGACAGCGTGAGCAGGACCCGCGCGACGATCGCGGTGCGGGTGATGCCGAGCAGGTTGGCCGTCGTCAGCGTCGCCACAGCCAGCACGGCCGCAGCACGCGCCCACCAGCCACCGGCCGGCACGGCGTAGGCGGCGAAGGTCATCGCCATCGCTGCGCACGAGGCGGTCTTGCCCACGACGAAGCCCCAGCCAGCGAGGAAGCCCCACCACTCGCCCAGAACCTCCCGGCCATAGAGGTACGTACCTCCGGACGACGGGTACGTCATCGCGAGCTGCGCGGAGGCGACTGCGTTGCAGCTGGCGACGACCGCAGCGATGCAGAGACCCAGCAGCAGACCGGCACCGGCTGCCTGGGCAGCTGGGGCGAAGACCGCGAACACGCCGGCGCCGATCATGGCGCAGAGTCCGATGACGACGGCGTCGCCGGTGCCGAGCCGCCGGGCCAGGGAGTCCATGTGGCCCAGCGTGCCCAGATGGGGCGTCAACGGGCTTGATCGATTTCGCTCGTCTGCCGGGCGAACCACTCCTTGGGGTCGCCATAGCCGAGGTCGGTGATGCCGAGCTCCCGCAGCTTGGACACGGCGAGCAGCCGATGGTGGGCGGCGAAGGTGAGCACGTGCGCCACCATCGCGCCGTACGAAAGGACGACCGGCTCGGGGGAGAACGCGTCCACGAATGTCTCGTCGAACCGGCCCTTGTTGGCGACGTCACGTACCTGCCGGACGAACAGGGGACCCGTGACGTCAAGCCGCCGCCGCATCGACGTGATCGACTCGTGGCGCTCGACTGCGAAGTCGTACTCGCCGTCCTCCATGGCAGCGCACCACATGCCCATCTGACCGATGAGGCGGGAGAGGGACCAGCGCAGGCTGTTGCCGTCGATGCCCTCGACCGGACCGGAGAACGGCAGGTCGAGCTGCTCGTCGGTGAGGCCTGCGGCCCGCTCGACCAGCTGGTCGACCAACCACACATGATGCTCGACCATCTCGACGACGAGGTCCATGCCGGTCATCCTCTGCCTAGCGGGCAGCCGGAGACCACCGGGTGGGTGGAAGTGCACGTCATTGGGAGCCGGGATCTGGAACCTCGAGGGTCGGCGACGCCAGGCAGACGGTGGGACGCCGAACTCCCGCCGGAAGGCGCGCGTGAAGGCCTCGTGTGACGAGAAGCCGGCCGCGACGGCAATGTCGAGAAGAGTGTCGC
>JBBRVU010000185.1:0-8044 GCA_038246575.1 Actinomycetes bacterium | reverse complement strand
TACTCGCGCTGCCCGTGCTCGCCGCTGGTCGACCCCTCGTGCTGACCGGGGAGCAGCGGCTGGACCGGCCGGTGCGCTGGGTGCACGTCAGCGAGCTGCCCGACATCGCCTCGTTGCTGCGCGGCGGAGAGCTGATCCTCACCACCGGGGTGGCGCTGCCCGACTCGGCAGCCGGCCTGACCGGCTTCCTGGCCGACCTCGGGCAAGCAGGGGCGTGCGCCCTGGTCGTCGAGCTGGGTCGACGATTCCACGAGCTGCCGCCAGAGCTGGTTGCCGCCGGTCGCCGACACGACCTTCCGGTGGTCGCCCTGCGCCGGCCGGTGCGGTTCGTCGAGGTCACCGAGGAGGTGCACGGTTTGCTGCTCGACGAGCAGAACGGCCTGCTGCGCCGGTCCGAGCAGGCGCACCGCGAGTTCACCAGCCTCAGCGTCGAGGGGGCGCCGGTGCAGCGGATCCTCGACAAGGTCACCGAGCTCTCCGGCCACGCGGTGGTGCTCGACGACGTGTCCCACCGGGCCGTGGCCTACGCCTGCCGAGCGCACGAGGAGAGCAGCCTGCTCGACGGGTGGGAGACGCGGTCGCGGCAGGTGCCGACCGTGGACGCGACGGCGACCGCCGGGCCGGAAGGATGGCTGGTGACGCCGGTCGGTCCACGCGGGTCGAGGTGGGGCCGGCTGGTGGTGCCGGCGCCGACGGGTTCGGTCGGACACCTGACGATGCTGCTGGAGCGGGCCGCGGAAGGGCTGGCGATCAACCGGCTCATCGAGCGCGACCGGGCGGGGCTGGCACATCAGGCCCAGCGGGGGCTGCTGACCGACCTGGTGCTGGGCCGGGCCACCGACGAGGCGACCCTGCGGGCCAGGGCGGCGTCGTTGGGGCTGCCCGTCGCGAGGCAGGTCTTCCTCGGGGTCGCGGTCCAGTCGCGCTGGCCGGCGGGGCTCGATCCGGTCACCGCGGAGGGACGCGACCGCGGCCTGGCCGAGCTGGTGGGCGAGGCGGCTGCCGACGCCGGGCTCGACGCCGTGGTGGCCACCCTGCGCAGTGGCCAGGCGGTGGCGCTGGTCGCAGCCACCGGGGGGCGGTCACTGGAGCCGGTGCTCGACCGGCTCGCGAGAGCCGTCGCACGCGGGATGGCCGGGCTCGCCGGGGTCGACGGGCACGCCATGGGGGTCGGCAGCGAGGTCGCGACCCTTACCGCGGCGGCCGCGTCACTCGTCGAGGCCGGGCATGTTGCGGAGGCCGGGCTCGCGATGCGCAGCTCGGCCACCCGGGCGTACTACCGCAGCATCGACGTACGGCTGCGTGGCCTGCTCGCCCTGCTGCGCGACGACCCTCGGCTGCTGGCCTTCACCGAGGCGGAGCTGGCTCCTGTGCTGCGTCACGACACCGAACGCGGCAGTGACCTGCTCGCGACCCTGCGCGCGTACGTCGCGGTCGGCGGCAACAAGACGGCGCTGGCCCGGTCCACCGGCAAGAGCCGGCCGGCGCTGTACTCGCGGCTGGCCAAGCTCGAGGCCCTGCTCGGCGTGCCGCTCGATGACGCCGAGTCCGCCGTCGCGCTGCACGTCGCCCTTCTCGCCCGCGAGGTCAACCGCTCCCTCAGCTCGCCCTGACCGACACGGCTTCGGTGGCGCGGCGCGACCTCAGGCGCCGACAACCACATCAACGCTCCGGAGGGACGCGGGCCCACCGGGACCAGGCGTGCGCGCAGTCGCGGCAGCGAGAGGTCGGTCGGGAGCCGATCGCGCCACCGCGACCGATCTCCACGGCGCCGCTCACGGCTAGTGCGGCCAGCGCCGGGGTGCCGCGGCCGTACAGGATCGGGATCACCGACTCCGACCCACAGGTCGGGCAGACGAGTCGGCCGTCGGTGAGCTCGTCCTCCGTCTCGTCCTCCGGACTCATCGCCATGCCGACCAGCGTTGCGCAGGTCCGGGCCAGATCCGGCTCGTCCACAGGGTCGGATCGCGCCCGGCCAGGCCTGTGCATGACCCCGGCCCGGCGCAGGCGGGCTGGCGCTGGTGCCGCCGGGTGCCGCAGGGGTGGTGCCTGGGCCGCGAAAAGCGCAGACTGGCCGCGAGTGTCCGAGTCACGTGGGGGTGACCATGTCTGAGCCGTCCAGGTCGACGATCGCGACCGCGCCAGAGTCCATGCCTGTGCTGTCCCGGGGCAAGCACCGCAGCAGCCGTAAGGGCGCGTGCTTCATGGAGATGGCCTCCGTCCTGGCCGGCGAGCGGTGGAGCGACCACCCGAAGTGCACGCACCCACTGCTCAGCGAGGTCGCCCGGCTCGTCAACGACCACACGTCCGACGACCATCGCCACGAGCTGGCGATCCTCATCCCGTCCGTGGTCGGACTCAACAGCGACGACCTGCACATCGACGCCCGCATCGCGCACCGGTGCGCCACGGTCGCGCTCCCCCTCGCGTCGACCGACCGGCAGAACGCACTGGCGGTGTCCGTCCTCACGGCCGACTGCGTCCTGGCCGAGCTCGACGGCCGAATGGTCAGCGACCTGCAGCAGGACAGCCGCGGCGCACTCGACGCCGTTCCCCACGCCGCCACCTGGAGCCGGCACTTCGTCCGGAACGCGGGCGTCTCGGTCAAGGGTTTCCGGCGCTGGGCCGCCCCGAACACGGTGCGGCTCGCCGTCCACGCCATCGCCGAGTCCGGAGTCTCCGATCCCGACGCGGTCCTGCGCCGGCTGCTCGCCGACGTGGTCGCCGACTGCGAGACGCTCGTCAGCGCGGATGACGACGCTGGTCGCGACTCCCGTGCGGCAGGCAACGTCGGCACCGTCGGCATCTCCAAAGTGCGGGTGGACGCGACCCGGAAGTAGGGCACATCCATCCGCCGTCGGCGGGGGTACGACACGGTTATCGGTACGCAGCTCCGCCAACCGGGGGGCCGCCTGAGCGCGGCAGAGCCGGCGGCAGCGCTTACGGGGTGCTTACGGCGGCGCCTGGGGGAAGACAAGCCGGTCGGAACCGGGTTGTCTGGTCGTATCTGCCACGGCTGTGCCGTGCGCGACCCCGTCCAGGAAGGTGCGTCCACGATGGCAGGAGCCCGAGACTCCGTCTCCAGCGCTGTGAGCGGCCTGCTCCGCCCGGCCGTCGACACTCCGCCGCGAGCGAGCGCCGTCGCCCTGGCCGCGCTGCGGATCGTGGTCGGGTTGCTGTGGCTCTACAACATCGTCTGGAAGCGGCCGCCGGACTTCGGCCAGAACAAGGGCAAGGGGCTGTTCGGCTTCACCAAGGACGCCGTGGACCACCCGGTGCTGGCGCCGTACAGCTGGGTGGTCGAGCACCTGGTGCTGCCCAACTTCACCGCGTTCGGCTGGACCGTGCTCGTCGCCGAGACCGCCCTCGCGGTGCTGCTCCTGACCGGCACCGCCGTGCGCCTCGCCGCCCTGCTCGGTGTCGTCCAGTCACTCGCCATCGGGCTGTCGGTGGCGAACACGCCGGGCGAGTGGCCCTGGTCGTACTGGATGATGATCGGCATCCACGTCGCGCTGCTGTTCACCGCGGCCGGTCGGGTCGCAGCGGTCGACGACGTACGCAGCGCGGCCGCCGAGGGTGCAGGTGCCGGCCCGGCCCGGAAGCTGCTCGGCGGGTGGGGCGTGGTGATGGCCCTGACGGCGGTCTGGGCGCTGGCGATCAGCATCGGCGACGCTGCGACGAAGTCCAGCGGGGCGACCATCGGCGGCCCGAAGTTCTCGGTGTCGCTGGGCAGCTACAACCTGATCGGCGCGCTGGTCCTGCTCGTCGTCGCCGTGCTCATGCTCACCGCCGCAGCTCTGCGCCAGCCGCTGCTGGCGTGGGCCGCGACTGCGCTGGCCGTGCTCGCGGCCCTGTCGCTCTACGCCCAGCTCAGCCGGGCCGACGTCCTGCTCGGTGGCTCCAACACCACGGCCGCCTTCTTCCTGTGCGCCGCGGTCGTGAGCGGCGTGACCGCACGTGAGCTGGTGGCACGTTCTCGGACGACGCCTCCGGACGGCGACCGGTCCGCCCGCGGTGTCGTCGGGGCTGACGGGCGCACGGCTTGAGCGACGATGCGGGCACCCGAGACGTCGCCACCGTGATCGACGGCGGCGACCGGGCCTGCGGCGAGCTGCTGCTCGTGCTGGCCGCGCGACTGCGGACGCTCGACGGGGGCTCGACCGTCCGGCTCATCGCCACCGACCCCGCCGCGATCTACGACATCCCCGCCTGGTGCCACCTCACTGGGCACCGCTACCTCGGTCACGGGAACGCTGACGACACCCGCGCGTTCTACGACATCCAGACCTCCGCCACATCCCTGACCACCCAGGCTCGGGACCCGTGGCGGCTGCACACCTCCTCCTCCCAGTAAGGACGCCCCTGTCATGAACGGCCTCGTGATCAACCTGACCCACTCCGTCGACGACGTCGACCGCACCAGCGTCGCCATGGTCGTGGCCGGCGCGTCCGCCGCCTCGGACCAGACCACGACGGTCTTCCTCTCCTCGGAGGGCACCCGGCTCGCGAAGAAGGGCGTCGCCGCCGAGCTGCACGAGGAGGGCTTCGCACCGATGGCCGAGCTCGTGTCGGCGTACGTCGACGCCGGCGGCACCTTCCTCGTCTGCAGCCCGTGCGCGAAGAAGCGCGACATCGGCGAGAGCGACATCATCGACGGAGCAAGCATCGTCGGCGGCGCCACCCTGATCGCGCTTCTGGCCGACGGCGCCGCCTCGCTGTCCTTCTGAGGATGACCGCGCCGGCCGGGGGCCTGGCACCCCCGGCTGCCGAGTTCGACGGCGGCGACATGGACTGCGGCAGCGGCCTGCTGCTGTCCATCACCTCCGCCATGCGCAAGATCGAGCCGGGCGAGATCCTGCTGCTGCACACGCGGGAGCGCTCGGTGCTCGCCGACCTGCCCGCGTGGGCGCGGCTGGCCAAGCACGACCTGCTCGACGTCGCCGACTCCGGTGCCGGGTCCGGCCCGTGGCACCTGTCGATCCGCCGCGGGACACCAGCGGTGAAGCAGGCGGTGACGTTCACCGAGGGGGCGGCCGCACCGCTCGGGAGCCGGCTGTGGCTGTACTCCAACTTCCACTGCAACCTGTCCTGCACGTACTGCTGCGCGGCGTCGTCTCCCAAGGCCGCGGCCCGGCTGATGCCGGTCGGGCTGGCCGAGGCCGCCACCCGCGAGTTCGTCGCCCAGGGCGGTCGTGAGCTGCTCGTCACCGGCGGCGAGCCGTTCCTGCACCCCGAGCTCGGCGAGCTGCTCGCGCGCACCAGCGCGCAGGTGCCGGTGACGGTCCTGACCAACGCCATGGTGTACGACAAGGGCGCGCGCCGGGCCGTGCTCGACAGCCTTGACCGCGAGGCGGTGACGTTGCAGGTCAGCCTGGACTCTGCCGGTCCTGCGCTGCACGACCGGCAGCGCGGGACGGGATCTCACGCCAAGGCACTCGCCGGCGTCGCGCTGGCCCGTGACCTCGGTTTCCGGGTACGAATCGCGGCGACGCTGTCCCCCGCGGACGCCGCGAACGTCGGAGACCTGCACACCAAGCTCGACGCCATCGGCATCGACCGCGACGACCGGCTGATCCGTCCGGTGGCGGAGGAAGGCTTCGCCGACGCGGGCGTGCACGTCAGCCTCGACACGGTCGAGCCCGAGCCGACCCTCACCGTGGACGGCGCCTGGTGGCACCCCGTCGCGGTCACCAACGGCCACCTCAAGGTCGCCGAGGTGCCGCTGCCCCTGTCCGACGTGCTCGACGTCATGCGGGACGTGCTCGCCGTCCAGGAGGCGAGCTCCTCGCAGGGCCGCGCCGTCTTCCGCTGCACCTGAGCGCAGACTCGCCCGTCGACGAGGGCGACTGATCATCAGGTCTGCCCGTGCTGGATCCGTCTGAGCTGTCTTGGTGTGCCAGGTCCTTCCTGGGGAAGACACCGAGTCATGTCAGAACGCTGGTACAAGGAAGCCGTCATCTACTGCGTCGACGTCGACACGTTCCAGGACTCCGATGGCGACGGGTGCGGTGACCTGCGCGGCCTGATCAGCCGATTGGACTACCTGTCCCGCTTCGGGGTCACCTGCCTCTGGCTCAACCCGATCCACCCCACACCCAACCGCGACGACGGCTACGACGTCGCCGACTACTACGGCGTCGACCCGCGGCTCGGCTCGCTCGGTGACTTCGCCGAGCTGGCGCTGGAGGCGCGCGAGCGCGGCATCCGCATCGTGCTGGACCTCGTCGTGAACCACACGTCGGACCAGCACCCGTGGTTCCGGGCTGCCTGCGAGGACCCGGACTCCGAGTTCCGCGACTGGTATGTCTGGAGCGAGGACGAGCCGAGCGACCGCAGGCAGGGCATCGTGTTCCCCGGCGAGCAGACCGAGACCTGGACCTGGCACAAGAAGGCGAAGGCCTGGTACTACCACCGCTTCTACGAGTTCCAGCCGGACCTGAACTGGTCGAACCACGACGTCCGAGCAGAGATCAAGAAGGTGATGGGTTTCTGGTTGCAGCTCGGCGCCTCGGGGTTCCGCATCGACGCGGCACCCTTCGTGCTCGAGGAGGTCGCACCCGGGGTCAACCCGGCGCCCAAGGACTTCACGATCCTCGAGGACTGGCGCCAGGACGTGCAGTGGCACAAGGGCGATGCCGTGCTGCTCTGCGAGGCCAACGTCGAGCCCGAGCTCGTGCCGCAATATCTCGGCGGGCACCCCGACGGGCCGAACGACCGAGCGCACATGATGTTCAACTTCCTGCTCAACCCGACGATGTGGCTGGCGCTGGCCCGGCGCGATGCCGAGCCCATGATCGAGGGGCTGCGCGCCCAGCCGGCCATCCCGGCGATGGGGCAGTGGGTGACGTTCCTGCGCAACCACGACGAGCTGGACCTCAGCCGCCTGACCAAGGAGCAGCAGGCCGACGTGTTCCGCGCGTTCGCCCCGAAGGAGGACATGCGGCTCTTCGACCGGGGCATCCGACGCCGGCTGGCCCCCATGCTTCGCAGCGACCGGCGGCACATGGAGCTGGCGTACTCCCTGCAGTTCACCTCGCCCGGCACCCCGGTGCTCCGATACGGCGAGGAGATCGGGATGGGCGAGGACCTGTCCCTGCCCGGCCGCGACGCGATCAGGACCCCGATGCAGTGGGAGAGCGGTCGCTCCGGCGGCTTCTCCACCGCCTCACCGGACGCGTTGGTGCGGCCGGTGACAGCGCGCGGGACGTACGGCGTACGCCAGGTGAACGTGCACGACCAGCAGCGCGACCCGGACTCGCTGCTCAGCTGGTTCGAGCGGATGATCCGCACGCTGCGCGAGTGCCCCGAGGTCGGCGTCGGCACCTGCACGGTCGTCGACGTGCCGATGCCCCGGTCGGTGCTCGCCCACCGGTTCGACGCCCCGGAGGGCACGATGCTGTTCCTGCACAACCTGGCCGACGAGGCGGTGACGGTTCACCTCGGTCGGCTCGACGGCATGACCGGCAAGCCGTCGGACATCTTCAGCGACACCGATTACCCCGCGCTGTCGGCGAAGCTCGACGGGCTGGAGCTTCGCGGCTGGGGCTACCGCTGGATCAGGCTGCGCCGCAGCGCATCGCACTAGTCCGCGAGATGCAGGTACATCACGTGCAGGCCGACCAGCCCGAGCGCGCGATGGTCGAAAGCCTCCGGCACCGTGGCGAGGATCTCGAAGCCAAGGGACTGCCACAAGCGCACGGCGCCCGTGTTCGTCTCCACCACCGCGTTGAACTGGATGCCGCGGTATCCCTCTGACCGCGCCCACTCCACGGCGTAGGTCCCGAGCGCGCGGCCGACACCGGCCCCCTGCTGATCCGGGGCCACCATGAAGCTGGCCGTTGCCACGTGCGAGCCGCGACCCGGCCGGTTCGGCCCCATCTTCGCCGAGCCGAGCACCGCGCCGTCCCCGCCGCCCGTCGCGACGACCGTCAGCCCCGGCGGCGACTCCAGCCACAGCGACCTGCCCAGCTCCGAGGTCATCCCGGTCGGGTAGGCGTAGGTCTCGCCAGCCTCGACGATGCGCCGGAAGAACGGCCAGATGGCG
>JBBRVU010000184.1:0-8098 GCA_038246575.1 Actinomycetes bacterium | reverse complement strand
GGCCGACCTCTTCCGCCAGCACGTGCTCGCGACGGCCGCCTGACCTCAGACCGGTCGGGGCCTACCGTCTCGCTTCGCCGGCCCCTTCTTCGCCGCCTTCGCCGCCCCCTTCTTCGGCGCCTTCGCCGGCAGAGCAGCGACGTAGTCGATCGACCGTTGCGCCCATGCCCTCGACTGCGCACCCGTGCGCGGCCAGGAAGCCGGGAGGCTCACGTACCCGCCCATGGGTCGCTCCGGCGGACCGAACGGTCCGGCTCCGGCGACACCTAGCAGCTCGTCCCGATCGGCCTCGGAGAGCTTCACCCCGATGGCGGCGCCGAAGAGGCCCATGAACATGTTGCCGTTCACGTAGGCGCCGAGGTTGCCGAACATCGGCTTGACCACGACGTCGGGCCGATCGGGCACCAGCTCGCGGAAGTCGGCCTTGTCCTGCTCGGACGGCTTCGGGATCTGCACGGCTTCGAGCCTAGAACCGCTGGCCCGAGTCGGCGAGGGGTCTCGGAGCCACCCGTACCCGAAAGGCGATCCAATGCTGTGTTTGGCGCGGCTGAAGCGCCTATTTCCGGCATTGCGTCGCCTCTTGAGCCCGGGCTGCACCTGCCGGCGCAAGCCCACCGCTATGGGGAAGTCGCTGCGGTTCAGACGAACGCGCTCTCGCCGGTGATGGCCCGTCCCACGATCAAGGTGTTGATCTCGCGGGTGCCCTCGTAGGAGTAGATCGCCTCCGCGTCGGCGACGAAGCGGCCCACGTGGTGCTCGAGCAGGATGCCGTTGCCGCCGAGGACCTCGCGCGCCCAGCCCACGGCCTCGCGCATCCGCACGGTCGCGTGCGCCTTGCACAGCGAGGCGTGCTCGTCCTTGAGCAGGCCCGCATCCTGCAGCTGCGAGGCCCGGACGTTCATGGCCGTGGATGCGGTGACGTTGCTGAGCATCTTCACGAGCAGGTCCTGCACCATCTGGAACGAGGCGATCGGCCGACCGAACTGCTCGCGGGCCTTGGTGTAGCGCAGTGCGTGCTCGAAAGCGCCGCGCGCACATCCGGCCGCCTGCCACGCCACGCTCATCCGGGTCACGCGCAGCACGTCGGCAGTCGACCGGAAGCTCGCTGCCTTCTGCAGCCGGTTGGCCTCGGGGACGCGGACGTCGTGGAGGTGGATCTCGGCGTTCTGTACGACGCGCAGGGCGATCTTGTCCTCCTGCTTGTCGAAGGTCATCCCCTCGGTGCCCTTCTCGACGACGAACCCCTTGACCTGCTCGTCCTCCTCGTCGCGCGCCCAGATCACGACGAGGTCGGCGAACGCGGCGTTGCCGATCCACTTCTTCTCGCCGTTGAGGACCCACTGGTCGCCGTCGCGACGGGCACTCGTGGCGAGACCGGCCGAGATCGCCGAGCCGACATCGGGCTCGGTCAGGCCGAACGCTCCGATCAGCTCCATCCGGGCCATCGCCGGCAGCCAGCGCTCACGCTGCTCGTCAGAGCCGCAGAGGTTGATCGAGCCCATCGCCAGGCCGCCGTGGACGCCCATGAACGTGGCGATCGACGGGTCGACCCGGCCGAGCTCCATCGCGACCATGCCGTCGACGAGGGCCCCGCGGTCGGGACAGCCGGGTCCGTCGTAGGCCAGGCCGGCGATGCCGAGCTTCGCGATGCCCGGGACCAGCTCGTGCGGGAACGCCGCGCGGGTCCAGTAGTCGTTGATGACCGGCTCGACCTCGCGCGTCATGAACGCACGCACGCTGCGGAGCAGGTCGCGGTCCTCGTCGCCGAGCAGCAGCTCGAAGCCGAGGAAGTCCGAGAAGGGGGAGTCCTCTAGTCCGAGGTCGTCGAGCTCGCTCATCCGGGGTTCTCCTCGTCAGGGCTCGTCCCATCCTGGCTGTGACCATCGAGAAACCTATCGATGATGGGCGCGAGCTCGGGTGCCTCGGTCAGGACGCCGAGGTGTCCGCCGTGGTAGATGTGCAGCTGCGAGTGGGGGATCAGTGCGGCCTGCAGCTTCGGATTCGCGACCGGGATGATCGGGTCGTCGTCGCCGCCCATCACCAGCGTCGGCTGCCGCAGGAGGCCCAGGAACGGGAGGCTCGTCCAGCCGACCATTGCGGCGATTTGGTAGTAGTAGCCACGCTTGGGTCCCGACCGGGTGGCGCCGTGCAGCAGGGCTGCGCCGCGCGCGGGGTCGGTGCGCATCGATCCGCCGTAGATCTCCGGCGCCACCGTGGCCGCATAGGCAGGGTCGCGGTGGCGTCGCGGTGTCGACATGATCTTCAGCACCCGTGGCCTGGCGGGCACCATCAGGGTCCCGGTGCCGGTCGCGACCAGCACCACCAGGCGAACTCGCCGAGGCGCCTGCACCGCCAGCTGTTGCGCGAGACCGCCGCCCCACGAAAGACCGAGGACGTCGAAGCGACGGTGCCCGAGCTTCGCCATCAGCGCAGTCACCCAGGAAGCCAGCCCGGCTACGGGATACGGAAACGGGGGGAGTGCCGAGCCGCCGACGCCGGGTACGTCGAAGCGCACCAGTCCGCGGTCGGAGTGCAGCTGGTCGACCAGCGGCTGAAGCGCCTCCAGACTGGCGCCGATGCCGTTGCAGAGCAGCAGAGGGGGCTTGTCGGTGTAGGAGCCGACCCCGGGCCGGACCGAGACTCGAGCGGTGACGCCCCGAACCGTGACGTTGCGGACCTGGTCGTCGGCGCACGGCCGCGCGTGCTCAGCGGTCATGAACATAGGTGCCAGGGGCCGCGTCCAGCGGTGGGTAGGCGGCGTTGCCGAGCTTGCGCGGCTTGTCGCGATCCTCGCCGCTGCGGACCGAGAGCCACTCCACCCAGTCCTCCCACCAGCTGCCCCTGACCTTGACCGCATGGGTCAGCCACTTCTGGGTGTCCTCGGGGTTGTCGGTGCCCTTCTGCCCGCCACCCGAGGGTGAGGTCTGGAAGCTGGCCTTGGGGTTGCCGGGCGGGTTGACCATGGCGGCGATGTGGCCGCTCGTGGACAGCACGAACTTGGTGTCGCCGCCGAAGAGCTGGGTGGTCTGGTAGCAGGACTCCCACTTGCACAGGTGGTCAGCGATCCCGGCCACGACGTAGGAGTCGGTCGTGACCTTGCCGAGGTCGACCTTGGTCCCGAGCATCGTCGCGGCCCTGGGCTCCACCAACGCGTTGCGAATGGCGATGTCCATGAAGTCGCGGTGCATGGCGGCGCTCATCCGCACCGGGTCGGCGTTCCAGTAGAGGATGTCGAAGGCCTTGGGGGCGTGTCCCATCAGGTAGTTGTTCACCCAGTAGTTCCAGACCAGGTCGTTGGGCCGCAGCCAGGCGAAGATCTCGGCCAACGTGCGCCCGTCGAGGTACCCCTTCTCCCTCGAGGCCTGGGTCGAGGCCGCTGCCGCCTTGTGCGAGAGCAGCGCACTGGTGACACCGGCCCGCTCCTGGTCGAGCACGGTCACGGCCAGGCTGTACGCCGCCACGCGGCCCTGCTCGCCGGCCTCGGCGAGGTGGGCCATCAACATCGAGGCGATCATGCCCCCGGAGCAGATGCCGAAGATCGCGGTCTTGTCCTGCCTGCTGATGTCCTCGCAGGCCTTCATCGCTTCCAGGATCGCCCGGCCGTAGGTGTCCAGGCCCCAGTCGGCGTGACGGACGTCGGGGTTGCGCCAGGAGATGCAGAAGACCTGCTGGCCGCTCTGCACGAGATGCTCCACCAGCGAACGCTGCTCCGCCAGGTCGATCACGTAGTACTTGTTGATCGTCGGCGGCACGATCAGCATCGGCACCGAGCGGACCTTGGGGGTCTGCGGCGTGTACTGGATCAGCTCGAAGACATCGGTGCGCAGCACCACGGCCCCGGGCGTCACCGCGAGGTCGCGACCGACCTCGAACGCGTCGGCCTCCACCATCGACGGCACCCGCGGGGCAGTGGCGAAGTCCTTCACGAATCGCCGGCCGCCTGCGACGAGGTTCCCGCCCCCGGTGTCGATCGTTCGCTTGAGCACCTTGGGGTTCACGAACGGGTTGTTGCTGGGTGCCGCCGCCTCGACCAGGTTGTCGACGATGAAGCGCATCCGCTGGTCGTCACCCCAGTCCAGCGCGGCGTCGTCGACCAGGCCGCGGGCCGCCTCGCCGACGGCGAGGTAGCCCTGCAGGGTCCGCTTGAAGACCGGGTTCTTGACCCAGGCCTCCTCGCTGAAGCGGCGGTCCTTCTCGTCGGGTGCCAGCCGCGATCGTCCCAGCCCGATCCGGGCCAGCTCAAGGGCCAGTCCAGCCGCACGCTTCGTGACCACTCCGGGGTGACGTACGACCCCGGAGGTGAACTTGACCCCCGACATGCCCGGCACGAACCGGCGGACGGGGCTGGTGCTGGCTTGGGCCAGCAAGAGGTCCAACGGGGTCGCCAGTGCGGTGCTCGCCGAGATCTCCTCCGACTCCTGGGCCTCGTCCTGGGACGCAGCAGTCACTACGCCGCGCCGTCGGGGGCGCTGACCTCGCGACGAAGGATCTTGCCGGTGGGTCCCTTGGGCAGCTCGTCGACGATCCACACGGCGCGGGGGTACTTGTACGCCGCCAGCCGCTCCTTCGCGAACGCCATCAGGTCCTCTTCGCTGACCTTCTCGCCGGGCTTCAGTGCGACGGCGGCACCGACCTCCTCGCCCAGGCTGTCGTCGGGAATGCCGATGACGGCCACCTCGGCGACCGACTCGTGCTCGTAGAGCGCCTCCTCGACCTCGCGGGGATAGACGTTGTAACCGCCGCGGATGATCAGGTCCTTCTTGCGGTCGACGATGAAGAAGTAGCCGTCCTCGTCGGTCTTTGCCAGGTCACCCGAGTGAAACCAGCCATCCTTGATCGCCTCGGCCGTGTCTTCCTCGCGCCCCCAGTAGCCCTTCATCACGTTCTCGCCCTTGATGACGATCTCGCCGACCTCGCCCTGCGCGACGTCCTCGTCCTTGTCGCCGACGACCTTCATCTGCACACCGCGCACCTCGGTGCCGATGGAGCCCGGCTTGCGCTCCTGGCCGGGCTGGTTGAAGGAGGCGACGGGGGAGGTCTCGGAGAGGCCGTAGCCCTCGAGCACGATGCAGTCGAACTTCTTCTCGAAGTTCTTCATCACCTCGACCGGCATCGCCGACCCGCCGGAGATACAGGTGCGCAGGCTCGACATGTCGGCCTTGTCGGCACTCTCCGCGTGCAAGAGGCCGGCGTACATCGTCGGGACGCCCTCGAAGACGGTGACGTGGTCCCGACCCACGATCTCGAGCGCCTTCGCGGCGTCGAAGCGCGGGATCAGGGTCAGGCACGACCCCTTGAGGATCGAGGCGTTGAGCCCGCAGGTAAGGCCGAAGACGTGGAAGAGGGGGAGGCAGCCCATCACGACGTCCTCCTCGGTGAGCTCGATGAGAGTCTCTGCGCTGGTCGCGGCGTTGGTGCTCATGTTGTGGTGGGTCAGCTCCGCGCCCTTGGGCTGGCCGGTGGTGCCGGACGTGTAGAGGAGCACCACGGTGTCGTCGTCCTCGCGAGCCACGACCTCCTCGTCCGGGTCGTGCCGGCCGAGCATCTCGGCGAAATCGAGACCGACCTCGACGCACTCGATCCCGACCTCCGAGGCGCCCTTGCCGGCCTCCTCGGCCATGTCCTTCCAGGCGAAGACGATCGAGGCGCCCGAGTCCTCGAGGTAGTACTTCACCTCGCGGCCCTTGAGCAGGGGATTCATCGGCACGACCACAGCACCGATGGCGAGGGCGCCATAGAACAGCACCGGAAACGGCGGCACGTTGGGCATGACCAGACCGACCCGGTCACCGGACCCCACCCCTTTGGACTTCAGGAGGGCCGCCACGCGCCGAGCGCCGTCCTGTAGCTCCGCGTAGGTCAGCACCAGGTCGTCGAGCTTGATCGCGGGGCGGTCCCCATGTTGCGCGGCGGTCTGGGTCAGGTTGTCGGCCAGGTTGGTCACGATTTGCCTCCGGCGTAGGTCGTCGTGCGGGTCGTGTCGCGCAGGATGACCCCTGGGCGACACCGCGACCTCGTCGAGATCGCAGGGTTCTGGTTCACGGTTTACTACCCTTTTGTCGAGCGCCACACCCCAAGGCACGGGACAGGCAGGACGAAGCCCGTTGCTTCGTGGCCACCGGCGCGGTCATCCAGTCTGTACAGTTTGATACCTGAGACGTACAGTTCACTGCGCGCCGATCTTCCTGACCAGCGCGGCCAGGGTCAGGCCGTCGTCATCAGCACAGCCGAGTACGAGCGCCAAGATCGAGAAGAAGCCCCGACTCCGCTTCATCGGTGCCATCGAGCGGCTCGACCGCTGAACCAGAGCACGCGAACGCCCGGCCGCCTCGACAACGGCCTGCGCCGGCTCAGCAGCCGCGATGCACGCCCCACCCAACGCCGCAGACGCGCCCCCGAACGCAAGCAGAGCTGCGACACCAGGGCCCGCCCAACCAAGACCTTCCGATTGGACCTCGGTCGATGACATGGCCAGGTCCGGTGCCAGCCAGACCTCGTCTCCCCTGGGTCAACGTGTGCTGACTGGTTTCACAAACCATTCGGAGGCGACGGCCAATCCAGAGGCCGTGAGCGCCTGGCGTTTCGCCTGATCATGTCTCCCGCAAACGACGGTGATCTGGACAGCACCCCGTGCCACCAGACGTCTTTCGCACTCCGCCAGAAGTCCGCGACCCGTAGACGCCCACGCAGCCGAATCGGCAACCACAAAATCATCGATCAGCCCGGTTGGACCGCCCGGGTCATACACAACAGGAGAGTCCACCAGAGTCGCGATGACGAACCCTGCGAGATCCGCCTTGACCCCTCGCTCAACAAGTGCAACCACGTCGGCGTCGTCCACCTGGGCCGCGATCCACGGCCGGTGCTTCGCGACCGCGTCGGAAGCCCGTCGCCAAAACTGCGGCTGGGCCATCTCGTAGCCACGCGACGTCGCTCAGCGAGGTCCACGATCCCGTCGACGTCAGAAGCCACCGCATCCCGAATCACACGACGATCGTCCCCCATCGAGCATCCACCGTAGATCGGCACTTCGGTGCGACCGGGCGGCGCCGCATTTGACGTCCTTGTCCAGGCATCGTGCCTTCGCCTGGTCGTCCGGTAGGTCCGGTAGATCCGGGTGAGGCTGGCAGACTGACCGAGTGCCCCGCGAGTACGAGCCTCCGACTGTGGAGCTGCTGCAGTGGGTGACACACCACGTTCATCCACATGCCCGGGTGACCGCGGTCGCGCCGTTGCCGGGCGGGACCACCGCAGACATGGACCGGGTCACCGTCGATACCCCGACCGGTCCCACGGACGTGGTGCTGCGGCGGTGGCCGGGCGAGGACTGGGCGGATGGCCTGGTGACACGTGAAGCCTCCGCGCTCGCGGCGGTCCGCGGCCGCGGGTTGCCTGCACCCCAACTCCTCGCGATGGACGAGGACGGGGCCGAGACCGGGGTGCGGTGCACGCTGACGTCCGCACTGATCGGGCAGCCGGACTTGTCCCCGACGGATATGCAGTCCTGGCTCAACCAGTTGGCGACCACGCAGGCCGCGATCCACGCCGTACAAGGTCACCAGCAGCCCCGGTGGGACGGTTCGGATGACGATGGCGCACCGACGTCTTCGCCGGACCGGTACGGCGTTCGGTACCGCCCACTTGACTGGTTGGTCGACCGCGGCCTGCGTGACGCCGCCCGCGAGGCTGCCTCGGGGCAGCTCGTTGAGGAGAAGGTCCTGGTCCACGGCGACTACCAGCACTTCAACGTGCTGTGGGATGACGATCGACTCAGCGGCGTCGTGGACTGGCCCAACGCGGCCACTGGCAACCGGGGCGGCGACGTCGGTCACTGCAGGCTCAACTTGGCGGTGTTGTTCGACGCCAGGACAGCTCGGGACTATCTGGTGATGTACGAGCGTGCTGCCGGCGTCCGGGTGGACCGGCGAGCCGACCTGCGAGCGTTGCTCTGCTTCGACCTCGAGTGGCAGCGATTCATCCCGCGCCAGGTCGCCGGGCGGGCTCCGCTCGACCTGGCCGGGATGCCTGGACGCGTTGCCGCCGCGATCCGCGGCGCCTTGGACGGGATCGGCTAGCCAGCCGTCCCGTACGCGACTCG
>JBBRVU010000183.1:0-8177 GCA_038246575.1 Actinomycetes bacterium | reverse complement strand
CCCACGGCCCCATCATCGACCGGCACCACCGGGTGCAGGTCCGTACTGGTCATCGTCAACGTGATCAACCCTGTTCTCGCCCTGTTCTTGAAGGGAGCAGACCCTACCCGGGGTGTCTCACCTCAGCCTGACGCACAGGGAGGTCGCGGCGGGGTAACACGGGGGTCACATCGTGCCTGCGCCCCGAACGAGCGAGCGGGATGACTCCCGCGATCGACTCGGCAGCCTGCCGCGCCACCGATGGCACCACATGCGTGTACAGGTCGGCCGTGATCGCGGTCGTCGAGTGCCCAAGCCGATCGCTGACGACCTTCAGATCAACGCCCGCGGACAGGGCGAGACTGGCGTGCGTGTGCCTCAGGTCGTGGAGGCGGATCTTGGGAACGGGAGCCCGATCCACGAGTTGAGCGAACCGATGTGTCACGGCGTCGGGCCGGAGCAGGCTGCCGTCGGCCCTCGTGAAGACCAGGCCGAGGTCCTGCCATGCCGCGCCCCAGCTCACACGTTCCCGATCTTGCTGCTCCGCGTGGCGATGCAGCACCTGGGCTGTCCCGGTGTCGATCGCTACGACGCGGGTGCCGGCCGCTGTCTTCGGTGTGCCGAGGCGAGGTCCGTCGCCGGCGTCGGTGACCTGCGCTCGGACGACCAGGTGTCGTCGTTTGAGATCGACGTCTTCCCAGTGGAGGCCGATCGCCTCGCCGCGTCGCAGGCCCGTGAGTGCGATGAGGTGGAACAGCGCGGCTAGCCGTCGGCTAGCCGGTCATCGACGCAGCTGTCGAGGAACAGGCGGAGGTCGTCCGCCGTCCAGACCGAGGACCTGGGCCTTTGGTGTTCGGGAAGCTCCACGTGCTGCGCCGGGTTCCAGGGGATAAGTCGACGCTTCACTGCCGTGTTCAAGGCAGATCGCAGGGTCCGGTGCACGTGGTGCACCGTCGCTGCGGTGGCACCGGCGTAGCGCCCGGCCAAGAGGTCGCCGTAGAAGGCATCAATGTGGTGAGGCCTCAGATCGGAGAGCCTCAGCCCGCCGATGCCCGGGCTCAGGTATCTCCTCAGGTGCGTGGCGTAGTTCCGCCGCGTCGTTGCGCGCAGCCGGCGCTTGCCGGCCAGCCACTGCTCCAGGTACGCCGCAACGGTCAAGCCCCGGACGTCGGCCAAGCCCGCGCGTTGTAGAGCGAGCTCTTCCGCAAGTGCTGCCTGCGCGTCACGCTTCGAGCGGAATCCACCGCGGTGCAGCTGTCGCCGCTTCCCATCGCCTCCTCGCGGCCCCTCGATCGTGAAGCCCCAGTTGCCGCGACAGCGGTGCGGCAGCAGTCCGCCGCTCTCATCGCGCGGGCACGATCGGAGGTGTCGTTGGCTGATCGAGCCTTCCCTCATCGGTTCACCCCCACCAGTTCAAGTAGCGGGGCCGTCGGGACGCGGATCAACTTGCCGAGACGTAGGGTCGGCGTGGGCCAGCTGCCCGTCCGGATCAGCTCGTACGCGGCGGTACGTCCGATGCCGAGAACGGCTGCCGCGGTGGGTACGTCCACCACCGGGGGCAGCGATCTCAACTGGTCGCCAGTGATCGTCATTGCGGGCCGGGTCATCGCTGAGGCTCGGCAGCCTCGGATTTGGCTCGTGGCCTCTCCACCCGTCGTGGCACCCCGCCTATGGCTGTGTCCGCCAAGTCCACTGCGAGCGCGTCATCGCGTCGAGTCACGCCCCAGCGCACCATGGGGGTGAACCGCTCGACGATCAGCGAGCGCACGAGCTCGTCGTACTTGCTCATGGCCGTCCCCCCTCCTAGTTGCGAGCGTCCACATCAGTTGACACGCCCAGTCTCCACACACCACTGCGCGGTGTCAACTGACATGGACGATCGGGTGTCGCCGGCCGCCGGATAGCCCGCGTGGAATGATCCGTGCGACGTCGGGTTGGGAAGCGGGTGCACGGCGTGGGACAGGGTCGGCGCGACGATGCGGGGCGCGATCGCGGCAGCCCGCTTCCCGTCCCGGTCACCTTGGCCGAGAAGATCGACTACCTGTTCCGTCAGGTCCATGGTCGTGACCGTGCCGAGGTAAGCTATCGCGAGGTGGCCGCCGGCATCGAGAGCGCGGGCGGCCCGACGATCTCACCGACGTACCTGATGTACCTTCGGAAGGGTCAGCGGACCAACCCCTCGCTGCAGCACCTCGAGGCCATCGCCGGGTACTTCGGAGTCCCCACGAGCTACTTCCTCGACCAGGAGGCGACCGCCAGAGTCACCCAGGAGCTGGAACTGCTGGCTGCCCTGCGCGACGCCGGCGTCCGCTCCGTCGCGATGCGCCTGGCAGATCTCTCGCCAGAAGATCTTGCAGCTGTGGCCGGCATTGTGGAAGAACTCCGGCGCGGAGAGACCAAGGCGGAAGACGCGCCGGATCCCGAGGGATAGTTGCCGCCCGCCCGCAGGTTCGGCCGATGCGTAGGCGAGCGGTGGAGCCCAGCGGGATCGGGTGGAGGGTATCGGTGGCGGGTCCCCGGTCACGGCGGCATGGTCGGGCTCCGCCCGCACGGCGGCAGATGAGGATGCTGCGAACGGCGTTCGGTCTCTGCGTTGCCGACGTCAGTTGGGCTAGCCAAAGCGGTCGAACCAGCCCTCGTTGACGACCGGCTCGCGCCGAACGCCGACCTCCTGGTCGAGGATGAGCTCGGCGAGTCGCTCTCCGTCGATCAGGTCGACGGTCGGTGTGGCTGCCGTTGCTGCCTTGCGCGCAGCTTCGGAGAACTTGCCAAGGGTGACGAGGATCGCCCGTTCGGCTCCCTTGGTTTGCGCATCTCGCTGAAACAGGGCCACGACCTCGCGGCCGATCGGTCTGCCCTGCGGGTCATACCGCTTCACCTGCACAGCGACGCGCGAGGACAGCACCGGGCTGATTGGGGCGGTCCCGATCCCGTCGACGCCTTCATCGCCCGATCCCCCGACTCGCGTCAGCTGCAGCCCGTACAGGCGCAGCAGGTACAGCACGAACTCCTCGAACGCGGTGGCGGGCACCCGGTGCAGACGTGCGAGCAGCACGTCCTGCCACCCGCGTGGCCCGTCACCCTCCTCGACCTCCTCCACCACGTCGTCAGGGCCCTGTGCGCCCTGGGCGGTCGTATCTGGCTGTGACTCCGGCGTCGACGCTTTCCCCCGGTTACGCCGGTACTCCCGGTCCAGCTCCAGCGTTCGCCTATGCGCTTGCTCCGGATCGAGGTTGAGCAGTTCCTTGCCCAGCCCCGTCAACAGGAACACGCCCCGAGAAGGGCTCTCCAGCGCCCCGATGAGCTTCGCGTACGACCGGGCCCAGGCGATCCGCTCCAAGAGCACCGACGCGTCCGGCCTCGCCGGCTGCATCACCGCCAGCATCTCGTCGGTGGCGCCGAGATCGGTGAGGACCTGCCCGGTGATCTCCCTCGCCTTGGCAGACCCGCCCAGGGCGTTCACCGCCTTGACCGCGGGCAGGATCAGGTCTGAATAGGCGGGGAGGTCCTCAGGGGTCACCAGCCGATGTTGGCACAACCCCTCGTCAAGCGGGCGCTGATCCGCCTCCGGCTCGTCAGGTTCCGGAAGCCATGTAAGCGGCGAGGATGTAGTTGGGGTGCCGGTCCAGGTTCTTGCGGGCACGGTCGTAGCGCATGGTGGTGCGAGGGTCGGCGTGGCGGGCGGCGATCTGCACGTCGCGCAGGTCGACCCCGGCGTCGAGCATGGTGGTGACGAAGGTGTGCCGCAGCATGTGTGGGTGCATCCGCGGCATCCGCACCCCGGCCTGCACCGCCAGGTAGCGCAGCCGGCGGGTGGCGGCGTGGCGGTCCATCCGCACGCCGCGGCGATTGCGCAGCAGCGGTCCGGCGTCCCGGCCGTCGACCGCGCGGTCGACGGCGCGTCCGACCGCGGGTGGCAGCGGCACCAGAACGACCTTGGTGCCCTTGCCGACCACCCGCAGCACCCGGTGGCCGTGCTCCTCGCCCAGGTCGGCGATGTTCACCCTGCAGGCTTCGAAGATGCGCAGCCCGAGCAGCCCGAGCATGGTCACCAGGGCGAAGTCGTCTACGTTCGGGGATTCGCGGGCCGCTGTAAGGAGTGCCTCGAACTGCAGGTGCGTCAACCCCAGCGTCGGCGACTCGGGCGGCACGGTGGGCCGACGCAGCCATTCCGCCGGGGAGTGCTCGAGCACCCCGTCGATGACGCAGGTCCGGTAGAAGCCGCACACCACCGAGGTGCGCCGCGACACCGTTGAGGGCTTGAAGTGCCGCACCTCCTGGCACCAGCGCACATACAGCTCCAGGTGCACCCGCTGCGCGGCCAAGGGATCCAGACCGCGCGCAGCGCACCAGGACATGAACACCCGCAGGTCGGACAGGGTGTGCTCGCGTGACGCGCCGCGGTAACGCGCCAGATACGCCGCCACCGCCACCTGCAACCGCTCCAACGAAGACACCTCGCCGGCTGCCATCGGCAGCAGCATGGTCGTCATCCACGCCAACCTCACCGACCCCGCCGCTGTCCACAAGAGGCCGACGGCGGCATGGTCGCGCGCTCTGCGCGCACGGCGGCATGGTCGCGCTTCGCGTGCACTGCGGCATGACCGTGCGACGGCGGCCTCCCGGGATCGACGTCGACCTCCAGCCCTTCTCCACGGCGGCAGGCTCGGTGACCTCTGCGTCGACGCTCTTGCCGGTGCCGCCGTGACGCTGCACGCTGTAGCTCCCGTCCGGGCGGAGCCACCCATGGGCAAGCTGATCTACGCAGCCAACACCTCGCTCGACGGCTACCTCGAGGACGAGACCGGGTCTTTCGACTGGTCCGTGCCCGACGACGAGGTGCACGCGTTCTGGAACGAGCACGAGCGGCACATCGGCACGTCGCTCTACGGCCGCCGGATGTACGAGACGATGCGCGTGTGGGAGAGCGACGACTGGTTGACGACCGAACCGGCCGTTGTCCGCGAGTACGCGGGGATCTGGCGCGACACCGACAAAATCGTCTACTCCTCGACGCTGGAAGAGGTGTCGACGGCGCGGACAAGGATCGAACGGCAGTTCGACCCCGAGGCGGTACGACAGCTCAAGGAGACGTCCACCTCGGACCTGAGCATCGGCGGCGCGGCCATCGGGGCCGAGGCATTCCGGCACGGGCTGGTTGACGAGTGCGTCCTGCTCCTGTGCCCCGTGCTCGTGGGCGGCGGCAAGCCGGCGCTGCCTCGCGGCGTCCGCGTCGACCTCGAACTGCTGGACCACCGACGGTTCGGCAATGGTGTGGTCTACGTGCGCCACGCGGCACGAAACGCGACCTGACCACCTGGCCCAGCGCGCTTGTCGGGAACCACGATCGACTCGTCGCGGCGGGCTGCGGGCCTGGATGTGGCTGCCTGACTCATCCCCACATCGCTTGTCGATCGCGGCCTGCGGGCGCGGCGCCATCCCAACAAGGCGAGCGACGGCGGCACGGGCACGACGTGTCAGCGGCAACTGAGCGCGTTCGCCTGGCTGCTGCGGGGGTGTGGCCCGCAGGTCGTGCGCGACGGTCAGGGCGAACGGGCCGCGGCCTCGCCAGCTCTCTGGGGGCTCATCGTTGCTGCTCGGAGTGGCTGGCGCGCTGACTTTGGCGGCGACCGTCCCCTGTCTTGTCGAGAGCGAGGACGTAGCGGCCCGTCGGTGGCGTGCTCCCTCCTCGCTGCGTCGTCGACCTCACGTGGTCGGGGCGCGTGGCGGTTGCTCTAGCACGCGAGGCCGGTACTCGACCAGCTGGATGCGGCGGTCGAAGGTGCGGTGGTCGGTCATGTCGAGGGCGACGTCCGGGTACCCGTCGTAGATGCGCTCCGCGCTGGTGGCGCCGGTGATCACCGGGAACATCACGATCCGGAACCGATCGACGAGCCCGGCTCGCAGCAGCGACCTGCACAGGCTGACGCTGCCGATCGTGCTGAGGGACCCGGAGCCGTCCTCCTTCATCGCCCGCACCGCCTCGGCGGCGTCGCCGCGCACGAGCGTGCAGTTGGCCCACGTCAGCGGCTCCTCCAGCGAGGAGGAGAACACCACCTTGGGCGCGTTCGTGAGCCCACCGACGGAGGCCTCCTCCTCGGCCCGGAACTCGTCGGTTCCTGCCGGGGTCACCCCGGCGGCGAAGCCCGACATCAGCCGGTACGTGTTCGCACCCATCAGGTAGGTGACCTCGGGCTGCTCGTCGAGCCAGGCCAGGTACTCGGGGCCCTCGAGACCCCACCAGCCCGGCCACCCCTCCGCCGACGCGTAGCCGTCCAGAGAGGTGATGAAGTCGACCATCAGCTCTCGCATCGCGATCCTCCTCTTGAGTGACGGGTCGGGTGTCGGTAGGCCTCCGAACCGGAAGCGGGTGAGGCCGCCGGGGTCGACGCCCAGCACCACCGTTGCCGAGCCTGTTCGAGGCCGGTGCACCCGCCACGGCGGCGGTCCTTGCACCGGTGCGTTGGGGGCCACCGTAAGACCGGCGGCAGACATCCGACGTCCTGGGTTGTCGAGCGGCGGCCGCGGTGTGGTGGCTCCACGCGGTGTGCTCGTCGTAGGGGGTGCCATGTCTTGCGGCAGCCGTGGAGGATCCCGACGAGCCCGTTGCCGAGCCGAGTCGGGCGAGCGTAGCCGCCCTCGGAGCGGCGCGTGCGAGTGCGTTGCCGTTGCTGGGCTCCAGCCTTCGCCGCTCGGGCGGGGTGCTCCGTTTGAACGTGGCGGAAGGGCTTCGGGGCCCGGTCGTTGGGGAGAGGGTGGGCCGCGTCCTTGACCGTCTCGGTGCCCGACGCGCGGGTGCCCGTCCGAGTCCGGATGCCGCCCTTCCGCGCGGCGAGACAGCACGTGATCAGTTGCCAGGTGCGGTCGCGTTCGCGTGCGCTGCTCACGGATACCCGGCCCGAAGCGGGCGCCCGCCGCCGGCACCCGTACCGTCAGCCCGGTGCGGGCAGTGGTGCAGGACCGGTACGGGGTACCTCGCGAGGTGCTGCGGCTGGACGACGTGCCTGTCCCGGTACCCGGGAAGGGTGAAGTCCTGGTGCGGGTCGCCGCGTCGGCGGTGCATACCGACGTGTGGCATGCCGTGTCCGGCCGGCCTTACGTCGCTCGGCTGCTGGGTGGGCTGGTCCGGCCACGCCCGATCCCCGGGGTGGAACTGACTGGGACCGTCGACCGGGTGGGCCCCGACGTGGTCGGCTTCGCCCCGGCTGACCGGGTGCTGGGCCTGACGTTGGAGACGAACTGGTGGCGCAACGGCGGCGCCCTCGCCGAGTACGCCACGGTGCCCACGAGGCTGCTCCACCCAGTCCCCGGGCGGCTCACCGCGGAGCAGGCGGCGGGGCTGCCTGCCGGCGGGGTGCTGGCGATCCAGGTGGTCTGCGACGAGGGCCGCGTCCGGGTCGGGCACCGCGTCCTCGTCAACGGTGCCGGCGGCACGGTCGGCACCTTCGCCGTGCAGGTCGCGGTGGCCCTCGGGGCCGAGGTGACAGCCGTCGACCGCGCCAGCAAGCTCGACGCGCTGCGTGGTCTGGGTGCGGCGCACCTGGTGGACTTCGAAGCCGAGGACGTGGTGGCGCGGGGCGGCTCCTACGACCTGGTCGTCGACGTCGCATCGAACCGCCCCTACCACCGGTGGCGCCCCCTGCTCACGCCCGGCGGCGTGTACACGGCCCTCGGCCACGACCACTTCGGCCACGGTGTCGGACGGGTCGGTGGCAGCGTGCCGCGGGTGCTCGGACTCACCGCCCGCGGCCTGGTCGACCGCCACCTCCCCGGCACGCGCGGAGCCGGCAGCAACGCCCCGCGGCTGTCCCGCATCTGCGGCATGGTCGAGGACGGGTCCGTCACCCCCGCCGTCGACCGGACCTTCGGGCTCGACCAGGTCCCGGAGGCGCTGGAGTACCTCGCCAGTGAGCAAGCGGTCGGCCGCATCGTCGTCGCGCTGGCATGACGCGATCGCAACGGCTGGTGCACCGGGTTCGCCCGCGCGTTTCCGGATGAGGCAGGGACACCCCGCACCCACTCGGTGCGTGGTCGCGTCGCTTCCCGCTGCGCGGAGCGCGGCACGAGCGGATGTTCGATGCTCGTTGCCGACCGTGCACTCAAGCTGCCCCGTGCGAGGTTCCGGCCCGTACCACGGCTACATCGAGTGCCCGGTGCCCTGGGCGTAGATGGTTCCTCTCCCGTAGCGACGGCAGGTT
>JBBRVU010000182.1:0-8225 GCA_038246575.1 Actinomycetes bacterium | reverse complement strand
CGACGCCGGCGATGACCTTCTCGACCTCGTGCGCCTTCTCCCGGAGCACCTCGAGGTCCGGCCCGTAGATTCGCACGACGATCGCCTCGCTCGACCCGGTGAGGACCTCCTTGATCCGCTCCCGCAGATAGGTCTGCACGTCCCGGTAGAGACCCGGGTAGGCGTCGACGGTCTCCTGCACCGACTCGAGGGTCTCGTCGTAGTCGACGCTCGGGTCGACGCTGATCCAGTTCTCCCCGAAGTCCACGCCGTAGACCTCGTCGGCCAGGAACGCCTGTCCGATGTGCGAACCGCAGTTGCGCACGCCGGGGATCTTCCTCAGGTCCTTGCACGCGGCGATCGAGATCCGCGTCTCTTCCGGCTGTGAGGTGCCTGGCTGGGTCAGCCAGTGCATGAGGAAGTCTCTCTCCTTGAAGTTGGGCAGCAGCTGCGTGCCGAGCGTCGGGAACGCGAGGGCGCCGGCCAGGGACAGCACCACGAGGGTGCCGATCGCGGGACTCGGTCGGCGGAGCAGCGGTGCCAGCGCGGCGCGGTAGACCCGCTTCAGTGCGCGCAGCATCGGTGACTCGCGACTCACCAGCTTTCCGCGGGACAGCATCAGGAGGCACAGGGCCGGGGTCAGGGTGAGCGCGACGATCATCGAGACGAGAACCGCGAGTCCGTATGCGAGGACCAGTGGGCGGAAGAACGAACCAGACAGCCCTTCGAGGAAGAACACCGGCACGATGGCGACAACATTGATGACCGTGGCGTAGGTGATCGCTGAGCGGACTTCGACCGAAGCGTCGAGCACGATCGCGAACATCGACTTGTCGCTGCCCTCGGCGCGGGCCTGCCGAAGCCGTCGCACGATGTTTTCCACGTCGATGATGGCGTCGTCGACCACGACCCCGATCGCCACCACCAACCCCGCAAGCACCATCACGTTCACGGTCTCGCCGCGAAGGTCCAGCGTCAGCAGCGCGGCAACCAGGGACAGCGGGATCGCGATCAGGCTGATGAACGCAGTCCGCCACTCGAACAAGAAGGCGATGATGATCAAGATCACCAAGAGGATGCCGATGAGCATCGCCGTCGTGAGGTTCTCGATCGACTGCTCGATGAACGTCGCCGGACGGAAGATGGTCGTGTCGTAGGTGATCCCCCGCAGGCCAGGTGCGAGCTCCTCCATCGCCTGCTCGACGCCGCGGCTCACCTCGAGCGTGTTGGCACCCCGGAACTTCTGGACGACGAGCATGATGCCTGGGCCGTCATTGATGACTGCGTCCCCGATGAGCGGCCCGTGGTCGATGAGGACCTCGCCCATGTCGGCCAGCCGCAGCACCTTTCCGTCGCGCTCGACCACCGGGACCTTGCCGAGCTCATCGGGCCCAGTGATGGGCTGCACGTGCCGGATGTTGAGGCGTTGGCCGCCGTCCTCGATGAAGCCGCCCGTTCCCACCACGGCACCGTCGGAGTACTTGAGCAAGCCCGACTCGACGGCGTCCGCCGCGGAGTCCATGACTTGCTGGAGCGGGACGTCGTACTCGGCGAGCTTGGCCGGGTCGACCCGCACATGGCGCTGCGGGAGCTGCTCACCCCAGATCGCCACCTGGGCCACGCCGGAGACTCTCAGCAGGCGCGACCGGATCTTCCAGTAGGAGATCGTGGACAGGTCGATCTGGTTGACCTCGTCGGAGGTGAGCCCGATCTTCATGATCCGGCTGGTCGACGACAGAGCGGGCATCATGAAGGGTGGGCTGGCCCAGGTCGGCAAGGTCGCGGTGACCTGACCGATGCGCTCCGCGACCAGTTGTCTGGCCCGCAGCTCATCCGTTCCCTGGTCGAAGATCAGACGGATCGACGACAGCTGGGCGACGGACTTCGAGCGCATGTCCTGCAGTCCCTCGATCCCACCGAGCTGGTCCTCGATGGGGACGGTGATGAGCTCTTCGACCTCGTTGGAGGAGTTTCCGAGGGCGATCGTCTGGATCTCGACCTGCGGCGGCGCGAACTCGGGAAAGACGTCCACCTTCGTCTGGGGGATGTCGGCCAGCCCGAGGGCCATCACCGCGACGGCGGCAAACACCACGAGCCACCGGAACCGCAGGCTCTTGCCCACGACCTGCCGCATCAGCGATCCCTCTGAAGCCGCCATCAGTGCCCCCCACCGATCTCGAGCTCAGCTCCGTAGACCTCGGTCGCGCCCACCGTGACCACTCGGGCGCCCGGCGGCAGCCCGTCGGACAACCACACGCGATCGCCATCGATGCGGTCGACCACGATGGCCGTGCGCAGGAAGGTCAGGTCGCCGGACATGGCGTAGACCCAGGGGCTGCCCTGGCCGTCGTAGATGAGCGCCGCGTAGGGAATCGTGGTCTGGCCGATGGCCTGCTCGGCGATCGCCGACTCGAGGCCGACCCGCTCTGCTGCGTCGGAGGTGAAGGTGACCTGCTTGACGTCCCCGCCAGCAACCTCCTCGACCGTGGCCGGGTGGTACGTCTCGGCGGCCTGCTCGGATCCGGAGCAGCCCAGGAGCACCCCTCCGGCAACGATGACGGCGAGAACCAGGGCGGCCGGCCGCGTGGTTCGAGCCGCGCGCGCTGTCCGCATCACCTGACCTGCTCCGGCTCCGGTGCGTCGACGGGGACCGACCGCTGACCAGGCATCCCGTCCCCGTTGAGGGTGTGCCGGTGCAGGTCGATGATCTGGTCCTGGTCCGCTGCCGCTGGTCGACCTCGTTCGTGCCCGAGGGGCACGAGGCCGTACAACGCCGGCAGCAGGAACAGGGTGACGAACGTCGAGGTGACCAGACCTCCGAGCAGGACCACCGACATGGGGTGCACCAGCTCGAGGCCGGGCCGGGAACCGAGCACGACCATCGGCGACACGAGCAGGACCAGTGCCGCCGACGAGGTGAGGACTGGAACGAGGCGCTCGCGCGCTGCGAGCGTCGCGACATCAGGGCGGGTGGCCTCGGGCATCTCTCGCTCCAGAGCCTGTGCCCGAGACACGAGCACGATGCTCGTGCGGGTCGCCAGCCCCAGCACGGCGAGGAAGCCGACCAACGAGCCGAGTGAGATGGCGCGGCCCTGAGGCACCGCGGCCACAAGACCGCCGACGAGCGCGACGGGGGTCGCCGCGAAGACCAGGGCGGCCAACCGCCAGCTGCGGAAGGCTGCCTGCAGCAGCAGGAAGGCGGCCAGCGCCGCTGCCACCACGAAGCCCACCACCCGACCGGCTCCGATCTCCGTGGCAGTGCTCTGTTGGCTCACCTCGGCGTGGTACTCGAGCGGGAACCCGATCTCGCCGAGCTTCGTCTCGAGATCAGAGACCACCGCATCGATGGAACGCCCGCTGACGCCGGCCTGGACGTCCACCCGGCGGGACACGGCATCCCTGGCAATGACGGCGGGCGAGTCGGCGATGCGCACGTCCGCCACCTGGCCCAGCCGGAGGTATCCGCCATCGGGCCGGTCGATGAGCAGGTTGCGCACGTCCTCGACGTTCTCCCGCGTGGCCGGTGCGCCTTGCACGATCACGTCGAAGACCTTCTGCTCCTGGAAGACGCTGCCCACCTGGATCCCCTGCAGCAGGGTCGCGCCGGCGCGGCGGACGATGCCCGGCGAGACACCGAAGCTCTGGGCCTTGTCCAGGTCGACCTCGATCTCGATGGTTGGCTGGCGCTCAGGAAGATCGACGCGGGGGTCCGTGACACCGTCCACCCCGGACATCAGGTCCCGGACGCGCTCGGCCTGTTGCTGGAGGATGTCGGCGTCCTGCCCGAAGATCCGCACGACCAGCGGTCGGTCCGACCCGGTCAGGACATCGAGGCCGCCCTGCCCCGTGTTCTTGCCCTCGTTGAGGGCACCAACGTTGCGCACCTTCTGGGCGGTGTACGTCATGACGTCGTGGCGCACGCCCTGTTCTGCGTCAACCGTCCGCTCGATGCCGCGGATCGTCGCGTCGTAGTCGGCGTCACCCTCGATCGTGACCCACACATCGCTGGAGCTGACGTTGGCGACCCGGTCGCCGGTGACCGCGCGCCCCACGGTCGCCGAGACCCTTTCGACACCCGGCACACCCTTCAACTTGTCCCCGAGCTCGGTGGCGACCTGGGTCATCCGCGGGTTGGACGTTCCCGGCTCGGCGTCGAGCCGGACGAGCACCGATCGGTCCTGGAAGGTGGGGATCAAGGACGTGCCGAGCAGCGGGAGCGCTGCGGCCGCCGCCAGCAGGAGCACACCGGCCACCACCAGCGGGACTCGCAGGGAGCTGCCGAACCACTGCAACGCCGACGAGTAGCCGCGGCGGACCCGTATCCACCCCTTAGACGGTGGCGCACTCGGCTGCCACCGTCCGACGACAAGAAGAGTCAGGGCCGGGGTGACGGTGACGGCAACAGCGACCGCCGATGCGACCGCCAGCGCGTAAGCCAGCACCAGGGGGCTGAAGAAGGCGCCGGGGCGACCGCCGAGGACGGCGACCGGCACCACGGCCAAGAGCACGATGAGAGTTGCGTACATCAGCGGTGCGCGGATGTCGGTCGCCGCGGCCCGGACCGCGTCGCTGACAGCCGGGCGCTCCGGGCTGCCGTCCTCGCGGCGCAGTCGCGCGGTCACCCGATCGGTGAACACCACCGACTCGTCGACGACCACCGCAATCGCCGCGGCGAGCCCGAGGAAGACGAGCGCGTTGAACCCCTGGCCGAGCTGCTGCAGCAGCAGGGCTGCCACGGTGAGGGACAGCGGCACGGTCACCAGCGCGACGACGACTCCCCGCCAGTGGAACCGCAGCGCCGCCAGCACCAGGAGCATGAGGAGCAATCCGACAACCAGGACGACTGCGATGTTGCCCAACGCGTCGTCGATGTAGGTCGCGGGCCGGAAGAGCGAGGTGTCCGTGCGGATCCCCGACAGCCCGGGACGCAGCGCCTCGAGTGCCTCCTCCACTCCTTCGGTCACCTCGAGCGTGCTCTGGCCGGGGAACTTCTCGACGACGAGCACGAGCCCAGCGCCGCCGTCGACGACCGCGTCACCGATCAGCGGTTGATGGTCGACGGCGATGGTGGCCACGTCGGCCAGCCGGAGCTTGCCTCCCGTGCCGGCCACCGGGACCTTCCCGAGCTCCTCGGGGTCGGCGATCTTCTCGAGCAGGTGGCGCACCTGCAGCCGCTGCTGGGGGGTCTCGATGAAGCCACCCGTGCCGGGAGTCGACGCCTCGAGGAAGCTCAGTGGAGACACCACCTGCGCGTTGCCGGCCGAGCGGATGACCTGGTTGAGCGTGACGCCCTGATCGCGCAGGCGCTCAGGGTCGACCTGGACCTGAAGCTGTTGGTCACGAAGCCCCCAGACCGAGACGTTGGCCACCCCGGGCACGCCCATCAGTCGAGGACGAACGGTCCAGCGGGCGATCACCGACTGCTCGATGGCCGAGACCCGCTCCGAGTCGAGACCGATCATCAGCACCCGGTTCGACGACGACAGCGGCGCCAGAAGTGTGGGCGGCTTCGAGACGTTGGGCAGGGCATGTGCCTGGGTGAGGCGCTCCTCGACCAGCTGTCGAGCGCGGTAGATGTCGCTACCTGGCGTGAAGACGAGAACGATCGACGACAGACCCGGCACCGACTCCGAGCGGATCACGTCGACGCCTTCGACCCCGTTGAGCAGGTCCGCTTCGAGGGGGACGGTGATGAGCTGTTCCACCTCGTCGGCAGAAAGTCCCAGCGCCTCCGTCTGGATCTCGGCATACGGCGGCGTGAACTCGGGCAGCACATCCACCGGCGCGCTGCGCAGGGTGACGACACCGAGTGCCAGCACGCCGACGGCCACACCGAGCACCAGAAGACGGAAATGCATCACGCCGCGGAACAGCGCACCCATGAGGTCCCACCCCTTCGCCGACCACCAAAACGGATAAACCGTTTCGTACTTAGCGAAACCTTATGCAAACACTTAGGAAGAACTTAGATTTCTCGCCAACGTTGCGCTGGTCCGCCCGAGGTGTCAACCCCGTCAACCGAATTAGGATGGTCGTGTGCACCTACTTCTGGTCGAGGACGACATCAAGCTCGTGCGTGCTCTACGCCGCGGACTAGTTCTCGAGGGCTACTCGGTCGACGTCGCGCACAGCGGCGACGAGGGGCTGGCCCTGGCGACCGGTGGTGACTACGCGGCTGTGCTCCTCGACCTCATGCTCCCCGGACTCGACGGTGTGACCGTGTGCCAACAGATGCGCCGACGGGATTGCTGGGCGCCGGTGCTGATGCTGACTGCGCGAGCAGACGTGAGTGACCGCATCAGGGGGCTCGACGGGGGCGCTGACGACTACCTCGTCAAACCGTTCGACTTCGGCGAACTGCTTGCTCGGCTGCGGGTTCTCACCCGCCGCGGCCCGTCAGCGCATCTGCAGGTCATCGAGATCGGCGACCTGCACATCGACTCCGCGACGCGCGTCGTCACGCGGGGTGGTCACCAGGTCGAGCTCACGTCACGGGAGTTCGATGTGCTTGAAGTTCTTGCGCGCAGTCCCGGCATCCCGGTCTCACGTGCGCGACTCCTGGATGCCGTGTGGCAGGAGGACTACCAGGGCTCACCCAACGTCGTCGATGTCTACATCGGCTACCTGCGCAAAAAGCTGGAACGACCACGCGGACGCCGGCTCATCCGTACTGTGCGCGGAAAGGGATTCCTCCTGGAGCCGCCATGAGCCTGCCGATCCGCGTCCGACTCACCGCCTGGTTCGGCGTGCTGCTCACGACGATCGTCTGTTCTCTCGGCACCTTTCTCGTCCTTCAGCTGCGCACCGATCTGCGCCAGGCGATCGACGACTCCGCGACCGCGGGCTCGGAGACCATCGTGTCCGCGTTCGCCGACGACGGCCCGGAGATCGACGACGAGGAGGCGGCCGACGCGGTCGATGACGCGGAGGACTTTGCCGACGCCGCCGGTGCGAGCCTCCCCCCGGGCAGCCGGGCCCAAGTGCTCGGGGACCAGGCAGAGGTCCTGCTGTCCCACGGTCGCCTGGCCGAGGTGGCGCCCCTCCTCGGCGGGGCGGCGGCGGCGGAGGTCAGCCGGGTCGGACGAGCGTCGCGGTTCACGGCGCCGATCGTCTCTGGGGGGCAGCGCTACCGCATCCTGGCCACGCCCTTCGAGGACCGCGGCGCGGATCGAGTGCTGGTGGTCGCAGTCAGCCTCCAGCCGGTCGAGGACGCGGTCAGGCGGGTCCTGGTGCTGCTGCTCGTGGCCGGGCCCGCGGCCCTGGCGGCCACGATGGTGGCCGCCTACTGGCTGGCCCGCAAGGCGCTGCGCCCGGTCGAGCAGATGACGTCGGATGCGCAGGAGATCGGGACCGCCCAGCTGAACGAGCGCGTTGCGGAGCCCGGAGGACACGACGAGATCTGGCGACTAGCAGTCACGCTCAACGCCATGTTGGCGCGGATCGAGCACGGCGTCATGGACAAGCAGCGGCTCATCGCCGATGCATCCCATGAACTGCGCACCCCGCTGGCCGTCATGCGGGCCGAGTTCGACGTCAGCCTGCGAGGCGACGAGCTCTCGGCAGCCGGGCGAGAGGTGATCGAGAGCGCCCGGGAGGAGGTTGATCGGGTCAGTCGGACGGTCGACAACCTCCTCGCCCTAGCGGCCGCTGACGAGGGGCGGCTCGAGCTGCTCACCGTCCGCGTCGAGCTCCGTGCGGTGGTCGAGAAGGCCGTCGCGCCGCTGCGACTCCTGGCGGCAGCCAAGCAGGTGGCGCTGACCGTCGACGGGCATCACCACGAGGTCCAGGCAGACCCCCAGCGCCTCGGCCTGGCATTGACCAACCTCGTCGAGAACGCCATCAAGTTCACCCCCCCCGGTGAAGCTGTCCGGGTCAGTGTCTGGCGGCGCGGCGACGAGATCGGTGTCACCGTGTCCGACGGGGGGCCGGGAGTGTCCGCGCTCGACCAGGAGCACCTCTTCGACCGCTACTACCGCGCGGACTCGGCTCGTGCGCAGGCTCTCGGTGGCAGCGGGCTCGGTCTGGCCATCGCCCGCGAGGTCGCCGTGTCGCACGGCGGGCGCATCTGGGTCGAGAGTCTGCCCGGGGGCGGCAGCGCTTTCTCGCTGGCTCTTCCCGCATGGCGAACGCTGGTGAGCACTGACGAGCACCGGCGACCTGTCCCGGATGACGTTGCGCAACTCGGACACCTGACGCCGAACACCTAGATAGCGCGGGTACTAGTCATAACCACCCATTGATCAGTT
>JBBRVU010000181.1:0-8228 GCA_038246575.1 Actinomycetes bacterium | reverse complement strand
GCCGTGCAGCGACACCGTCGCGGTCTTGGTGACGGTGCGCAGAGCCGACCACAAGAACGCCTCGGTCAACGCGCCGGTGGCCAGCATGCTCGGGCCGTGCCCGGCCCGGTCCCATCCGTCGGTCCAGCGTTGCAGCGGGCTCTGCCCGGTCTCGGAGTGGACCTGGTGGTGGTAGACGCCCGTTCGCAGCATCCTCATCTGTCGCGAGTCGGTTGCCGGTCCTTCGAGGGACCGAATGAGCTCGCCGACGGTGGAGCGGGTGACGCAGCGGGAGCTTGTCGTGGACGTCGTACTTGTTGGGCCGACCGATCCGCGTCCTGGTGAAATAGCCGGCTTCGACGAGGTCGTTGACGATCGTGACCGCCGCGCGCTCGGTGATGCCGACGGACGCGGCGATGTCGCGAAGCCGCAGATGGGATCGCCGGCGATGCGCTCCAGGACGTGTGCGTGGTTGGTGAGGAACCGCCACGAGTGGTCTCCAACACCGGGAGGTCGATAGTGTCGGCGGGTCATCGGTGGGTTCGTTGATGTCGCGCATGCCGATGCAGAGGGGCGAGGTCGGGTTCAGGCGACGCTCGCCACCACGTCGAGGAAAGAGGCGCCCCCTGGCTCTCTTCTCCCGCCGGCCATCGCGGCCGCTGTTGTCTTCGGCGACACCCACCGCTCCGGCCGCGGACCAGGCCGCCGCCCCTGAGCCTCGCCTCGCACCTCGAGGGCATCTCGGGTGGATCGTGACCGCCTCGTTGGCGATCGGGCTCGTCGCCGCGCTGCTCCTGGTCGCCGCACCGTTCATTCCCGTCACCGAGAGTGCGATCACCGGCGCGGTGCTGTGCGGGTTCGCCGTGGGCTGGGCGGCGCTGTTCCTGCTCTCGCGCCGTTTCACCGATCAACCCCAACGATGGGCCGCGCTTCCCGCGCTGTTCACGGGGCTGGTCGGGCTCCTGCTGCTCGCGTTCGGCTCGCCGATGCGTGAGGTGCTCAGCTGGGTGTGGCCGCCGGTGCTGCTGGCCCTGGTGGTCTGGATGGTGATGCGGGTGCGGCGCGACATGCGCAGCAGCGGCGGACGGGTCCAGCTCTACATCGTGTTCACCATCCTTGCCCTGTGCGCGGTCGGCGGCGGCTGGCAAACGGTGCGCGAAGCCTCGGAGACTAACCCCTATCTGACCTCCGGTCGTTTGGTCGGCGTCGGCGGACACCAGATGCATTTGGACTGTGTCGGCTCTGGAAGCCCGACTGTCGTCCTCGAACCTGGCGCCGGTGGGACGTCGGCCAGCATGGGGTGGGTCGCCCCCGCCGTGGCCAGCCAGACCCGGGTCTGCGTCTACGACCGGGCCGGTCGAGGCGGGAGCCAGCCCGCCGACGGCACTCAGGACGGCGCACGGGTCGCCACCGACCTGCACACGTTGCTTCACCGGGCGGGTGTCCCCGGGCCCTACGTGTTGGCGGGGCACTCCTTCGGCGGGCTGTACGTGCGCATCTTCGCCGCGCACTACCCCGACGAGGTCGCTGGGCTGATCCTCATCGACTCCACCGCGTCGGAAGAGCCGGCCAAGTCCGTCATTCCCGCGCCGCCTCCGATGGGAGCCGAGAGCTCCTACGACGGCGTGGGCCGGTTCGCAACCCTGGTGTCGCTCTCCGCCCGCGTCGGCTTGGCGCGCTTGTACGGCGACCTCGTGGGGGGCACCCTCCCGGCCCGTTCCGAAGAGATGCTACGAGCCAACACCGCGCAGGCGAGCACCGTGCGCAGCGTCGTCGATGAGTACCTGCGAGGCGGTGACGCGTCTCGGAAAGCTGCATCACTGCGCGACCTCGGGGACAAGCCCTTGGTCGTGCTCACCGCCGGGGAGCACCCCGCGTCGTGGATGACGGTACAGAAGAAGTCGACGACGCTGTCGACCAACAGCGTGCACCGGGTGGTCGACGGCGCCACCCACCAGGGGCTGGAGGACGAGAAGCAGTACGCCGCCCACATCACCCGAGCCGTCCTCGACGTCGTCACCTCGATCCGAAACAACCAGCCACTGAGCAAGTGAGCAGTCGGTGAGGCCAAGGCAGGCTCCGCTGCGATGCCGCTCCTTCGCCGCAACCGGCGCCGACGACACCCCGGTCTGTCGACGCCCGGAGATACGGACGCCCGCGACCGAGGCGTTGCCGCGACCCCGACCCCTCTGGTCGGCTCTGCGGTGACAAGCTTCGGGCTCCCCACCCGAGCGCCGTTGATTCATGGCCTGACGTGCTGATCCGCCGACAGAACCGATTGGAGTCCCGATGACCGACCACGCTTGGCCGTCCCAGGTCAACGAGTTCCCCGACCTTGCTGGTCGGGTTGTCCTCGTGACCGGTGGCACGTCCGGCATCGGAAAGGCCAGTGCGGCAGCGTTCCTGCGTTCCGGTGCGGTCGTAGCCATCACAGGTCGTAACCCGGAGAAGGGCTCGGCAGCCCTCGACGAGCTCGCGTCGTTGGGACTGAAACGCGAGGCGGTGATGTTCGCGCCGGCTGACGTCACTCGTGAGGCGGATGTAGCTGCTCTCGTCGCAGCCGTGCTGGATCGCTTCGGCGGTCTGCACATCGCCGTGAACAGTGCTGCCAACACCGAAGTGGCCGCCGGCAGCGGGTCAAGGTTCACGGACATGAGCCTCGAGGTCTTCGACGGTGTGGTGCGCACGTGCCTGACCAGCGTGTGGCTGTGCATGAAGTACGAGCTCACGGCAATCCTCGGCAGTGGGGGTGGATCGATCATCAACATCTCCTCTGTCGATGCGCTGCTCGCGGCACCTGGCACCGGGTCGTACGCGGCAGCCAAGGCCGGGGTCAACGCACTGAGCCGGGCGACGGCGGCGGAGTATGCGTCGCAGGGTGTCCGGGTCAACGTTGTCAGCCCGGGCGCGATCGAGACCCCGATGCTCGCCGCGAATCTTGCGGCCGGTTCGGCCGAGGAGCGCGATGCCATCATGGAGCGCTACCTTTCGATGATCGACTCTCGTCGTCTGGGTGGGTCTGAGGAACTCGCCACAGCCGTGGTCTGGCTAGGATCGGATCAGGCGTCCTACGTGGTGGGGCACAACCTCGTCGTCGATGGTGGAATCCGGGGCGACTGATCGCCCGCGATTGTCGGTGGATGCCTCGCCCGCGCCTCCCCGATGGCCGATCAACTGATCAGGTCGGCCAGAGCTGAGCGGGCGGCGTCCCAACCCTCGCTGTGTCGATCCGGACCGACCGGATCGGCAGGGACGCGAGCAGGTCTTCCTCCAAGCGTTGACGGTCCTGAAGCGCTTGGACGGTGCCGTCGATGCCGTGCAATCGATGTTGTCCGCCCGTACGCCTGCTCGGTGTGGTAGCTGACGAAGTGGTTCCACCACGTGGTGGAGCGCTGCGGCACGACGCGATCAAGAATGGCCCGGATGTGGCCCGGGTTTAGATGCACCACGATCGGGTCCAGGTCAGCGACGGCGCCAGAGACCGCTCGGGATGTGCTCGCGGACGACGAGGTCATCGACGTTGTGTTTCACCGCAGAGCGTGGTGACCGGGTTCTCCAGCAGACAGCAGTCGAAGACCCACACGTCAGATGCGGCGGCTGCCGTTCGACCGAACTCCTGCCATCGCCGCAGTGCCAGTCCAGTCGTCGAAGTCGTCTGCGGGCAGCTCGTAGATGTCGTGTGCCGCCAGCTCGCGGAGTGTGGCTTCGCCCGCCGAACCCGCGGCTTGCAGTTTCCGTAGGGGATCAGGATCCCGCCCTCCTGCGGCACGGGGACGCCGGCCATCGTGACGGCGTCGGCGGGATGACGGCCACACACCGCCGCGAACCCGGACTCCGACATCCATGCCATGGACTCGAGGTCCGTCGGGTGGTCGAGATCGCCCTCGAGAACCACGCGGTGGGAGATACCGCGAACGGCGAGCAGGTCACCGAGGTGTCTGGTCAACGTCGACCTCCCCGACCCGGCGACGCCCTCGATGACGATGAGACGCGACTGGATTATTGCTCGTCCTCTGTCCTGGTTTTCCGTTTGGCACGACGTGCCGTCGGGCGGGTACCCGGGCTCGGGTTGGGTGCGGCTGCCGGTCAGCGGGCGCTCATCGGTTCGCGAGCAGCTGAGCGAGGGCGACGAGGGCCGCGAGGCTGATCATGTGCGGCGCGTCGGTGATGACGTGGAACGTCGCTCCGGGGATAGCGCGGGCGATGAGTGCCATCGCGGCCGGTGGGGTGGAGGGGTCGTGTTCGCCAGGATGAAGGCTCGCGTCCCGAACGGGCTTCGCACCAGGGTCACGGGGCTTCCGTGTCGACTGCGGCCTTGGCCGGCCCGGCCGCCGCAGGCCTGCTCATCGGGGCCCTGCGGTCGCTCCGCAACGTCGGTCGCAACGTTGGGCGCACGGGCAGCGGCCTCAGCCTCGGGTGTCAGGGCCGGGAGTCTCGGCGAGGCCGTTGTCGATGGCGAACAGACTCGCCTCAATCCTGTTGCGCACGCCGAGCTTGGCGTAGACGTGCTCCACGTGGTTGCGCACCGTCATGTCGCTGATGACCAGCGACCCGGCGATCTCCCGGTTCGACCGGCCCTGGGCGACCATCCGAAGGATCTCTACCTCGCGTCCGGTCAGCCCGGCCGGCCAGGGCCGCCGGCGGGTCCTACGTGTCCGACCGCCGCGAGGACCGCGTCGACCGCGTCCGCGTCGAGGCGCCCCGACCGTGCCTCGGCCATGACCGTCTCCCGCGCTTCGGCGGGCTCCAAGGCAACCCGATGCGGCCGCGACCCGAGCAGCGCGTGGTAGACGTCGGCGGCTGCCAGGATGCGTTGCGGCGTCGAAAATCGAACTGCCGCTGAGCCCGTTCGGATAGCCCCGACCCGTCCGGCCGCTCGTGGTGTGCGCTCGCCACCTCGGCAAGCGCTGCATGCTGGGGATCTGCTGCAGGATCCGACCAGTCGGGTACGGATGCAGCCGGACCCGCTCGTGCTCGGCGGGTGTCAGCGGGCCCGACTGCTTCTCCCACACCAGGTTCGACACGCCCATCCGACCGAGGTCGTGGACATGCCCGGCCTGGCGCAACAGCCTCACGTCGGCGTCGGGCAAGCCGACCGCCGGCCCCGGGCCGGCAGCGAGATCAGCAACACCTCGGGAATGGGCCAGCGTGAACGGGCACTTCAGGTCGACGAAGTCACCCATGGCCGCGAGCAGGTCGTCGGTGTCCGCGGCGTCGAACCCCGGGTCGTCCGCCGGGGCTTGCGCCAGGGCTGCGGCCCACACTCGGACGGCAACGCGTTGAGGATGCCGTGGTCGCCCAGCAGCGCGTCCACCATCGCCGGGGCGAACATCGCTCCCCGCCGGCTGTCCCAGGAGCTCGACGTCACCCTGAAGGGGCTCAGCGTCGACCCGCGCCTGGTCCGGTCATACCGACGCGCGAACCGGCGCGAGGTCGCGGCACTACGGCTCGTGGGTTGGTCCCGGCGTCGTGGCTCCAAGCCGAACCTTCGTTCCGCATGTGGCCCCGATGAACACCGAGGGACCGCCCGTAGCGTGGCCGGCGGCCGAGGTGGGCTTCGGCTGTGTGGAACGCGGGGCAGGCGCGTCGGCCACCAACGTGGCGCAGGACGCCCACGCGGCCGCGGCCAGCGAGTATCCGGGGGAGGCGGTGCAGGTCTTCGAGCACTACCCGGCGGCGGCGGGGGCCGACTACCCGGAGCACTTCGACGAGATCACAGTCGTGCGTGGTCGGCCGCGGTTGCGCCGGTGCACCGTCGAGGAGACGGTCGGATTCCTCGGCGAACAGGTCCTCGACGACATGCCTGAGCTGCCCGCCGACCCGGTGCCCAAATTTCGACGATGAGCCGCCAGTCCCGCTGCCACCCGCGCTCGGGGCTGGTCTCGCCGACGACGTGACAGTCCGCGGCGACCCGCATCGGCTGGTGATCGTCGTCGGAGATGACAGGCAGTGTTGGGGCTGCTGCCGCACCACGCGATCGAACGGTCACCCCCTTGACAGCAGCGCCGCCCGGTAGCAGTGCACCCATCGTCGCCGGGTCGACAACCCGAACGACTCGAAGCGCGGACGCGGACGCGGACGCGGAGCGAGCATGGATCACAAGTCGTGCGCGCCGGAGACCGGACAGGCCTCAGATCGAGTCAAGCCTCAGAGCGGGTCAGGGATGGGCAGGAAGGAGTGGCGTCAGTTCAGCGGAGGCTGAAGGGCGGGTAGCGGTCGGTGAGGAGCAGGGTTGCGTAGGCCTGGACCCGCAGTCCCCAGCGGCCGACGCCGACCACGTAGTCGAACAGCGCACGCGGGTAGCGGCCGGTGAACAGGATCGCGAACCACGCGATGATGACCGCCCCGATCGCGCCGAGCGCCAGGAAGAACAGCACGATGTAGTGCGGGATGGCGAGGAACCACTTGACGAGGGGCAGCCAGCGGTTGAGGTCGCGGCTGGCGTCGGGGTATTCCAGGCCGAGGTGCACGGACTGCTCGTCCTCGGTCGATGGGTAGCGGTCGGTGAGCAGGGCCACGTATGCCGCTACCCGAGCGCCGAAGCGGTTGAGCTGCAGCGCGAAGTCGAACCACCAGCGCGGGTATCGCCGGCGGAAGAGGATCATCAGCAGGGTCGCGACGAACAAGCCGCCGGCGATGCCGCCGCCGGTGTTGGTCGTCGTGGTCACCACCTCGCCCGACCCCCGGACCGTCGTCACGGTGGAGGTCGCGGATGCCGTGAGCAGTGACAGGACGATGGCGATGGGGATCACCCACAGCAGCCGGAAGAACGTGGTGACCCGGTCCAGACGTTCGGGGTAGTCCACGTCGAGTCGGGCCGGGTAGGTCTCGGTCTGCGGCGCCATCGGATCTCCTCGCGTCACTGCACAACGCCTACTCCGGCTCGCCGACAGCCTCCAGAGCCGTAAGGGGTCCGGGGGTCGGCCGGGGTGCGCGAGGCGCTGCTGTGCACCCTTGTGATGATCATATGCTCGCGTCTTCCCTGAGCGCCAATTCTTGTGCACGACGTACAAATCTTGTACGTTGTCCAAGGTCATGGGAGGTCAGGTGCGTGCCGCGGCCGTGCACCGTCGCCGCGGTCCGCGGCGGTCGCTGAGCGAGGACGAGATCCTCGACGCTGCGTTCGCCCTGTTGGATGGGGGTGGGGCGGGCGCGGCCTCGGTGCGGGGCATCGCCGCCCGGGTGGGGGTGGCCCCGAACGCGGTGTACACCTACTTCCCGGACAAGGCCGCTGTGGTCGCGGCGCTGGTCGAGCGGCTGATCGGGGAGGTGAGCCATGACGTCTTCGCCGACCGGTCCCAGCCGTGGCGGCTGCGGGTGCAGGCCGTGGCCCTGGAGCTGCGGCAACGGCTGACGGCCCACCCGGGTGCGGTTCCGCTGATGATCGGTGGGCGGCTGAACGGTCCACAGGCGCTGGCCCTGCACGAGCGGCTCCTTGAGCTCCTGGCCGAGGCCGGTCTGGATCCCGCTGACGCGGCTCGCACGTCCTACCTGCTGGTCGTCTACGTGATCGGGTCGGTCGCCCTGGCGGTCACCGATGCGGACGAACCCGGCCCCTTGCCGCCGGAGGCGGAACGGATCGAGGCCCGACATCGCGCCTTCGCCGGTACGCCCGCTGACGACTTCCCCAGATCCGCCGCGGCGGCCGCCACCAGGGCCGGCTCCATCTCCACCGAGCAGTACTTGTGGGGCCTGCACCGACTTCTCGACGGCGTCACCCACATGGGCACGGCTGTCGACCACGGTCAGGACGGGCACCGACGCCGGTTGGACCGGCACCCCATCGAGAAGAGAGTCCGATGAAGGCGATCGTTCGGGACAGGTACGGCTCGACGGAGGTCCTCCAACTCCGCGACGTCGACCGCCCCGAGATCGCCGCTGACGAGGTGCTGGTCCACGTGCAGGCGGCGGGGGTGGCCCGCGGCGACTGGCACGTCATGACCGGCCTGCCGTACCCGATCCGCCTCGCGGGGTACGGGCTGCGGGCGCCGACGAACCCTGTGCTCGGTTCGGATCTGGCCGGGGTGGTGGCGGCGGTAGGCACGGACGTCACCAGGTTCCAGGCCGGGGACGTGGTGTTCGGCATCGGAAAGGGCGCCTACGCCCAGTACGCCCGAGCACCGCAGGACAAGGTGGCGGCCAAGCCGGCTAACCTCACCGTCGAGCAGGCGGCGGCGGTCCCGGTCTCCGGCCTGACCGCCCTGCAGGGCCTGCGCGACCACGGACGCGTCCAGCCGGGACAGCGGGTG
>JBBRVU010000180.1:0-8248 GCA_038246575.1 Actinomycetes bacterium | reverse complement strand
CCGATGACCAAGCACTTCGAGCGTCGGTGTGCGCGCGTGGTCACCGTGCCGTGGGATCCCGCGCTCGAAAGCGGCTCGCAGACGGTGCTGTCCATGCTGCGCCGCGACACCAGGGAGAGCCTCGTCGAGATGGCCGCCGCAGTCGCGGACAGCTTCCAGACGGCAGGAGCCAGAAGATGACGAACCGACGTGTGTGGGCCACGACCACGACGGCACTGCTCGCCCTGTCCGTGGGTGTCGGCATTGCCCCGGCGCACGACGACGATGACTCGAACAAGAACAGCGCGGTGACCGGCCGGTGGGGTCAGCGCGTCGACGACATCGACCTCGCCGCATCGGCGCTGAGTTCTCCCGACGGGCTGACCGTGCGCGACGATGCGTACGACGAGGCGCGCTCCCGTCGGCGAGCGGCACGCGTCGACACGACCTCGTCGGCCGCATCCACCTGCGATGACTGCACCGCCGACGCGACGGCTCTGCACATCGTCTACGTCGATCGGCCGTCGGAGGCCGTCCTCGACAACGTCGCGGCCGCGTGGGCGACCTGCACCGGGTGCCGCGCCACGACCCTGTCCGTCCAGGTGGTCATCGTCCGTCAGCCCCAGACGGTGCGGGCCAACAACCGGGCGCTGGCAGTGAACGCCGCCTGCGAACGTTGCCGGACCGAGGCGGCCGCGTTCCAGCTCGTGGTGATCGGCGACCGCAAGGACAGGCTCTCGTGGTCGGCGCGGCAGGAGCTAAAGCTGTGGGTCGAGGCGCAGGCGGCCGATCTGCGCGGTGAGGCGGGCATCGCTGCGACTGCCGACGGGGACGAGGCTCCGGCAGCTGCCGCTTTGGACGAGCTCGAAGCCTTGGTCACGGGCGAGCTCGGTGGCGGGCAGACGATCGAGCGCGGCGTTGACGTCCAGACGACGACGCCCGACGCCGGCGACCCAGCCCCGGACGCCACATCCGCGACGCCGGCGCCGTTGACTCAGCCATCGACCGAGCCATCGACCGAGCCAACGGCCGACCCGGCTGCGATCAGAACGTGATGACAGTCTTGACGTCGTCGTCGCGAGCGTCCAGAGCCTGCTGGAAGTCGGCGACCGGCACGGACCGGCGCACCAGCCCGTCCAGCCACGTCCGGTCGGCGGCAGCGAGGGCCTCCGCAGCCGCCTCGTAGTGGCGACGGTTGGCGTTCACCGAGCCGAAGATCACGTCGTTCTCCAGCACCCACTCGCGGTTGAGGGCCCCGAGGTCGAGCGACACCTGGCGACCCGGTCCGGAGACCCCAGCCAGGCAGACGATCCCGTTGCGGCCCGTCACGTCGAGCACGGCAGCGACGACCTTGGGGACGCCGGTGCCTTCGATGACCACGTCGAACTCGAGACCGAGGTCCTCCACGGCGGCCGAGTGGTACGTCGCACCCAGCGCGCGCACCAGGTCGGGCTTGGGGCCGTCCTCGACGAGATCGACGACGTGGACCTCCAGTCCGCGCTGCATGGCCAGCAGGGCCGAGAGCAGCCCCACCGGCCCCGCCCCCGTGACCAGGACCCGCTCCGGCTTCCAGACGCCGCGGCTCGCGATCCGCTCGGTGTGGTCCCACGCCTTCGCGGCGATCGACGTGGGCTCGATGAGGACGCCGAGAGACCCAAGGGCGGGATCGACTCGTACGAGCGAGTCGGGATCGGCGCGGTAGCGCTCCCGGGCGAAGCCGTGCAGCCCCTTGATCCCGTGCTCGGTGTACTGCCCGTTGCGGCACATGTCCCACTCGCCGGCCGCGCAGTTGACGCACGGCACCGGGTCGGGTCGCCGGACGATGCCGACGACGAGGTCGTCGGTGCCGAGATCGCAGCCCTCCGGTGCCTCCAGAACTCGGCCGATCGACTCGTGCCCCAGGACGAGGAAGTCCTCGCCGTCAGGAGCCTCGCCGTACTCCCCGGAAAGGATCTCGTGGTCAGTGCCACAGATCCCGATCGTCTCGACTGCGACGAGGACCGAGCCCTGGGACTCATCGGGTTCGGGGATGTCGCGGAGGGAGCCGGAGCCGGCCTTGCCAGGTGTGACTGTGAGGGCGCGCATGCTCCCTCCGTACCCGCTGGGGGCCCGCCTCACGTGTGCAGCCACCCTCGAGCGTCCTGTCAAGGAGAAGGGGTTGACATCTGGGTATCCAGGTCCCAGACTTGACGGATGTTCGTCCTCACCGTGGACCAGAAGGGCAGCCGGCGTTCCGGGGACCGGGTCGATGCCCTGCTCCGCCAACTGGAGGCGCCGCCGGGGACCTACGTCCGTAGCTTCGAGCGTACGGCCGGGGACGAGCTCCAGGGGGTGCTCGATGACCCAGGGTCGGTCGTGTCGCTCACCGTCGACCTCGTCCGGTCCGGTCACTGGAGCATCGGCATCGGGATCGGCGCGGTCCGGACGCCGCTGCCCGCCAGCACCCGGGCCGGTCACGGAGAGGCTTTCAACCTGGCCAGGACGGCCGTCACCCGGGCCAAGAACCGGCCCGCGGGGGTCGCCGTGGACGGCACGGACGCCGAGCGCGCGGCGTACGCCCAGAGCGGGCTGGACCTGCTCGCCGCGGTGGTGCAGCGACGCAGCGACCGGGGCTGGGCCGCCGTCGACCTCGTGGACCAGGGGCTGACCCAGGCCCAGATCGGCGAGCGCCTCGGGATCAGCAAGCAGGCGGTCTCCCAGCGGTTGCAGGCTGCGGAGTGGCACCTGGAGCCAGGCGGCCGGGCGCTGTCCGTCCACCTGTTGTCCGCGGCTGATGCCAAGGTGGTCCCGTCATGACCGCTGTCGTCCTTGTCCTCCTGGCGCTGACTGCTGCCACTCCCCTGGCCCTGTCGCCGTTGCGTCGGCTCCTCGTCGACCCCGTGGTCACCGTCGCTGCCGCAGCGACCGCGCTGCTTGCCCTCGCGGCGGTCGTGGCGGCCACCTCCGACCCTGCGCGGGGGTGGACGAGGGGGGCGATCGCCGTGCTGGGGGTTGTCGTCGCCACCTCCTGCGGCAGCACGGTCGTCCGCGCGGTGTTCCGCCTGGTCCGCCGGGAGGTCTGGCCGGTCCGCACGAGCGGCCCCGCGACGGAGCCTGCCGACGACCACCCCGTCTTCGGCGACGCCGCCGCGGAAGCGGGCCGCCCGGAGAACGTGCTCCGCGGTGGAGCCTGGATCGGCTACCTCGAACGCGCGTCGATCTCAGCGACGCTGTTGGCTGGCTGGCCCGAGGGCGCCGCTCTGGTGCTGGCCGTCAAAGGCGTCGGCCGCTATCCGGAGCTGCGCGAGAACAATGCGCCGGAGGCCTTCATCATTGGCACGCTGTCCAGCCTGCTGTGGGCTGCAGCGGCTGCAGGCACGGCCCACCTGCTGCTGCGCTAGCGTCCCCGCCCATGCGCATCCTCATCATCGGCGGGACCCGCTTCATCGGGCGACACGTGGTCGAGTCCGCCCTCGCCTGCGGCCACCAGGTCACCGTGTTCCACCGCGGCCGCACCGGGGCCGATCTCTTCCAGGGCAATCCTGGCGTCGAGCACCGCAGCGGTGACCGCGACCATGACCTCACTGCACTGGCCAGCGGCACGTGGGACGCGACGATCGACACCTGCGCGTACTTCCCGCGCCAGGTCCACCAGCTCGCCGACGCCCTGGGCGAACGCGGCGGGCAGTACCTCCTGGTGTCCAGCGTGTCCGCCTACGCCCCGCCCGACCAGCCGGGCTACACCGAGGAGTCGCCACTGGTCGAGCTCGACGACCCGACGGTCGAGAAGGTCACCGGCGACACCTACGGCGGACTGAAGACTCTCTGCGAGCGCGTCGCGACCGAACGGTTCGGCCCGTCGTCGCTGGTGGTGCGTCCGACGTACGTCGTGGGGCCGGACGACTACACCTGGCGCTTCCCGTGGTGGGTGTCGCGCATCGCCGCGGGCGGGGAGGTTCTCGCTCCAGGCCCCGCGGAGTCCCCGGTGCAGGTCATCGATGTGCGCGACATGGCCGCCTGGATGGTCACGCTCCTCGAGGCGCAGGCGTCCGGAGCCTTCCACGCCGTGAGCCCTCCCCCGCCCTACTCGTGGGGGCAGCTGCTGACCGAGATCCACCAGTCCGTCGCTCCCGCCGGCACCGAGCTGGTGTGGGTCGACGACGGGTTCCTGCTCGCCGCCGGCCTCGGCGAGGCCGCCTTTCCGTTGTGGAGCGGCGGCGAGCCTGACGTGACCATCATGGCTGCCGACCCGGCGAAGGCCTTCGCGGCCGGCCTGACCCCGCGACCGTTGGCCGAGACGGTCCGGGACACGCTGGCCTGGACGGCGACCTCGGCGCCCCCAGCCGGCACCGGGCTGGAGGCCGACCGGGAGCGCGAGCTGCTGACCAGGTGGCGCGGCGAGCAGAACTGACCCGAGCCGGTGACGCCGATCAGGCATCGCTGGCCGCCTCACGGGGTATCTCCTAGCGTCCCCCGTCGATCAGAAGGGCCCACATGTCCACCGAAGCAACCGCCCGTCGCGCGGCGAACAGCGACGCAGTCAACAAGGCGGCCCGGCTGGGTTTCCTGGCCAAGGGCCTGGTCTACGCCCTCATCGGCGTCCTGGCCGTCGCGATCGCTTTTGGTGGGTCCGGGAACGCCGACCAGAAGGGCGCGTTGCAGGCCGTGGCGAGCAAGCCGGGCGGCAGCGTGGTGCTCTGGCTGATGGTCGTCGGGTTCCTCGGCTACGCACTGTGGCGCTTCAGCGAGGCGGGCTGGGGCCGCCAGGACGAGACCGACGACACCAAGCGAACCGTGAAGCGGATCGGCTCGGCCATCAACGGCCTGCTCTACCTCGGCTTCGCGCTCCTGGCTTTCCGCACCGTCATCAGCTCGTCGTCCAGCGGCAGCGACTCGCTGACGGCCAAGGTCCTGCAGTGGCCCGGCGGCCAGGCGCTGGTCGTCATCGCCGGCCTGGTGGTGATCGGCATCGCGATCGCCTTGACCGCGCGCGGGCTGATGACCGACTTCGAGAAGCACCTCAATCGCGGCCAGATGAGCTCGACGATGTACACGGCGGTACGCCGGCTCGGCCAAGCGGGCTACGTCTCGCGTGGCATCGTCATGGCCCTGGTCGGCGGGTTCGTCATCAAGGCAGCCGTGGACCACCAACCCGGGAAGGCCAAGGGCTTCGACGTCGCCCTCAAGTCGGTCGCCAGCGCGCCCTTCGGACAGTTCCTTCTCGTGGCAGCGGCGCTAGGCCTGGTCTGCTTCGGGCTGTACTGCGTCGCCGAAGCTCGCTACCGGCGACTCTGATCCGTCACGGCTGGGTCGCGTAGAACGCCACCGCGGCTGCCGCGGCCACGTTCAGCGAGTCGACCTCGCCCGCCATCGGGATGCGGACGGCGAGGTCGGCCGCCGCCACGGTCGCGGCGGCAAGCCCGTCCCCCTCGGTCCCCAGAACAACGGCCAGCCGCTCGTCACCCCGGGCGGCGAGCTCAGCCAGGCTGATCGAGTCCTTCCCCAGCTCGAGCGCGGCGGTGGTGAACCCGGCCTCCCGCAGCAGCTCGATCCCCTGCGGCCACTCGTCGAAACGGGTCCAGGGCACCTGGAGCACGGCGCCCATCGAGACCCGCACCGAGCGCCGGTAGAGCGGGTCGGCGCAGCGTGGCGTGATCAGCACCGCGTCCACTCCGAGCGCCGCGGCGCTGCGAAAGACGGCGCCGACGTTGGTGTGGTCCACGATGTCCTCGAGCACCGCGATCCGGCGGCCGGCCCGGCCGGCCAGCGTTGCCGCGTCCTCGAGCGGCAACCTGGTCATCGCGGCGAGGGCGCCACGATGCACGTCGTAGCCGGTGACCTCGATGAGCGTCTCCCGCGTCGCGAGGTAGACCGGTGCGTCGGTGGCCTGGACGACGTCGGACAGGGCCGGGAGCCACTTCTCCTCCAGCAGCAGGGACCTCATCGGGTAGCCAGCGGCGACGGCCCGCCTGATGACCTTCTCCCCCTCGGCCATGAAGAGCCCTTCGGCGGGCTCGCGTCGGCTGCGCAGCACTACATCGGTCAGCCCGACGTAGTCACCGAGCGCCGCCGCCCCGGCCTCGACCCGTTCTACCGAGCCCACGGCGTCAGTCCCTCACGATCATCACGATGGCGACCACGCCGACGAGCACCACGACGCCCCGGAGCACGTTGTCCGGGATCCGGCGGCCGATGAGCGCCCCCACCTGGCCCCCCACCGTGGCGCCGATCGCGATGAGCCCCGCCGCCTGCCACGCCACGTCCGTCACCGCGATGAACACGACCGCGGCGACCGCGTTGACCAGCAGCGCCAGCACGTTCTTGGCGGCGTTGACCCGCTGCAGGCTCTCGTCGAGCAGCAGTCCCATGATGGCGATCAGCAGCACTCCCTGGGCGGCCCCGAAGTACCCGCCGTAGATCCCGGCCCCGTAGATCCCGGCGTACAGCAGCGGTCCGCCGGTGCGGCGTTGACCGCCCTCTCCGGCCCGCAGCCGGGCCGCCAGCCGTGGCTGGACGACGACGAGCAGGCAGGAGAGACCGATGAGCACGGGAACGATCGCGCGGAACGCAGATTCGGGCAGGGTCAACAGCAGCAGGGCACCGGTGATGCCACCCAGCAGTGAGGCGACGCCGAGCCGGACCAGTCGGTGACCCTGACCCACGAGCTCGGCGCGGTAGCCGACGGCCCCGCTGAGGGAGCCGGGCACCAGCCCGACGGTGTTGGACACGTTGGCGAGAACGGGGGGATAGCCGACGGCGAGCAACGCCGGGAACGTCACCAGCGTCCCGGAGCCGACCACGGTGTTGATGGTTCCCGCGGCCAGACCAGCCAGGACGATGCCCAGCGCCTCCCAGACACTCACCCGGCACCCAACTCCCGCTCACCCGACGAATCCGGGGTCGATCATCGCGGATCGGGCCGGGGCTTCCGCCCGGGGGCGGGTCAAGCGAGGACTCCGAGCGGTCGACGTACTCCGGGTGAACCCTCTCCGCCGCGCTGCGGCGCTGGTGGTCGGCGTCCTGCTGGCCACAGCGCTACCTGCGGCGTCGGCCGGCGCCGAGTCGGTCGACCAGGCCAGGGCGGAGGTCGCAGCCGCACAGGCCCGGGTCGACGGGCTGCGCCCGCGGGTCGACCGTGCCCTGGCCGCGTACGAGCGCGCCCTGGGGGATGTTGCCGCCGGGGTGAGCGCTGGCATCACCGCCGAGCAGGCGGCGGACGCGGCCGCCGAGGAAGCCAGCGGCGCCCGCCGGCTGGCCGGCCGGCGGGTCCGGGCGCTGTACATGACCGGTGGTACCGCGGCGCTCGTCGCCAGCATCCTCGACGCTCCGAGCGCGGGCGAGGCACTCCGTCGGGTGACCTACGTCCAGCGACTCGTCGCGGCCAGCAGCGCCGCGGCCGATGAGGGTCAGGCCGACACGGCGGCGCTCAGCGCCCGAGCGGCCGAGCTGGAGACCGCGGCGGACGCCAGCTCGGTGCGCGGCGCGGACGTCCAGCGACGCTATGACGAGCTTGCCCGGACGCTCGCCGAGGCGGCCACGGAGGTGACTGCGCTCAGCGAACGGGCGCGCAACCTCGAGGAGGCGGCGGCCCTGCTCGCGCAGATCGCCGCGCTCAACGCAGCAGTGGACGCGACCGGAGCTGCCAGAGTCTCCAACGCGCGTCCCAGTGCCATCCCTGAGCAGTTCCACGCGCTCTACGTCAAGGCCGCCAAGACGTGCACCGGGATGTCGTGGACGCTGCTCGCCGCCGTCGGCCAGGTCGAGTCCGGCCACGGGGCCAACCCCGGGACCTCCTATGCCGGCGCGCGCGGTCCGATGCAGTTCCTGCCCTCGACCTTCGCGGCCTACGGCGTCGACGGCGACCGGGACGGCGACATCGACATCGACGACCCGGCCGACTCGGTGTTCTCGGCAGCGCGCTACCTGTGCGCGAACGGAGCAGGTCGCGGCGACCGAGGGCTGCGCAGCGCGGTATGGAACTACAACCACGCTCAGTGGTACGTCGACCTCGTGCTCAAGCTCGCCGGGATGTACGCCGAGCGCGACGGCGACTGACAGCGGCCGGACTGGCAGTCACCCTGCGGCCGGCCGTCGCCGGCCGCCGTCAGACCGGGAGCGTGGGGGGCTCAGCCGGCCGGTCGTCGTTGAGCCCTGAACCGAGCATCCCGCCGATGCCCTTGAGCGCCTCGCCCAGCTCACTGGGCACGATCCACAGCTTGTTGCTGTCGCCGCGCGCGATCTGCGGCAGGGTCTGGAGGTACTGGTAGGCCAGCAGCTTCTGGTCGGGGTT
>JBBRVU010000179.1:0-8265 GCA_038246575.1 Actinomycetes bacterium | reverse complement strand
GACGTCCTGGTGGCCGACGCATCACGTCGGACCTCGTCGCTCAACGCCTATGTGTCCGGCCTCGGGTCGACGCGGCGGATCGTCGTGTACGACACGTTGCTCGAGTCGGGAACAGACCGGGAGATCGAGCTGATCGTCGCCCACGAGCTGGGGCACGTGAAGAACACCGATGTCCTGTCCGGCACTCTGCTCGGCGCGGTAGCCGTGTCCCTGACGGTCTGCGTCATCGGGCTCCTGGGGCGATGGGAGTGGTTGCTCGCCCGCGCGAGCGTGTCGTCGCTTGGCGACGGTCGGGCGGTCGCCCTCCTGCTTGCTGCGGTCGCGGTGCTGGGGTTCGTCGCCGGTCCGGGGCAGCAGTTCATCTCGCGCCGGGTCGAGACGCGAGCCGACGTGCACTCGCTGGATCTCACGCGGGACCCGACGACGCTCATCGCGGCCCAGAAGCGCCTCGCCGAGCGCAACCTGTCCGACCTGAACCCCTCGCCGCTGGTGTTCGGCCTGTTCTCCTCCCACCCGACCGGTCCACAACGGATCGCACTGGCCCGCGCGTGGGCGCGCGGCCATGACGTCGCGGTGCCCCCGTCGACGGTCGAGACGTCCCGGTGACCGGGCGGACTCTGGTCGTCACCAACGACTTTCCGCCGCGGGTCGGTGGGATCGAGTCGTTCGTGCTGGCGATGGTGTCCCGGCTTCCTCCCGACTCCGTCGTGGTCCACACTGCGCGGCAGTCCGGCGACACTGCCTTCGACGCCACCCTGCCGTTTCCGGTGATCCGGGACCGGTCACCGATCATGCTGCCCACGCCCGCGATCACTCGCCGATCGGTGGCTGTCGCCACGGAGCACGGGTGCGACTCGGTGTGGTTCGGAGCCGCGGCTCCGCTCGGGCTGATGTCCGCGACCCTGACCAGTCGTGCGGGCATTCGCCGCACTGTCGCGACGACGCACGGCCACGAGGTGTGGTGGGCAAAGGCACCGGTGACTCGCCGGCTGCTGCGGCGAATCGGCGAGACCACTGACGTGCTGACCTACCTCGGGGAGTTCACCCGCCGGGCCATCGCCGGCGCGCTGACCACCGAGGCGGCAGCCCGGATGGTGCAGCTCACCCCGGGCGTCGACACCGAGCGGTTCCATCCCGGCGTCGACGGCCAGCCGGTGCGCGAACGCTACGGCCTCATCGACCGCCCGGTCGTGGTCTGCGTCTCGCGCATGGTGCGCCGCAAGGGCCAGGACAGGTTGATCCGGGCGCTCCCGATGATCCACCGCTCGGTTCCCGACGCGGCAGTGCTGCTCGTCGGCGACGGCCCCGAGCGGCGGCGGCTGGAGGCGCTCGCGGCCTCCCTGGGGGTGGCGCGGGACGTGGTGTTCGCGGGGGCGCATCCCTGTCAGGACCTCCCGCCGTTCTTCGCCGCCGGAGACGTCTTCGCCATGCCGTGCCGCACCCGCAAGCTGGGCTTCGAGGTGGAGGGTCTCGGCATCGTCTTCCTCGAGGCCTCGGCGACCGGCTTGCCCGTCGTGGCCGGCAACTCGGGTGGTGCCCCGGACACCGTCCTGCCCGGTGAGACCGGGTGCGTGGTCGACTCCAGCTCCCCGGCGGCGGTGGCGCACCAGGTGGCCCGGCTGCTGCTCGACCCCGAGCTGTCAGCACGCTGGGGAGCCGCAGGCGCCGCATGGGTGCGCACCTCCTGGGACTGGGACGACCTCGCTGTCTCACTCAGGCGATTGCTGGCCGGCGACGCGTCAGACGTCGACCACCGACACCAGTGACTGGTCGCGGCCCTGCCGCAGCGGTTCTCGGCACCGTTGCCACTCCCGATGCGTGGTGATGAGCAGGCCGATGAGCAGGATCTGGCGCAGCAGCAGCGCCAGGACTCCCGCCGGCTCGAGTGCAATCAGCGAGAGGTACGCCAGCGGGTAGACCACATGGGTTGCGAGGCAGACGGCCGCGAGCAACCAGAACAGTCGTCGTGGCCGATCTAGCTCAGCCGAGGTCAGCACGACAGCCAGCGGGCCGATCAGCCACAGGACGTATTGCGGGCTGAAGACCTTGCTGGTCAGAAGCAGGATCTCGATGCACATGCACAGGGCCAGCAGTGCACGGCTTCGGGATCGTGACCTCGTCGTGTCGACCGACAGCATGATGATGGCTGCAATTCCGACAACTCCCAACGCCGATGCCAGCCAGGCTGCGCCTGAACCGGACGTGTCGATCTGCCAGGCACCGAACCCGAAAGAGACTCGGGCGTCGCTGCCAACGAAGGAGGATCCGGCCAAGACCAGCCCGATGGTCGACTCGAGATTCACTCCGCGATCGAGGGCCCAGGTCGCCCAGCTGAACGCGGTGCCGCCGGGCGCCCAGGCCAGCGCGACGAACGCTACGGCGCTCGCGGCGAGCGCGACCAACCCGGCGCGGATCGGCCGTCGACTCTCCCTGATGAGCATGGGCATCAGCAGAACCGGCCAGATCTTCAGCTGGATGGCTAAGAACCCCAACAGACGAGCCGCCACGGGTGACGCCGCGCTGAGCGCGAACACTGCGATCCCGGCAACGATCAAGTCGAATCGCAGCCAGGACAGCGATCCGAGCAAGGCGGGGCCGACGATCCACATGGCCACACCCAAGCGCCGCTCGTGGGCGGCGGCCTGCTTGCTCAGTCGCAGCAACACTGCGGCGTCGGCGGCTGCCACGAGACCGATGAAGAGACCGGCATAGACGATGGGAGACGAGCTGATTGCCGGGAGCAGCACCAGCAGCCGAGCAGCCGGCGGGTACTCGCCGAGCCACGCGGGTCCACCGTCCCGAACCTCACCCGCGAAATTCACGAACACTGCAAGGTCGCTCAACGCTCGGCTTTCGCGACTCGACAGCAGAACCGAGAGGACCATGCCTGTCCTGGCGGCTATCCACAGGATTACCTCCAGCAGCCGCGTCGGAACTCTCATTGGCTGATGGGAGGAGGCGCCAGCATGACGAACCCGGAATCGACAAGTTCGGTCGTCCAACCGCGGTCGACGAGGATTTCGCGCAGTGGGCTGTTGCTGTCGATGACGACAACATCTGGCTCGGCTTTCTCGAAGAGGCGCCGCCACCCTCTGGCCCCTTGCGTCGTGTTGGTGTAGTCGAGGATGCGTCGTGCTCCGTAGCGATCGGCGCGGCCGTCGATCGCGAGTCGAACGTTCGAGCCGCCGAACTCCCTGAGGAAGCCGGCGATGTTGTAGTCGTTCATGACCCTTACCGGTCCGGCATCGGTCGCAAGTCGGGCGCCAATGCGCTGGGGGAACTGGTCCGGGATCACTGGCTCGCGCAAGTAGCTTGCCGCGCCGACCGCGATCAGCAGAAGGCTGACTGCGAGCACGACGACGCGCGGCAGACTGACTCTGGAGGTCACCCCCGGGGCCAGCAGGCCGACGGCTCGAACCAAGGGCGGAAGGAGCAGCAGTGTCGATGCGGTCACGTTGCGAAAGGCAAGCATGCCGAAGGCGCCGACCGCGATGACGTACATCACCTCGCGAAGATGCACGGTTGACCTCTGTCGCGACCAGGCGATCACGATGAGGACAAGGCTCGCGGCCAGCGCCCACGTGAATGGTGGTTCGAAGTTTGTTGGTGCCCATTCGGTGATCTGCGCGGTCGACGAGCGAACCCGCCAGGGGATGAGCAGGAGCTCCGGTCCCACCGGGGTCACGGAGGCGGCGATGAGAGCCAGCCCGACGCGTCGAGCTGCGGGCCAGAACACATCCCTGCTGCGCGATGAGAGCGCGGCGACCGACAGCAACAGAGGCACAAGGACCCAGAGCCCGTGGACGTTGGCCCAGATCCAGGTGAACCAGGCCACGGTGACGAGGCTTGGGAGCGTCTCCCTTGCAAGCCACCGATGCACCGAGGGCAACATCAGGGCGACGAACAGAAAGCTGATCGTCTGCGGCCGGTCTTGAAAGTCGAATGCGATGGGGATGCAGACAAGCGCGAGAACGAGGCTGGCTCGCACTGCCGGCAGATGCCGATACACGAACCGCAGGAGCAGCGCCAGGACGGCGCACGTGACCAGCAGCCTTAGCGCCACAACGCCTTCGTAGCCGACGGCGGAAACTATCCGGTCATAGAGGACTTCGGTCAGCCAGGCGGTTGGCCGCCATCGATTTCCCGGGGTGTAGGCAATGGGGTCGAGTGCGCCGAGCCGGACACTGCCCTGCTCGAGCCATGTTCCGCCGAGGACTCGGTGCCAATAGAGGTCGGGGTCGCCGCCACCGGACGCGCTGATGGCGAGTGCCGCTGCTAGGACGCCGCCGGTCACGACGCTCCACGCCGACATTCGACGCCCACCGAGTCCTGTGTGGCGCCCGTCTCCGGATGTTCCTGTGGCTGGTGGTCGGCCGCTCGTCGAGGACGCGATCACCCGCAGCTCCACCGACGAGTGAGGCGGGTTGTCGCGTGCGCGGGTGAGGAATGCCTAGGCCGAGCAGTCCTGCGTGGCCCCGGACACGTTGCTCTTGATGGAGTCGCACGTGCTCGCGAAGACATCCTGCACCAGTCCTCCGAGCGCGAACACGATGACGACGACGAGCGCAGCGATAGCGGCCACCAGGAGGCCGTACTCGACGGCCGACGCGCCCTCGTCCTTTGTTGCTCGTAGCCTGTGCACGTTGCGACCTTCCCCGAGTGAGTGGACTAGCCCGTGCAGACTTCGGCCGACGAGACAGTCGTGGCCTTCGTCTTGATTGAACCGCACGTGGTCTTGAACACGTCCCGGACGAGGCCACCGAGCGCGAACACGATGATGACGACGAGCGCAGCGATGGCGGCTACCAGCAGGCCGTATTCGACCGCGGAGGCTCCGTCGTCGCGCCTGTTCATGGCGACATTGCGGATGTAGGCGAGCATTCCTGACCTCCGGTAAAGACTGATCGGATGCTGGACCCCCCTCGAGCCCAGCACAACACCCACAGCATGACCGGCTGACCCCGGGCTGCGCATCGCTCGGGCAGACACCTTTAGGTCATCCGAACGGCCGATGGTCAATCCATCACAAAAGGGGTTAAAAGGGCGATTCTGCCGGGTTTGCGATCAGTCCCAGCCTCATGGCCGTCATCAGCGCCTGTGCCCGGTTGCCTGCGCCGAGCTTCTCGTAGACCTTCGAGATGTGGGTCTTGGTCGTCGACTCGCTGATGAACAGCTGCTTGGAGATCGCGGCAACTCCCAAGCCCTGCGCCAGGAGCGTGAGCACCTCTCGCTCGCGAGGGCTCAGCTGCGGCCCGGTGGGAGTCATCCGGCGCTGCATGGCTCCGGCGAGGTCGCTGGCGGTGAAGGCAAGTGGCGACACGGCGGCGTGGCGCGCGGCTGAGATGACGTCCTCGGCGGGGGCGTCCTTGGGCACGAAGGCGGACGCTCCGGCTTCCAGCGCGCCGAAGAGCTGATCGTCACCGGCGTACATCGTCAGCACCACGATGCCCGTGTCAGGTCGCTGCTGACGGACCTGGCGGGCGGCGTCGAGCCCACTGCCGTCGGGAAGGCGCACGTCGAAAACGACCACGTCAGGCTGGACGGAGGCAATGAGCTCGAGTGCCGCTGCCACCGAGCCCGCCTCGCCGACGACGCTGAAGTCTTCGGTGCGTTCGAAGGCTCGCCGCAACCCCTGCCGGATCAATTCGTGGTCGTCAACGATCACCACCGTTGTGCTCACGGCATCACCCTAGTCTGCGACGGCACCTGGCCCAGCGTCACCTCGACCACCGTGCCTCCGTGTTGGCGGTTCTTGACGGTCAGTCCCGCCCCGATCCGCGCGGCCCGTTCACGCATGACCTCGAGACCGAAGCTGTCGTTGCGCGGCTGTCCGAGACCGTCGCCGTCGTCCTCCACCCGCAACAGCGCGCTAGGGGGGTTGACCCGACAGGTGACCCACAAGTTCGCGGCGTTCGCGTGCTTGCGGGCGTTGGTCACGGCCTCCTGCACGATGCGCAGCATCTCGGTCTCCGCGTCGACGGACAGCCGGACGGGGGACTCGTCCAGCTCGAGGTGGACAGTCATCGTCGAACCGGCCCCGACCTGCTGGACATAATCGGACAAGGCGGTGCCCAGGCCCCGGGAAGGCTCGACCTCGCTGCGCAGGTCGAAGATGGACAGGCGCAGCTCGCTGATCACGCGAGTCAGCTCGCCGCGCAGGCCGCGAATGTCCTTCTCGAGGTCGGGGAGGAACTTGGCCCGCGACGCCAGATCGTCCACGACGTAGCCGAGCGAGGCGAGCTCCTGGGCGATGCCGTCATGGATCTCGCGGGCCAGCCGCCGCCGCTCCTCGGCGGTGGCGAGGCTGCGGACCTCGCTGAAGAGAAGGGCCGTCTCCAGGCGCAGCCCCTGCTCCTCCAGCAGGCGCTCGACCGCCGTCGTGCCTGCCGGGTCGAAGGGTGGGTCCGCTCGTTCGACCGCCACCAGCCCGACCGTGCGCGGCCCGAGCCGGAGCGGCAGCACGCAGCTGTATCCAGGTCCCACGTCGGTGGACAGCGGGTGTGCGCCGTAGACCGGCGCACCGGATGCCCATGCCTCGTCGAACATGGCCTGGTCGACCTTCCAGTCCAGCCGATAGGCGCCGGAGAAGGCGATGGGGCTGAGTCGACCGCCGTTGGACGGGACGTAGACGCCGGCTCGCTCGAACGGGACCTGTTCCCGGAGAAGGCCGAGCAGGTGCTGACCGAGGGACACCGGGTCCAGTCCGACCGAGAGCTGTCGGGCAACCAACCTCAGCTGAGAGATCAGGCGGTACGCCGACGCGTAGGCCGCGTCCTCGGGCGCCGCGCTGGACTGCAGCCGGTGAACCCATGCCCCCAGCAGCCCGACCGCCAGGACGATCAAGGTCCACCGGCTGACCGAGCCGAGGTACGGCGTCAGGCGCAGGGTCTCGTCGCCGAGGAGGCGACCCATCAGGAGGGTCGCTGCCGCGAGACCGGTGGTCGTCACGGCGACCCGGGTGCCCGCGAGAAGACCGGCCGCCAGAGCGGGCGCGATGAGGTAGGGCAGCAGGGCTTCGGGCAATGGCTCGACGGTGAGCATCAGCAGGCATGCCAGCACCGCCTCTATGGGCGCCTGCAGGCTGCGGAACGAGGACCAGGGGACGGGGAACGAGGCGGCGAGTGCCAACACGGCGAGCATTCCCGCGACCGCGAAGTGACCCCGTGTCGGCTGGTCGGCGACGAGCAGTGCCCCGCCCCCCAGAGCCAGGACCAGGCGGGCGACCAGTAATCCCCGGACCTCGCGGCGGCGCGCCAGGGGCCCGGTCATGGCCCGACGTTGCCACAGTTGGGTCTCGCCGCAAAGGCACCGAGGGGCGTGTTGTGCGGCGATTCCTCGGCCGACACGTCAGTCGCGGTCGCCGTGGGGCTCGTCGCGGAAGGGGTTCATCGCGCGCGCCAGTGTACGGACGTCGAGCGCCGCCTGGATCGGGCCGTCGGCCTCTCGGCCCAGTCCGGCCAATGCATTCAGGTCGTGCTCGTTGAAGGGTGGGTCGTGCCGGCGGGCCAGCATGACCAGTGCGCTTGCGTCAGGCACGGGTGCCACCACGAGGTGTCGCCAGCTCGCGAGCGGAGCGCCCCGCAGCTGCTCCCGGGCGATGTCGCTCTCCTGGATGATGGCGCCGTGATGCCCCAGCGCGATCTTCTCGATCAGCCACGAGGTCCTGGTGAGCTCGTAGCGGTGTTCGAGTGATCGCAGCCCGACACCCGCCGCCACCCGCCAACAGCTCCCGTCGGGAACCATCAGAGCCCCGGCGTCGCCGCGGATGCGTTCGACGGCGTACGTGATGACGACGTTCGCTGTCTCGGGAACCCCATCGAGCTCGTCGATCCGCAGCCCGATCCGTCGCACCAGCTCCACCACGTGGACGGTCGGTCCACTAGGTGCGGGAGCGTTGGTGCGCTGCGGCTCCTGGTCGGGCGACCCGGCCGGTTGATACCGCGCCGCACGCCCCAGCCGGCGCCGTCGGTGGGAATGGGGTGCTGACGTGGGCGCCGATTCGGGTGCTGGCTCTGGTGGCGCCTGGACCGGTGCTGGCTCCTGAACCGGTGCTGGCTCCTGCACCGGTGCTGGCTCCTGCACCGGTGCTGGCTCCTGCACCGGTGCTGCCGCTGGCTCCTGGGCGGCTGCCGACTCCGCAACGGGCACGGGCGGCGACGCGGAGGCCAACCGGGCCAGGATGGCCCTGTCGAGGGTCCGAGGGCGCGATGACCGCGCCCGTGGCCGAGGTTGGGCAGACGGCGAGAGAGCTGGTGGCGAGAACTG
>JBBRVU010000178.1:0-8351 GCA_038246575.1 Actinomycetes bacterium | reverse complement strand
CGGCCCACGACTCGTTCTCGGGTTCCTTGTTGTCCCTAACCATGACGATCGACCTCCAGGTCGAAGCGTAGCCTCCGGATAACCACGTCATGGGCCACGTCAGCGATCGGTCGTTCAGCGGCGTAGGCGTGTGCCCGCAGCAGCACCAGGGCCTCCGCAAGGCCGGTGGCGGCCTGAACGGACACCATGCCAGTCGCCTGGTGAACCTCGGCCCGGTCCTCCACCATGGTCACCAGGCGGGTCGCGCCGTCGGGACCGGTCTGGGCCTGCAGGTGCAGCAGCACCGAGGTCGCGGCGTCGGCGAAGGCCAGTGCCTCCGCCAGCTCCCCGTCGTCCAGGTTGCCCTCAACGTCGCGATAAAGGTCCAGCACCCCGACCCGGATGCCGCCCACCTGCAGCGGGAACGCGAAAACGGCCCGCACCCCGGCCGCCAACGCGCCATCGGCGAACCCCGGCCACCGGGCCGGCGCGCTCCGGGCCAGCTCGGGTTGCAGCACCGGCCGGCCGCTGGTCGAGGCGTCCACGCAGGGGCCCTCGCCCAGGGTGAACTGCAGGTCCTCCATCGTCCGGGCCGGACCGTCCGTGCTGGCCAGCATCGCCCCCGGACCGGCGTCGGTCATCACGATGATTCCGGCGCCGGTGACCGGCACCTCTTCGGCGCACATCGCCACAAGTCGCCGCGGCAGGTCGCCGTCCGCCGGGCTTGCATCCGCATCCAGCAGGTCGGTGAGGATCTGCTCGGCGCGCGCAGGTGCGACGGCCGTCATGACTGTCTTGCTGTCAGGGCTCTCGACCCGGGCACCAACCCCCGGTGGCCGGTCACTGGCCGGCTCGCGGCCACATGGCGGCCGCTCCTCGGGTCCCCAGCGCGGCACGTACGGCCGCGTGGACGCCAACCTCCAATGCCACCGTCATGCCGTCGCCGCTACTTGCGCCCGCCACGGCAACCAAGCCGGCAGCAACCTCGCCGGCGTTGACCTGTCGATGTTCAGCGACCAGCAGCAGCAGACTCTCTGCCTGGTCGGCGTTGCAACCGTGCAGACTCATCAGCAGGCCCTTCGCCTGGCCCAGGACCCTGCGCTCGTGCAGCGCCGCTTGCAGCCCGTCCCCGTACGCTGCCGATCGTCCGAGCCGGTGGGAGCGGTCGGTAGGGACTTCCCCAGTCGTGTCATGCGACTCGGCAGATTCCTGGGCCAAAGCCCGGTCCAGCAGCGGCATCCGGTGCATGCCGTTCAGCAGTCCGAACAACCGCCGTACCGGCAAAGACAGCGACAGAAGCACCAGCAGCCGGTCATCGGCCGCGAGACTCATCTCGGAGCGCAGCAACGGTGTCAGCCCGGAGCAGTCAAGGAACGTGACATCCAACAGGTCCACAAACACAATGGCGGAGTCGGTGCTCCTGGCGTGCGCCACAAGCCGCTGGGTCAGGTCGGCGCTGCTCTCCAGGTCCAGATCACCAACAAGTCTCAGGACCTGCCGCCCAGCATCCCGGGTGGGCTCGGCAACCACACTCCCGAGCCCCGAGGGAAGAGGTCCCACCCCGCTGCTTTCGCCCTTCGGAAACCCGGCGTTCATGCGCCCCGACCAGCCCTCAGGCCGGTGCAAGTTCCAGTCGCCCAACGGCAGGGACCCCAACGTCGGAACACGCGCGCCCCAAAGCCCACAACGAACCACGTCCATCCCACGGTCATCGAAACGCAGCCGGGGTCCGGGGCAGGGACTCCATCCTACGCCTACGCCGGCGGGCATGCGACGATCGGCGTCATGGCGGCGGGGCGGACGGCGTTTGTGCTGGGCGGGGGCGGACTCCTGGGCGCCGGCGAGGTCGGCATGCTCCAGGCCCTGCTCGAGGCCGGCGTCGTTCCCGATCTGGTCGTCGGGACCTCCGTCGGCGCCGTGAACGGGGCCGCCGTCGCAGCCCACCCGAGCGCCGACGCCATCGCCGAGCTCGCGACGGTCTGGCGCGGGCTCGCCGACAGCGGGCTGTACCGGGCCAATCCGCTTGCCCGGGCCCGGCACGTCGCGCGCAGCCGCGTCTCGATCCATCCCAACGACACGCTTCGGGCGTTGCTGCACGTCGAGTTCGGGGACCTGCACATCGAGGATCTGGCCGTGCCGTTCCAGTGCGTTGCGGCCTCGATCGAGCGGGCCGCCGAGCACTGGTTCACGACCGGGCCCCTCGTCGAGGCCGTCCTGGCGAGCAGCGCCGTGCCGGGTGTCCTCCCGCCCGTACGCATCGGCACCGAGCACTATCTGGACGGCGGCCTGGTGAACTCCATCCCGGTCGGTCGCGCCGTCGCCCTGGGAGCGACGACGGTGTACGTCCTGCAGGTCGGGCGGATCGACCGAGCGTTGCAGGTGCCCAGCAAGCCGTGGGAGGTCGCCTCGGTCGCCTTCGAGATCTCCCGGCGGCACCGATTCACCCGGGAGATCGCCGAGGTCCCGGGTCATGTCGCCGTGCACGTGCTGCCGACTGGTGCGGACGACGCACCACGCGCCGCCGACCTGTCCTCGCTGCGCTACCGCGACACCGGCACCGTCCAGCGCCGGATCGACCTGGCGTTCCGGGCCAGCGTCGACTACCTGCGCCACGCCCCCGAACGGGCGGGCTGAATCGCGGTGCTCCCCCCCGTCCTCGTCCGCCGGCTGGTCCTGGCCCCCGCGCTGGTCGCGCTGACCGCGGTGCTGATCACCGGCTTGCCAGTCCTGCTGTTGCTCGGCCTGGCCCTGTCCACGGTGCTTCCCGGCCGGTGGCGACCCCTACGCCTGCTGTGGATGACGTTGCTCTTCCTGGTCCTGGAGTCGCTCGCCCTCGTTGCTCTGTCGGTGCTCTGGGTTGCCAGCGGCTTCGGCGCCACCATCCGCTCCCCGCGGTTCCAGCGGGCGCACTATGTGCTCGTCTCGTGGTACCTCCGCGTGTTGTACCGCGAGAGCGAGCGGGTTCTGCACGTCCGCGTCCAGGTCGAGGGACCGCCACCAACCTCGTACGACGGAAAGCCCCTCCTCATCCTGAGCCGGCACGCCGGTCCGGGCGACTCGCTGCTCGTCGTGCACGCGCTGGTCAACTGGTACGCCCGCGAGCCGCGCATCGTGCTCAAGGACACTTTGCAGTGGGACCCGGCGATCGACGTCATGCTCAACCGGCTGCCCAACCGGTTCATCCGCCCCCGCACCGGCGCCGGTGACGACGTGCTGAGGCAGATCGGGGAGCTGAGTCGACACCTCGACGACAACGACGCGTTCGTCATCTTTCCCGAAGGGGGCAACTTCACCGAGCACCGTCGCAAGCGCGCCATCGAGCGACTGCGTCGCCGCGGTCGCATCGACGAGGCCGAGAAGGCCGAGCGACTGCGCAACGTCATGGCGCCGAGCCCGGGTGGCGTCCTCGCTGCTCTCGTCGAGGCACACGACGCCGACGTCGTCTTCGTCGCCCACACCGGCATGGAGCACATGGCCACGGTGCTCGACGTGTGGCGCGAGCTGCCGATGGACCAGGACGTGCAGATGCGATGGTGGAGCGTCCCGGCGGCCGAGGTGCCTGTCGAGGAGCAGGCCCGCATCGACTGGCTGTACGAGTGGTGGGCCCGGATCGACGAGTGGATCACCCAGACCCAGGCGCAGCGGACCGCCGCCGGCGCGCCGTGAGCCTCGAACCGCCGCGGGTCCCTTCGCCCGGCCTGCCCAGGGGCGACGGGGACGGCTGGGTGCAGTGCGCCCAGGGGCACCGGCACTGGGGGCTGTTCGGGGCGGCCGGCCTGCTCCTGCACCGCGGCCCGGCCGGGCGCGAGGAGGTGCTGTTGCAGCACCGCGCGACCTGGAGCCATCACGGTGACACCTGGGGGCTCCTCGGAGGAGCGCGGCAGCGCAGCGAGAGCGCCATCGCGGCCGCGTTGCGGGAGGCGGGCGAGGAAGGCGGTCTGGACCCTGCCCACGTCGACGTCCACGGCCGCTACGACGAGCCGCACGGTGGATGGACGTACGCGACGGTGGTCGGCGCCGCCACCGCCGAGGTCACCGCCGCCCCCACGGGCGGCGAGAGCATCGACGTGACCTGGGTCGGCGTCGGCGAGGTGACGGCGCTCCCGCTGCATCCCGGGTTCGCCGCCACCTGGCCGTGGCTGCGACGGGCGCTGTTGCCGCTGCATATCGTGGTCGACGCCGCCAACGTCGTCGGCTCCCGCCCCGACGGCTGGTGGCGCGACCGGGCGGGTGCAGCCCGACGGCTGGTGGCCCGCTGCGCCGGGCTCGCCTCGACCGGCCTGGTGCGCGACGAGCTCCCCGGCGGGCTCGACCTGCCCCCGCTGGTGCGCTGGTGGCCGCGGCTGACCGTGGTGCTGGAAGGGCAGGCGAGAAGCGCGGCCCAGTCGTCCGCAAACACCGCTGCGTTGCGGGTCCTTGCCGCCGACGGATCCGGCGACGATGCCATCGTCGACGTGGTGACGACGGCTGAGTCCCCGGTGCTGGTCGTCACCGCAGACCGCGAGCTGCGCCGACGCTGCACCGAACAGGGCGCGGCCGTCACGGGTCCGCGGTGGCTGACCGGCCTGCTGGACGCCCTCGCCGACGTTGACGCTGTCGACTGACAGCGGCGGATAGCCTGCGGAGATGTCCGCCGCCGCCGAGAGTCTCCTGCTGCTCGTGATGCTGGTCGGCGTCGTGGGGACCGTGGTTCCGCTGCTCCCGGGGTTGGCCCTCGTCTGGGCGGCAGGAGTCTTCTGGGCCGTCGCGGACGGCGGCGGCGTGGCGCGCATCCTGGTGGCCGTCGTGCTCTCGGCACTGCTGGCTGTGGGCACGATCACGAAGTACGTCCTCCCTGCGCAGTCCGCGGGAGGCGCCGGCGCGCCGCGCCGAACACTCTGGCTGGGGCTGCTCGGTGCCATCGTCGGGTTCTTCGTCGTCCCCGTGGTCGGCGCCGTCGTCGGGGGCGTGGGCGCGGTCTACCTCGCCGAGCTGTCCCGGCTCGGTCGGACGGATCTGGCGTGGCGCTCCACCAGGGCGGTGCTCGTCGGGGTCGGCATCGGCGTCCTGGTCGAGATCGCTACCGGCCTGGTGATGGTCGGGGTCTGGCTCGTCGCTGTTCTCGCGATCTGACCCAGGCGACTCAGGTGGTCGGGAAACTGTCCGAGTCGCCGACCCGGTGCACCCGCATCGCGTTGGTCGAGCCGACGACCCCGGGCGGGCTGCCGGCCACGATCACGACGAGGTCGCCGCGGCGAGCCCGGCCCTCGCCCAGCAGTGCCTGGTCGACCTGTCGCACCATGTCATCGGTGTGCTTGACCGAGGGCGTGTGGTAGGTCTCGACTCCCCACACCAGCGAGAGCTGGCTGCGGACTACCTGCTCCGGCGTGAACGCCAGCAGCGGGATGGCCGAGCGGATCCGGGCCAGCCGCCGGGCGGAGTCGCCGCTCTGCGTGAAGGCCACGAGGAACCGGGCGCCGAGCAGCTCACCCACCTCTGCGGCGGCTGCGGTGATAGCCCCGCCCTTGGTGCGCGGTCGACCGGACAGCGGCGGGATCGCGTCCAGCGCGTTGTCCTCCATCTTGGAGATGATCCGGGCCATCGTCTCGACCGCGACGATCGGGTGCTTGCCGATGCTGGTCTCCCCCGAGAGCATCAGCGCGTCGGCGCCGTCGAGCACCGCGTTGGCGACGTCGGAGGCCTCAGCGCGGGTCGGCCGCGACGTCTCGATCATGGACTCGAGCATCTGGGTCGCGACGATCACCGGCTTGGCGGCACGCCGCGCCAGTGTGATTGCCTTGGTCTGCACGAGCGGCACGTCCTCGAGAGGCAGCTCGACCCCGAGGTCACCGCGGGCCACCATGATCCCGTCGAAGGCGTCGACGATCTCGGCGAGGTGATCGACCGCCTGTGGCTTCTCGATCTTGGCCAGGACAGGGAGGAAGACCCCCTCCTCCTCCATGATCGCCCGGACCGGCAGCACGTCCTCGGGCCCGCGCACGAAGGACAGCGCGATCAGGTCGGCACGCAACCGAAGCGCCCACCGCAGGTCCTCGACGTCCTTCTCCGACAGGGCGGGGACGCTGACCGCCACACCGGGCAGGTTGATGCCCTTGTGGTCGGACACCCGGCCGCCCTCGACGACGCGGGTCAGCACGCGGGGGCCGTCGGTGCTGATGCAGTCCAGCGCGATCTTGCCGTCGTCGATCAGCAGCCGGTCGCCGGGGCCGACGTCGCCAGCCAGACCCGCGTACGTCGTCGACACCTCGTCCTGACCGCCCGGCACGTCCTCCGACGTGATGGTGAACTCCGCGCCGGCTTCCAGCCGCACCGGGCCGCTGGCGAAGGTGCCGAGCCGGATCTTCGGCCCCTGCAGGTCGACGAGGACGGCGATGGCCCGGTGGCTCGAGTCCGATGCGGCTCGGACCCGGCGGTAGACCTCCTCGTGCTCGGCATACTCACCGTGGCTGAGGTTGAGCCGGGCGACGTCCATTCCGGCAACGACGAGTTCGTCGATCTGTTCGGTGCTGGACGTCGCCGGGCCGAGGGTGCAGACGATCTTGGCGCGGCGCACCCCCAGAGCCTAGGTGTCAGCTCGCGTCGGTCCGTGCAGCCGGTCCAGCCGGTGGACGCCTGGGGCGCTCGCGACGCCGTACGGGGGCAGAACCGGTCCGCGATCTCGCCGCAGAACGCCGTGAGGTCCTCCGGCCTGCGGCTGATGCAAGGGAGATCGAGGCGACCAGCTTGGCCGTGTCGTCGAGGTCGGTCACCCCTGCGCCTGACTGGGCGGGCCACCGATAACGCCGCTGCCCCCGTGGACGCCGCTGTCCCGGTGATCGGAGACCGAGCGCGCGATCTAGACCGCGATCCGCCTCCGATCATGGAAAAGCGCGAGCGGGTGGTGGTCGCGTCAGGTCGGGGTCGCCCGCCAGAGCCAACGCGGGGCGTCAGGCAGGAGAACACCACCGGGTTTGGGCTGTGGCCGCCGTCGCCGAGGACGAGACGCATGTCATAGCCGGCCGCTGCCAGCTCGGCCGCGACGCGCAGGTTCTCCACGAGCCAGTTGCCCGTCGGCTCATTCCAGCCCAGGTCGCGGTGGCCGGCGGGCAGGATCTCGGTGAGCAGGAAGGTGGCATACCGATCGTCAAACGCGTCGTACTCGGCGTTGCGGTTCTTTGAGTTCTCCGCATCGCCGAGTACACCTGGGGCGAGGAACACCCCGATGGTGACCGGGATGTCACCACGGTGGACGAGGTTGTCCAGCAGCAACGCGGGTTTCGCTGGGCCGTACCCCCCCGGCACGTGGACCCAGAAGTTCCGGGACGTGCCCGGGTAGCCGCTCCCGTCAGACGCCTAGCGGCCGAGTTGTCGGCGCGATCGGGCTCGGCAGCAGCGACGGGCCGCCGCGCAGCCATGCGTCGGCACCGGCAGCCGCCGCCCTGCCTTCGGCGATCGCCCAGACGATCAGCGACTGGCCCCGGCCGGCGTCCCCGGCGACGAAGACACCCGGCACCGAGGTCATGAACGCGTCGTCGCGGGCCACGTTGCTGCGGGCGTCGAGCTCGACGGCGAGCTGCTCGACCGGTCCGGCGGCCGCGGGACCGGTGAAGCCCATCGCCAGCAGCACCAGCTCGGCCGGGATCGTCCGGGACGATCCCTCGACGGGCTGGAAGCGTCCTTCGACCATGGTGACCTCGGCGAGCTCGAGCCCACTGACTCGACCCTCGTCGTCGCCGACCAGGCGGGTGGTGCTCACCGCGTACACCCGCTCGCCGCCCTCCTCGTGGGCGCTGGACGTGCGGTAGATCAGCGGCCAGGTCGGCCAGGGGTTGCCGGGGGTCCGCTCCGGCGGTGGCTCGGCCATGATCTCGAGCTGGGTCACCGACGCGGCACCCTGGCGGTGGGCGGTTCCCAGGCAGTCGGCGCCGGTGTCGCCGCCGCCGATGATCACGACGTGCTTGCCGTGTGCCGTGACCGGCACCTCGTAGCCGGGTTCGGCGACGGCACGGTTGGCATGCGGGAGGTACTCCATGGCCTGCAGCACTCCGTCGAGCTCGCGGCCCGGGACCGGCAGGTCGCGGGCAGCGGTCGCGCCGATGGCCAGCACGACGGCGTCGTAGCGGGCGCGCAGCTGGTCGGCGCTGATGTCGGTCCCGACGTCGATGCCGGTTCGGAACTGGGTGCCCTCCTCCGCCAGCTGGGCCAGCCGACGATCCAGGTGGCGCTTCTCCATCTTGAACTCGGGGATGCCATAGCGCAGCAGGCCACCGATGGCGTCGGCCCGCTCATAGACCACGACGGTGTGCCCGCCGCGGGTGAGCTGCTGGGCGGCCGCGAGCCCCGCGGGGCCGGAGCCGACCACCGCGACCCGCTTGCCGGTCTGGCGTTGCGGT
>JBBRVU010000177.1:0-8495 GCA_038246575.1 Actinomycetes bacterium | reverse complement strand
CGTAGAGCTCGATCTCGTCGAGAGCCAGCGGGTCCTCGAGGCGAGTGTCGGCCTTGCGCGCCACTGGCCCTCCTCTCGCCCCGTTGCCACCACGCCCGCGTCTGCAGCGCGTCCCAAGACTAGGTATGACCGGATTTGGACCGCCATGACCTACTCGGGTCATTCCGAAGTGGCCCGGATGGCTACCCCCCGGCCCAGCCCGGTCCACTTCCGCATCACTCGTTTGCACCCCCTCCGGGCGCAGCAGCTAGCTGGCCAGCTCGGCGAGCACCTCGTGGAAGGCCTCGGTGTGCCGGTCGACGTCTGCCCCGGTGGTGGCCGGGGACATCAGCGCCATGTTGTGGAACGGCGTGAGGAGGATGCCCCGGTTCAGCGCGTACAGGTGCAGCAGCTGCTCGAGGGCGAAGTCCCCCGCCGCGTGCGCCTCCGCACCGGTCCGCGGAGCGCGGGGGGTGAAGGTGTACTCCGCCCGGGCCCCGAGCCGGTTGCAGTGCCACGGCAGCCCGTGCGCCGCGATCCCCGCGTCCACGCCGTCGGCCCACCGGTCGGCAAGCGGCACCATCACTTCGTACGCCCCGTCGGTCAGCACCTCGGTCAGCGTCACCCGCATCGCGGCGAGCGAGAGGGCGTTGCCGGCCAGCGTGCCGCCGATCCCGCCCACGTCGATGTCCTCCAGGTCGACCAGCGCCGCGATCCGGGCCGCGACCTCGGCGGTCATGCCGAACGCGCCGGCGGGGATGCCACCCGCGATCGCCTTGCCGACGGTGAGCAGGTCCGGCTCCAGGCCGTGGGCGCCGGTGTAGCCGCCCGGCCCGGCCGACATCGTGTGCGTCTCGTCGATGATCAGGAGTACGTCGTGACGACGGGTCAGCTCGCGCAGAGCGTCGTGGTAGCCGGGGTCGGGCAGGACGATGCCCACGTTGGTCAGCGCCGGCTCGCAGAGCACGGCAGCGACCTCGCCCGTGGCCAGCGCCCGCTCCAGGCCGTCCACGTCGTTGAACTCCACCACGATCGTGGTCTCGGCGGGGTCGACGGGCGCTCCGATGTTGCCCCGCCGCGACACGGTGCGTCCCGAGTCGTCCAGCGTCGCGAAGGTCTCGTCGACGCTGCCGTGGTAGCAGTAGTCGTGCACGACGACCTTGCGCCGTCCGGTCACGTGCCTGGCAAAGCGGATCGCATGCCGGTTCGCGTCGGTCGCCGAGAGGGTGAACTGCCACAGCGGGAGGCCGAACCGCCGTCGCAGGTCGGACGCGACCGTGATCGAGTCCTCGGTCGGCAACATCGCGGTGATGCCGTGCCCGACCTGGTGGCGCACGACCTCGACGGTCGCCGCCGGTGAGTGACCAGTCATCGCCCCGGTGTCGCCGAGGCACAGGTCGACGTAGTCGAGGCCGTCGACGTCGCGGAAGTGCGCGCCGGTCGCCTCCGCGACGAACACGGGGAACGGCCCCGGCCACTTGACCATCCAGCTCATCGGGACGCCGCCCGGCATGACGGCCCGGGCCTGCTCGAAGAGCTCGGCGCTGCGGGGATGCTCGGCGACGAACCGCTCCCGCTCGCGCGCGGTGATGCCGGCGACGGCGTCAGGGGTGTACGGCAGTGTGCTGGGCGAGTCGGGTCGCATGACCGCGACGCTAGGGCAACCGCGAGTGTCTGGAGATGGGGGCCGGCGTCCCCTGCCGTAAGCCGACCCCCATCTGGGTGCACGGATGCCCCGACCGGTCCGCGCCAATCCCGTCGAGGCAGGTCATTCTGCGACCGCCCGTTAGGCTCGACCGGTGATCCATTCAGGGCACTGGGAGCGGCTGCAGCGACTACTGCTCGCCGCGTTCCTCGCCGTCCTGATGGCGCTTGCCGGGCTGGTGGTGCTCGGCGTCGTCACCTCATCGACCGGGACGACCGGCTTCCTCATCGGGCTGTGCCTCGCGGCCCTGCCGCTGCCCTTCGTGCTCGGCGCGCTGCGTTGGCTGGACCGCTACGAGCCGGAGCCCCGCGGCCTCCTGCTCTTCGCGTTCTTCTGGGGCGCGACCGTCGCCGCGTTGGCCGCCGCCGTGCTCAACACCGCCAGCGCCGTGGCGATCGCGCGCACCGGCGGCCCCTCGGACGGCATGGCCGCGACAGCCGTGCTCGTGGCGCCCTGGATCGAGGAGGCGGCAAAGGGCATGGCCGTCCTGCTCGTGCTGTGGTTCCGGCGCAACGAGCTCGACGGGGTCGTCGACGGCATCGTGCTCGCCGGCCTGGCCGGGCTCGGCTTCGCCTTCACCGAGAACGTCCTGTACTTCGGCCGGGCCTTTCTCGCCGGCGACCAGGAGCTCGGCGTCTCCGGCGGGATCTTTGCCGCCGGTCTGACCTTCGTGCTGCGCGGCGTCCTCTCGCCGTTCGCGCACCCGTTGTTCACCGCGATGATCGGCATCGGCATCGGGCTCGCCGCGCGCACCCGCAGCTCAGCCCTGCGGATCGGCGCTCCGGTGGTTGGCTACCTGCTGGCGGTGCTCCTGCACGCCACCTGGAACTGGGCCTCCCTCTCCGGCCTGCAGGGCTTCCTCACCGGGTACGTCGTGGTCATGGTGCCGGCGTTCGCGCTGACCATCGGCGTCGCTGTCTGGTCGCGCCGCCTGGAGGGCCGGACGGTCGCTGAGCAGCTGCCGGCCTATGTCGAGACCGGGTGGCTGGATCCGGCCGACGTGCCGATGCTCGCCTCGCTGCCCCAGCGGCGCGCGGCCCAGCGCTGGGCCGAGGAACGGTACGGCCGCCGCGGGGTGCGCTCGATGCGCGACTTCCAGCAGGCCGCCACTGAGCTGGCGTTCTTGCGGGCCCGTCTCGTCCGCGGGCAGCAGGTGCCCGACTTCGCCGGCCGCGAGCGGGCGCTGCTGGACGAAGTGGAGCGAACTCGCGCAATTGCACCATCTCGCTAGTCACGCATCGGGTGCAGTCGCCTCATGTTCTGACAACCGAGTGTCAACGATCATGACTGAGTGCGACGTATCGCCCCCGGGCAACCTGCGCTCATCGCCGGCTTCACGCTGGCCTATGCCCTCACCATGCACCTCTCCCTCCTCTTCGAGGTGCGAGCCGGGTCGGTCGCGGTGTTCTGGCCCGCGGCCGGGATCGCAGCTGCCGCGATCATCGTCGTCGCCCGCCGCGACCGCGGTTGGATGCTCGTTGCCCTCATCGTCGCCAACGCCGGCGCCAACCTCGCGGATGGGGCAGGGCTACGGGTGGCGCTGGGCCTGGCAGCAGCCAACTCCACCGAGACGGTGGCATTCCTGGTGGCGTGGGTCGCCCTCGGTGCGCGCCGCGATCTGCGGGACCTGACCTCCTGGGCGGCCTTCTGCGTCAGCGCGGTCATCGCCACGTTCGTCGGCGCCTCGCTGGGAGCCACGACCGTGGCCCTGGGCCGCAACGCCGACTTCATGACTGCCGGGATGGCGTGGTGGGCGTCTGATGGTGTCGGGATGCTGATCGTGGCTCCGATGCTCATCGGGTTGTCGCGCAGCGCCCGCGGGCGACGACCGACCCCACGACGGATCGCCGAGGGCGCCGCTGTCGTCGCCGTGCTGGCTTTGATCCTGGGCGTCTCGCGCACCGACGCGGCGCGGTTGGCCTTCATCATCCTCACCGTGCCACCACTGGTCTGGACGGCCATGCGTCTCGGACGGGCCACGACGGCCTGGATCACCGGGTGCCTGGCGATCGCCGCCACGACGATCTCACTCCCGGTCGACGCCCCGCTCAGCCAGCTCGACCCCGGCACTGCGCTGGTAACGCGTCAGTTGCTGCTGGCCGCGGTCGTCCTGACCATCCTGACCCTCGCGGTGGCCAGCGATCAGGCACGGTGCGCCCGCAACGACCTGCTCGAGCTGGAGCGAAGCTTCCGTCGCAACTTCGACGACGCCCTGCTGGGCATGCTGTTCCTGGAGTTCGACGTCGAGACGGGGACGACGGTGGTTACCCGGGCCAACGATGCGGCCCGCCGGCTGCTGGCAACAGACCAGTCACCCGGACAGACCTGGCAGGGGCTGCTCCCGCCGGACGAGCAGACCCGGATCGACGCGGTGATGCGTGCGGTCTCGACCGGCGACGAGGCCTCCTGGCGCGGTGAGATCGAGCACATCGCCGGGGGACTCCCGGCCTGGCTGGACGTGTCCATCGCCAGGATCGCGGACGGTGACCACGAGGCGCCGGTGTCGCTGACCGCCCAGATAGCCGATGTCACCCCCCGCAAGCTCGCCGAGGAGCGGCTGCTCCAGATCGCCATGCACGACGAGCTGACCGGGCTCCCCAACCGGGCCCTGCTCACCGACCGGCTGCAGCACGAGCTCTCCACGGCCGAGCGCCGCAACACCTCCGTCGGGATCCTGTTCCTCGACCTGGACGAGTTCAAGACCATCAACGACGCGGCCGGGCACCTGGCCGGTGACGAAGTGCTGCGATCGGTGGCGCAACGGCTCACCGAGGTCATCCGCCCCGGCGACACGGTGAGCCGGCTGGGTGGCGACGAGTTCGTCGTGCTCTGCCCGGACCTGCACGAGCACCGCGAGGCACGGCGGGTCGCCGACCGCGTGCTCGATGCCCTGTCGCACCCGGTCGAGGTGGGTCTCAGCTCGTACAGCGTCACCGCCTCGATCGGCATCGCCCTCGCCGACGCGGAGACCGAGAACACCGCCGAGTCGATCCTGCGGCAGGCCGACGCCGCGATGTACGCGGCCAAGCGCAAGGGCAAGGGCCGGGCCGAGGTCTTCGAGCAGGAGATGCAGGTACGTGCGGCGCGGCGGGCCGGACTGGCCCCGGAGATCCGTCGGGCGCTGGACAACGACGAGTTCGTGCTGCACTTCCAGCCGATCGTGGACCTGGCGACCTCCCAGCCGCTCGGCGTCGAGGCGCTTGCCCGCTGGCAGCACCCGGACCGCGGCCTGCTGCCCCCAGGCGAGTGGCTCGACGTCGCCGAGCAGACCGACCTGATCGTGCGGCTCGGCCGGTGGGTGCTGCGCGAGGCCTGCCGGTGGGGATCGATGTGGCAGGAGACCCTGGGCGAGTCGGCGCCGATCGTCCACGTCAACGTGTCGGCCCGGCACCTGTCCAACGCGACGTTCATGCACGACGTACGTCAGGCGCTCGAGGAGTCGGGCTGTTCCCCGCGACGACTGGTGCTCGAGCTGACCGAGACGCACCTGCTCACCGTGAGCAGCGCGGTCCGTCGGGACCTGGAGCGGTTGCGAACTCTCGGGGTCCGGCTGGCCGCCGACGACTACGGCACCGGCTACAGCGCGCTGAGTCACGTCACCGAGCTCGAGGTCGACATCCTCAAGGTGGACAAGTCGTTCATCCTCGCGATGACGACCTGCCGCCGGTCGCATGCGGTGGTGCAGGCAGTGATCGGGCTGGGCAACTCGCTGGGGCTCGAGGTCGTGGCCGAGGGGGTCGAGACACCTGAGGTCGCAGCGGAGCTGGTGCGACTGGGCTGCCTGTCCGGGCAGGGCTTCCTGTGGTCGGCCGCCCGACCACCCACCGAGGTGGCGGCACTGCTCCACGGTCGGCGCGCACTCTCCGGGTCCGGGCACCAGCGCGGTGTCCAGGAGTCCAGGCAGGTGTGACCCAACGGGCCGTCACTCGCTCGGCGCGAGAGTGTCGAACCACTCGTCCTCTGCCAGTGCCTCGTGCAGGTCGAGCAGGTCGTCGGCGGTGAACGGCGGCCCGTCCGGTCGTGCCTCGGGGTGCTCGACGATCGGCGCCGAGAGTGTGAGGTGGCTGACCCCAGCCATGACCAGGGCAGCGACTCCCCCAGCGTCCAGCTCCGTCGCGACAGTGACGTCGCAGCTCAGGCACCCGAAGAGCACCTCGCCCGACGACGTCCGGCCGGCGTCGACCCGCACCAGCAGCCGGCGAGCGGGGAGCGTGAGCTCGGCCTTGCACTCCGGACAGGTGATGGTGACCATGGCAGCCTCCTCGGTGGCGGCCCCAGCCTGCGCTCCTGCACTGGCAACCGGCTTGCGACTGACCTGCTCCCCGGTACGGACATCATGGTCCCCGTGACCGTGACACGTCAGGTGATCGTCGAGGCCGAGCGCGTCGAGGGCTGGCTGGCGCGGTTCGCGGACCGCCACGGCGCGACCAGCTGGACCGCCGAGACGGCCGATGCCGTGACGGTCAGCGCCGCCGACGGCGCGACGGCCCGGTGCGCGATGCCGTTCCCGCCGCTGCTGGTCAACGACGGACTGCCCTACGGCGGACTGGTCACCCACGCGCTCACCGACCGCCGGGTGGGGGTGCTGCTGGTCCGCCGCGGCGGGCACGCCGCAGGCGTCTTCGAGGGCTCGGCCCTGGTGTCGTCGAAGGTCGGCTCCCGCCACGTGCAGGGCCGCACAGCGGCGGGAGGTCAGTCCCAGCAGCGCTTCGCCCGGCGGCGCGAGGGCCAGGCGCGCGTGGCGCAGGAGGCAGCGGCCGACGTGGCGATGCGGATCCTGGTGCCGGCCGCCGCGGCGCTCGACGCCGTGGTGGTCGGGGGCGACCGGCGGTCAGTTGACGCGGTGCTCGCCGATCGTCGGCTGGCTGCTCTGGTGCCGCTGGTGTCCGGCCGATTGCTCGACGTGCCCGACCCGCGGCTGACGGTGCTCAAGGCAAGCCCCGCCCAGTTCCGCGCGGTGGTCGTCACCGTCACCGACCCCGCCTAGCTGCGCCCTTGGCGATCAGCGGTTGCAGACACCGGTGCCGGTGCCTTGCGTGACTCCGGGCGCAGGTCCCACAGCCCCCAGACGGCAAGCATCACGGCGAACACGCCGCCCTGGTAGACCCAGCTCGGGAACGACACGAACTCGTAGACCACGATGACCCCGAAGGCGACCGCGAGACCCAGCGCACCGACCGACAGACCGAGGGCGTAACGGAAGGCAAGCGCGATCACCACGCCGATCAGGCCGGCGATCAGGTAGTTCAGGCGGGTGTCGATCGTCACGACCTTCTCCCGGCCGAGCAGGACCCCGATCCCCCAGCAGGTCGTAACGAAGCCCGGCGCCCACAGGGCGCCCCTGCGGCCGGCAGTCGCGGCGGCCGCCAGATAGGTCAGCCCGATGAACAGCGGCGTGTAGTAGATGGTGACGACCTTGAACTGCACCAGCAGCAACAGGAGCGCGCCACCGATGAGTACGAGGGCGCTGCGGTGCCGGATCACGTCGAAGTAGCCCGTTCTTGCGCGGTCGTCAGTCGTCGCCGTCATCCGCGTCACTCCCCAGCCCGGGCAGAGTCGCCCACTTGTGATCGGGACCGAGTCGCCCACTGGGCGACGGAGCGAGCCGATGCCTGGCAGGGGTCGCATCGCGCGCTCGCGGTGCCCGTCGGTGTGCACCGCACGCTACCAACGGTGGCGCCCGAAATGACCGGCCCGGCCAGGAATGTTTGGTCTCGACAGAGGGATACGCGTAGTCACGCCGTCGCCCTTGGGCGCGCGTCGGGTCGTCGCCCTACGGGTCCGGATGGCTGACAGATCCGGCCCGGCCTCAAGATCCGAGTGCTCGGCCGTCGATGACACCCGCGTGTCCGGCGCCCGCCCGGACCGTGAAGGGACCAACATGACCAAGCTCCTCTCGGCTGCCGTGCTCGCAGCTGCCCTCGTTGCGGCGGGGGCCGCACCTGCGATGGCTGCGAACGGTTCGCCGAACCGCCCCGCCGGCCCCGTGACCCCCGTCGCGCCCTCGAACAACGGCGGCGACAACGGGTGGGGCAACTGCGGCCACAACTCCAGTGGCGGCAACCCGCACAGCGACCCGGCGGGCGGCGGCAACGGTGGCTACAAGAAGGGCGACTGCTCCGGCACGACCCCGACCGACCCGGGCGACGACGGCGGCATCCTCGTCTGACCGCACTCGCGCGGGGCGAGGGACGGCTGATCCGCCCTCGTCCCGAGCGCAAAAGGCGACGCAATCGCGCGTTTCTGGTCGTACGACCGCCAGGAGCACGATTGCGTCGCCTTTCCGGTCCGGGCAGGTCGCTGCGCAGCCCCGTCACGGCGACCACGGCCGGCGACCAGTCGGCCCTGCCCCGGCGGCGGCTGGCATGGTGAAGGGGTGCCTGTCCGCCGAGTCCGCAGCGTGCGAGGCAGCGGCGCGGCAACCCCGACCCAGTCCGGGGCTGGTCGGCCAGAGGCGTCGTCGGTGGCCAATCGCCGCTACCGAGTCGAACTCAAGCGACGGGCTCGCGGCCCGGTCGGCAGGGTGTTGGTCGGCAGGGAGTTGGTCGGCAGGGTGTTGGTCGGCAGGGAGTTGGTCGGCAGGGTGTTGGTCGACGGGTTGCCAGTCGGTGGGTGCCACTCGGCGCGGCGGCGGGGGCGACGCTGAGGTCGGCGTCCGCGGCGGCTCGGAGTCGCAGCCGTTAGCCGCTAGCTGTACTCGGCCGTCACGTTGGTGACAGGCGGCTGATCGGCGGGAGGCCGCCGAGTGCGCTGTGGCGGCGTTGAGTGTTGTAGAACTCGAGCCATGGCGCAAGGGCGGCTGTCCGGTCGG